>JAVRBV020000027.1:0-12940 GCA_034531095.2 Nostoc sp. CreGUA01 | reverse complement strand
CTTCTTCAAGAAGTCGGGGATCTGGGCAGCTACTATAGCCAAAAATTTTTAGTCTACTTCAGTAGACTTTAGCTATTAGCCTTGAACTTTAGTTCTAGGCGGGTGAGGAAGCCAACAGATAAGCCATTTCTAGCTTAAGTTTACACTAATGAGCAATGCTGTGCCCTGACGACAGATGTGGTTCAAATATATGAAAACTGCTGTAAGAACAGCCAGCTTATGAGTAATAATTTATGGATAGTAATTATAGCATTTTCTTAAGGTTTTTTAGATTAAAATACTGTAATTTTACAATTACCCTGGTTAATTGAAAGATTTTGTAAACTTTAAGTCTTCAGTTTTTTTCTACTGGTGCTTTTGTGTATATTACTACTCAGTAGTGAAAACAAAAACATTAAAAATCCTATAAAAATTATGTCTATGCATACACTACTGATGCAAAAATTCCTGTTGTAGATAAAATAATTTAGCTATTGTGATTTATTTTTATTCTGTTGATTGCTCGCAACAGCCCTCACATCCTTCAACTGTAAGCTTTGCAAAACGATTAATTGATATTATTGGAGCCATTGTCGGGCTGATTATTACATTTGTGGTCGCTATTCCTGTAGCAATTGTTACCTTAACTCACGATCCAAACCCAATATTTTATTCTCAAATTCGCTGCGGTTTGAATGGAAAACCCTTCCGGATATGGAAATTCCGTTCTATGGTTATGGATGCCGATAAACTCAAGCATTTAGTTGATAACCAAGCCAAAGGTCACATCTTTAAATCTGTTGACGATCCTCGAATTACTCCTGTGGGCAAATTTTTGCGCCGTACTAGCTTAGACGAATTTCCCCAGTTTTGGAATGTTTTGCTAGGGGATATGAGTTTAGTTGGCACTCGTCCACCGACTCCTGATGAAGTCAAGAATTACGATCCACACCACTGGGATAGATTGCGAGTCAAACCAGGCATTACTGGAGAATGGCAGGCCAATGGTCGTTCAAGCATCACAGACTTTGAAACCATTGTCAAGATGGACATAGATTATCAACGTAAGTGGTCTGTAACTTACGACTTGAGTCTAATTATGAAAACAATTTGGGTAGTTTTGAAAAAGACTGGTGCTTATTGAATTGGGCATGGGGCATGGGGCATTGGGCATGGGGCATTGATTATTCTTTCTCCCCCCATCTCCCTCATCCCCCTCATCCCTTAACCCCACTACCAGTTTCCGTGGGTACTATGTAACGTTGTAAAAACAAAAATAGTAATAATACTGGGGCGATCGCAATTACAGAACCGGCTGCTACCAAGCGCCAATCAAGGGAAAATGTACCTGCTAGCTTGGCTACTCCCAAGGGAAGGGTGTATAAATTTTCGTCTTGGATGACAATTAAAGGCCACAAAAAGTCACTCCAGGCACCAATAAATACAAAAATAGCTAAAGTTACTAATGCTGGGCGAATTGCTGGTAACATCACATACCACCACAAACCTAACTCCGAGCTGCCATCCATACGGGCAGCTTCTTCTATTTCTTTGGGAACGCTCATGAAGGCTTGGCGCAAGAGAAAAATCCCAAATGCCGAAGCTAAGCTCGGAAAAATCATCCCTAAATAAGTATTTCTCAAACCCAACTGGACTGTCAAAATGTAGAGAGGAATCATCACAATCTGGAAGGGAATCATAATTGTAGAGACAATGGCTACAAAAATCCAGTCTCGCCCGACAAATGACAACCTTGCCAAGGGATAGGCAGCTAAAGCGCAAAATAGCAGATTTAAACCAACAGTCAGCACTGAAACCAAGGTGCTGTTATATAAATATTGTCCAAAAGGTAAAGATTGCCAAACACGAGAAAAGTTATCCAGTGTCGGCGACGCAGGCAACAATTGTGGCGGTGACTGCAAAATATTTTCCGTAGGTGATTTTAAAGCTGTACTGATTAGCCACAGCAAAGGAAACAGCATCACCAGGGCGATCGCTCCCAATAGCGCATATGTTAACAGAGTTTGCGATCGTGATTTTTTCGAGTTCAACATTTGATTAATAACTTTCTGAATTCTTAAATATTTTGCACTTGCTCAAATATTTGGTGGATGCTCACCCATTTTCACCCACATTTTACGCACACGAGTTAATTGCAGACGATTCATTTTTAAAGCATAAATTGTTGCTCTCCCAATACTTGTAAGTCCTACAATTTCTGTAGCGTCTTCACTCCAAGTAAAATTGTCTGTCCACAATTGCTGTTGTGGATTAAATAATTTAACTTCATCCTGAGTATTGGGGTCAATTGCTGTTTGACGAGTTCCTTTATAACGATTGCAAGATGGACAAGCCAAGCAGAGATTTTCAAATACAGTTTCTCCACTAGCAGATAAGGGAATGATATGCTCAAATTCAAAATTAGTGACTGTTAAGGCTTCAGCAGTGCGACAGTAAGCACAACAATCAGAAAAATAATTACGAATTTTCCTTTGTAATTCAATAGGAATGTAAGCACTCACGTGACTTGTTGCTTATTTTGAAAAATATTTAACGTGTATCTGGCTCTAGTTTTCAGAATATTTAACTGGTCAACCTGTGCCAATAATCTGTCTAAAATCTCAGTTTCTTCGTTTGATAAATGATTTTCAGAATTTTTATTTAATAAGTCTTGTAATTGGATCTGAACTTTGGGAAATAAGTAACTTTCTGCTAAAGCTTGCAACTCTTCTTTACTTAAACCAATCAATAATTCAGAATCTATAGATAAATTGGTTAGCTGTTGGTAAGTTTCTAAATCTAACAGTACACCAACTTTTTCTCCCTGTGCATTAGTAACATATTGAACTGAGTCAGACATGGATTTAATTAAAAGTTTGATTAATTTTATCGTAACCTATCATCAAAAATCTGGTTGAATAAAAATAAAAAGTTAGTAGGGTGCGTTATGCCGTAGGCTAACGCACCGTCAACAATTCAAGGTGCGTTGCACCGCGCGACAACTACATCTCCAATTCTTTCTGAATTCTGAATTCTGACTCCTGAATTCTGCTGTATCATTCTACAGTTTGAAATCAAATTATACTGGTGAATCTCCAACCTCTGCATAAGGTTGTGGTTCCCGTAGGCGTTTGGCAATTTGTTCTCGTCGATATTTTGCAAGTTCGCTATAAAGCTTCTTGCGGGAAAGATTCACACTACCAACAGGCTCATGTTCTAGGAGTGTATGCCAAGGGCTAAACAATATACCTTCATCTAAACGTTTGCGTTCTTCAAAGTCAAATTTCTGACTGGGAATGCGGACAGTTGCAACTTTAATAAATGGTGAATCTGCTTCTTGCCATTCTTTAACGTGGTCTTCAATTGGCGTTTTGTCATCATCTACATAAAACTGAACTAGGAAATCAAAAGATACTTCTCGACCTTCTACCGTCAACAGGTTGAGTATTGCTTCCCGGAGGTAGTTTTCGGATTCTGGAAGTTTTTCTGGAGGCTGTTCAATCTGTTGAGACTTTACAGACAATTTGACAATTTTATCGCCAAATTTAAATGGAGCCATGCTCCAATATTGAATCAAAAGTGGGTTGCCTACGTTCTTACTAGTAATTTTTTGTAACAAAGCAAAGGCGTAACCAAGTTCC
This sequence comes from Nostoc sp. CreGUA01, assembly GCA_034531095.2. Taxonomy (GTDB): domain Bacteria; phylum Cyanobacteriota; class Cyanobacteriia; order Cyanobacteriales; family Nostocaceae; genus Nostoc. The sequence goes on along the minus strand of JAVRBV020000027.1, from coordinate 9,320 downwards.
TGTAAGCGTTCTTCAGTGAGTTGTCCGCTACCTGCTTTAAAGATATCAGCGTAATCATGAATGTCTTTGGTAAAGAAAGTAGGATAATTGTTGAGGATAAAATCTTGAGTTTTTTCCTCATCATCCAATACTTTTTGCCCCTCTACATTCATCACCTTGATGGCGATACCGCGAACATCAGGTTGGCTATCGGAGCGAAATTTCCCACGCTTTTCAGGCGCACCACCATTAGAAAAACGAATCCAAGCAGGATAGGTTTGGGGCGTTTTGAACAAACCTACTTTTAGATTTTCAGGAAGATTGGGTTCAACAATAAACTCTCCCCATAGCAGGCCGTGGCTTTTGCTATGAATTTGGCGCAGGTCTGGGCCTGTTTGTTGTTGAGCTTGGAGACTAGTTGCTACAATCTGGTCGATCATAGCTTCTTGGTCAGTGGTAGATGCTGTTGGATTACTCATGGAAAAGATTTGATGATGTTTCTTCATCATCCTCAACCTTTAGTTTGCGTGAGTCAACCCAGTTTCAGTTAAGATATTTTTTAACGGTTTATCCCAAGGTTCGATAGGTAGCTGGGGTAAATAGGCAAAATCAAATACAATTCCGATAGTGGGCTTTGTTAACCACTCTGGAGAACTGAGTAGGCGATCGTAATATCCGGCGCCATAACCCAGGCGATATCCTTGATAATCGCAAGCTACGCTGGGAGTGAGAATCAAATCTACTTCCGTCGGATCTAAGGTTGGTGCGTCGGGATGGGGTTCAATAATGCCATAAGCGCCACTCTGCACAGAATCATTAGTGTGCCAAATATGCCAAGATAGGGATTGATTAACGCAGCGAGGAAATCCCCAACGGTATTTGGTGTTTATAAATAATGGACTGAGGTCAGGTTCTTGGCGAAAGCTAAAATAAGCGAGTATTGTTTTTGCTTGGTTAAACAAAGTAGAGTTTTGTAAATGAAAGCAAATGCGATCGCTTTTTTCTCTCCAGTCACCAACGCACATTGATTGCCGTTTTTTGAGTAAGTTACGCCGTAATTGTGCTTTATTTAGTTGATGATTAACTGTGTCCACATTCAAAAACTTACTTGTTAAACAGCATTGTGGGTTTTAATTGTAAGTTAGGTAGAGAAGAAAACAAGGATACTTGCTTGGCTAAAGTTAGTTTACGTTTTTCTCAAGTTTGATTTTAAAGAAAATATTCTTTTTAATCAAGAAGGCAAAAAGTACCACTAAATTTTTCTCAAAAAATCTCAGGTGGGCATTGCCCACCCTCAGCTTATGTGGCGTGTTGACGATACCACTCAATGGTATTCTTTAGCCCCTGCTCAAAGGTAACTTGAGCAGTGAAATTAAAAGCAAGCTTAGCACGTTCAGTATCTAAACGGCGTCTAGGTTGACCATTTGGCTTATCAGTTTGCCAAACAATCTCACCCTTAAACTCCATTAATTGGCAAATCAAAGTCACTAAATCAAGAATCGAAATTTCATCACCCGTTCCTAAATTTACTGGTTCTGATTCGTTATAGAATTGGGTACCCATCACAATCCCCCGCGCTGCATCTTGTGAATACAGAAACTCGCGCGTGGGACTACCATCACCCCAAACTAGTAGTTGCTTTTGTTCTTGAATTTGGGCTTCGTGAACTTTCCGAATTAACGCCGGAATCACATGAGAACTTCCGGGGTCAAAATTATCTTCCGGCCCATACAAATTCACAGGTAGCAAGTAAATACCATTAAAACCATACTGCTGGCGGTAAGCTTGCAATTGCACTAAAAGCGCTTTTTTCGCAATTCCGTAAGGTGCGTTAGTTTCCTCTGGATAACCATTCCATAAGTCATCTTCTTTGAATGGTACGGGAGTAAATTTCGGATAAGCGCAGATAGTACCAATACAAACGAATTTTTCTACCCCCGCTTGATATGCAGCATGAATTAGCTGGCTTCCCATAATCAAGTTATCGTAGAATAACTCTGCGGGTTTTTGCTGGTTAAGACCGATACCACCAACATGAGCTGCTAAATGGATAATGATGTCTTGTTGGTCAACTGCACGTTGGCAATTTTCCCAAACTCGCAAATCGCAATCACGCGATCGCACCACTGTAATCTTCTCACCCTCGGCACCTGCTTGACACAGTTGAGCTATCACCTGACGACCGAGAAACCCTGACCCACCAGTGACAAGAATGCGTTTATTTTTTAGTTCTAAGGCGGTCATATTTTTATCCTCTGTGGTCGCAAATCAGAAGTGTAAAGCGCCGAGTTCTTGACGAAGAGTAGCAACATCATGGGGAAATTGCGAACCATTGCCATTGGGTGAGGTGTAACCCAAGGCTTGTAGGTCTGCTTCTACCATTAAGGAAACTAGTTGTTCAAAGGTGACTGATGGACTCCAGCCTAACTTTTGTCGTGCTTTGCCTGAATCACCAATCAACAATTCTACTTCCGCAGGACGCAGATAACGTTCGTCAAATTCGACATAATCTTGCCAATTGAGATTGACATAGTTAAATGCCAGTTCGAGAAACTCGCGCACTGAGTGGGTTTCGCCGGTTGAAATCACGTAATCGTCTGGTTGGTCTTGCTGCAACATCAACCACATTGCTTTAACGTAATCTTTGGCATAGCCCCAATCTCGTTTGGCGTCGAGATTTCCCATGTAAAGCTTTTTCTGCTTTTTGGCGACGATGTTGGCTACTGCCATCGTGATTTTACGGGTAACGAAGGTTTCTCCACGACGTGGTGATTCGTGGTTAAAAAGTATACCGTTGCAAGCAAATATGTTGTAAGATTCACGATAATTGATTGTTTGCCAGTGGGCGTATACTTTAGCGCAGGCGTAAGGACTACGGGGATAAAATGGTGTCGTTTCACTTTGGGGGATTGCTTGTACTAATCCGTACATTTCTGATGAACCCGCTTGGTAAAACCGCACTTGGATGCCGGTACGCCGTTGGTAGTCTCGAATTGCTTCTAATAAACGCAGTGTCCCCATTCCTACTGCATCTACGGTGTATTCTGGTGAGTCAAAGCTGACTCTGACGTGGGATTGAGCGCCGAGGTTGTATATTTCTACTGGTTGGACTTCTTCTAAGATGCGTCGCAGTGTTGTTCCGTCGGTCAAGTCTCCGTAGTGCAGGAATAATTGCACGCCTTCTTTGTGTGGGTCTTCGTAGATGTGATCGATGCGGTCTGTGTTGAAGGTGGATGTCCGCCGAATTATCCCATGAACTTCATAGCCTTGTTCTAGCAAGTATTCGCTCAGGTATGAACCATCTTGACCGGTAATACCAGTGATTAACGCTCGCTTTTTTTGCGTCATGCTCAACTATCCCTTATCGTCTTTGATTAAAATGTTACAGCCTATCTGATACAACCTAGCAGGTAATTGCTGAATTGCCTAATAGTAAACCTACTAGTTCCAATCGATAATGTAACTTTTAAGTAAATAAATTTACTTAAGAACAATTGATTTAACAACTAAGTCTTAGTTTCAGAAGTTCAACGTTTTTTAATAAGTATTTATAGGTATACTACCATTTTTATTTGTAAAATTTTTATAATATATATGATTTTTGTAAAGACTCAATAAAGTTACTTGAGTTCGCTAGCTCTCACCTGACTGGCAAATGCTATACCACGTTGAAATAAGAAGGTTACAGATGAATAGGTAGAAGCTTACGACTGTAAGCTCCTACAGCCAATTCATTTGTTGTGAAGATTTTTGCAAATGGATTATTTAACCACTTTTTTGTAGCTGTTTATCTTACACTAAAAATTAGTACTTAGGGGCATTGACCGCCCCCAGAAGCAGCCCTAAGTAATTACTCAGTATGCTCCGTTATTTTTAGGCAAAATTACCACATCAACAGTTTTTAAGATGATCCATAAATCAAGCCAAAAATTCCTAAATTTTACGTAATGCAGGTCTATTTGGACTCGCCGAGGGTAGGGAATGTCATTACGCCCAGATACCTGCCATAAGCCAGTAATTCCTGGACGGATTGTTAAAATTTCATCAATATGACACCCGTATTTTGGTAGTTCTTCTGCTACTAGTGGGCGAGGGCCGACTACACTCATATCCCCTTTCAAAACGTTCCAAAACTGGGGAAATTCGTCTAGGCTAGTAATTCGCAAAAATCGACCAATTTTAGTAATCCGCGGGTCTTGTTTGAGCTTAAAACTGCTCTCAAATTCTTGTCGCAACTGGGGCGATGTTTCCATCATTTGCACGAGGATTTCGTCCGCATTGCTGACCATTGTTCGGAATTTAATACAGTTAAAAGGTTTGTAATTTTTCCCCACCCGTTCTTGAACATAAAAAATCGGGCCTTCTGAACTCAAAGCAATCAACAAGGCCAAGATTAAGTAGACAGGGAAAAATAAAATCAACACTGACAGCGAAAACACTATATCGAACAGTCGCTTGGCAAACTCTCCGTTTAAACCCTGAAAAGATAAACCTTGAGGTTTAACTCTAGGCGTCTTTGTTTTTTGACCGCGTTTTAGGAGAGTACGCCGTACTGTACTAGTGTCTTGCCGTACACCTCGCTTGCCGGAGAGGAGTGAGCTCTGGGCAGTCATCATACTCCTTAATAATCCACACCACACATAGTCCCAATCTTAAAGCCAAAATGAGATGCTTCTGGGGGTAAATTGCCAAAAGCCTAAAAAAATAAGTCTCTTAACCAAGACTATTATTCCAAAAAGGTCTTTTTTCGTTGCACTTGTTTACAAAATCTAGATAACGATCTGCAAAGACTTGCGGCGAAAATTGCGCGGCGTGCGATCGCATATACTCAGAATTGAACGAACCCTGATAGACTTCAAATTTTTCTACTGCCTCCACTAAAGCTGCCTCTGTTTGTGTCCTGAAGAATATACCTGTTCCTGTATCCACATGAGAGCGAATATCTCGCACTGTTTCTAGAGCGCCCCCAGCACCATAGGCAATGACTGGGGTACCACAGGCTTGTGCCTCCACTAAGGCAATACCAAAATCTTCACAAGCCGCATACACAAACGCCTTAGCCCTAGCCATATATTTTTTTACCACATTATCGGGTTGCCATCCGAGTATTTCTATATTTGAGTTTGCCATCTCACGAATTTTTTGCATTTCATCTCCTGTACCAATTACTACTAACGGTCGTTTTAGTTGATTAAAAGCTTTGATAATCAACGATACTTGCTTGTAACTCACAAGTCGGGAAACTGTGAGGTAAAAATCCTCTTTTTCCTGAAAAAATGGAAATTCGGTAATATTCACGGGTGGGTAAATCACTGTAGCTTCTCGCCGATAGCAACGCCAAATGCGCCTAGCTGTGTGCTGGGAGTTAGCGATGAAGTAATCAACACGATTGGCACTCAAAACATCCCACTGGCGCAAACGATGTAATAAATATCGGGTCACCCACCCAGGTAAACCATTACCCAGTTTGCTTTGGTGCAGATAATCAAAAGTCAAGTCCCAAGCGTAGCGCATGGGGCTGTGACAGTAGCAAATATGCAACTGATCTGGAGTGGTAAGGATTCCCTTGGCAACAGCATGGGATGAAGACAGAATCACGTCATAGTGCCGCAAATCCATTTGTTCAATTGCCAAAGGCCACAAAGGCAAGTACTTTTGTATGCCGTTACGGGCATAGGGAAAGTGCTGAAGAAACGTCTTGCCAATTTGACGTTTGTATAAATAGCTTTCAGGGTTAATGGATTCAAAATCGATGAGGGCATACAAATCAGCATCAATGTGATTCAAAATTTCCCGTACAACGAGTTCTGAACCACCTGTGGCTTTGGGTGTCAACCACTCATGAACCAGAGCATATTTCAAGGGCACAGCTAAACAATTCAAAATTCAAAATTCAAAATTCAAAATTGAAGATAGTTTTCTTAGACTCCGACTGAAAAGTTTCCCGTTGTGATTAGCTAATGGGAAGCGCCCAGATTAGCACATGGGACGCAATCTTTCTCTGACAGGTTCCAGATGGATGCTGCAACCTGATAACCTCAAATTGGGGCATTGGGCATTGGGCATTGGGCATTGGGCATTGGGCATGGGGAGATGAGGGAGATGAGGGAGATGAGGGAGACTTGGTGAGAACTTGCAACAAATCTTTCCCCTTGTCTCGTTGTCCCTTTATCCTCTTCCCCCTCATCTCCCTACCTCCCTATCTCCCCATCTCCCTGAGTCCCCAGTCGCTGAAAGAAAACTGACGTAGGAATGGGAAAGGTATGCGAATTTTAATTATGGGTGGTACTCGGTTCATTGGTGTCTATTTGACTCAATTACTGGTGGAACAAGGACATGAGGTGGTGCTGTTTAATCGTGGAAATCGGCCGACACCTTCTTTACAGGGAGTAGGACAAATTATAGGCGATCGCACTGATACTACCCAATTAAAAGCAAAATTATCACAAGAAAATTTTGATGTCATTTTCGACAATAATGGACGAGAACTCACTGACACTCAACCACTTGCAGAGATTTTTCAAGACCGGGTGCAACATTTTGTATACATGAGTTCGGCGGGGGTGTATCTCAAATCTGACCAACTTCCCCATGTTGAAGGCGATGCAGTAGATCCCGAAAGTCGCCACCTGGGTAAGCATGAAACTGAAGCTTACCTGACTCAACAGGGATTACCTTTTACTTCCATTCGTCCTACTTATATTTACGGGCCGCGTAATTATAATGACTTAGAAAGCTGGTTTTTTGATAGAATTGTGCGCGATCGCCCCGTTCCGATCCCTGGAAATGGGTTGCATATCACTCAGTTAGGTCATGTCAAAGATTTAGCCCAGGCCATGACCCAAGTTTTGGGCAATGAACAAGCAGTAAGACAGATTTATAACATTTCTGGCGATCGCTTTGTCACTTTTGATGGTTTAGCCCGTGCTAGCGCCGTAGCGGCTGGTAAATCACCGGATGCGGTGAAAATTGTCCATTACGACCCGAAGAAGTTTGATTTTGGCAAACGCAAAGCTTTTCCCATGCGGGTGCAACATTTCTTTGCTTCGGTGAATAAAGCCCAAACACAATTAAACTGGCATCCCGAATATGATTTGATTTCTGGATTACAAGATTCTTTGGAAAATGATTATCTCGCTTCTGGCCGGGATAAAGCTGAGATTGATTTCTCTGTAGATGAGGAGATTTTAAAAGCTGTTTAATTGTGAAATTTGTTGACTGCTGACAGTCACAGGACTTACGCAAAAATAGCTAACTTCGCTTAATTTATCGAACCGCCAAGACGCCAAGAACGCCAAGAGTTCGTAGAGTTTGCGTAAGTCCTAAGTCAATAGGAGCCAATGCGTTACGGGGGTTCCCCCCGTTGAAGCAACTGGCGTTCAACAGTCAACCAATTACTCTTCATCAGGGTTAATGCCCAATTGTCGTAATTTCGCCGCTAGCTTTTCAGCGCGTTGTCTTTCCTGTTCGGCTCGTTGTCTTTCTTGTTCTAGCTGCGTAGAAATCTAATTGCCTCTTTCATCGTACCAATGTAACCATAAGCGATCGATACCTTCGTAAGTGCCTTGCCAAAGCCCCAAACCTAATTGGATTCCTGGCATCCAAACTCTAGAGTTAGTTATCTATTTCTTGATAATTATTTGCAACTAATTGAAATGCTTGGAGTTTATCTGTGTAGCGGTCAAATACGATGTAGTAAGGAACTCGCAAAATCTGCTATGATTTTGAATTTGGGATTTTGGATTGATTCTACTTGCTCTGTAACATCAAGGAATCATTGGTCAAAAGAAAAATATATTATTCTACCTGGGAAAGACGCGATAAATTGCGTCTTTAGTTTTTACTGGAACAGGGATGAAAATTTTATCTAATAGTCAGGTAAAGTTTTTTGAAAAGTACCTCAAAGTTAGTGAAATTAGTTTCTGTAAATACTATTGTTGGTTGAAAAAATGAGTCAGATTTTACAATATCCACTGAATAATATTTTAGATGCTCGTGCCCGCTTGGGTGAAGGGCCAATCTGGGACTCTACTAAAAAGCTGCTTTACTGGATTGATATTTTTAACCATCGAGTGCATCAATTTGACCCGACAACGGGTGAAAATCGCTTTTTTGATGTGGGAGATGTGGTAGGTGCGATCGCCACAACTGCTACAAATAAATTAATTATCACACTGCGCCATCATCTGGCATTCCTCAACACCCATACAGGTGAAGTTAACCCAATTTTAGAAATTGAAAAAAATCTACCAACTAATCGTCTCAACGATGGTAAATGCGATGCCCAAGGTCGCTTTTGGTTCGGCTCAATGTCTACTATCGAAAAACCCGAAGCTAGTCTTTATCGTTATGATGCTGATGGTTCATTACATGTGATGGAAACAGGATTAACTATCTCTAATGGTTTGGGTTGGAGTCCCGATCAAAAGACATTTTACTTAACTGATTCTCCTCAACAAAAAATATATGCTTATGACTTTAATTCAGTAACAGGTAATATTAGTAATCGCCAGATTTTTGTTGATTTAAGTCATGAATCTTTCTACCCAGATGGGTTAACAATAGATAGTCAAGGAAATATTTGGTCGGCTATGTGGAATGGATGGTGCGTGATTTGTTTCACTTCTAAGGGTGAAGAAATATTGCGGATAAAGCTACCAGTTCCACTCGTAACAAGTTGCACCTTTGGTGGCGAAAATTTGCAAACACTTTACATCACCACTGCTTCAGTTGGACTCAGCCAAGCTGAGATTGACAAAAGTTTCCACTCAGGTGATTTATTTGCTCTGCAAACAGATGTTACCGGATTACCTAGCTATAGTTTTTAGGAATTAGATGACATAAACTGAAATGAAAAGTTTGCAGTCAAAGGTTTTGGTAGTGCTTTTCCTTGTGCTTGATAATCTTCAATCAAAAGTTCCAGCACTTCCTCACCATTATTGAGAGCATCTGCATAGGTATTTCCATGAGTGTGTGCATAAGGGCCAAACTCAGGTAAGCTGACAATGTATTTTTTATCTTCATCAGACCATTGAATTACAATACTATATTCTGATTTCATTCGTGTTCTCCTTTATCTTCTTCCTGGACTTGTTTTATTTCTAGTAAAGCATTTCTCACATCTTTTTCTTGATAACGATCTGCATCTGCTCCATTTTTACCAGACAAAGTTAGGCTGTAAATTAGCAAAGGATGGCTCCATAGGTTCTTGGCAACTTTTGGTGATCTTGGTTGGGGCAAGGCAGAAGGCAGAGGGCAGAAGGCAGAAGTCGGAAAAAGAAAGAAGGAGGAAGGTATACAATTGAATTAGTAACTTCAAACTTCACTCCATCAAACTTTTG
>JAVRBV020000026.1:0-18168 GCA_034531095.2 Nostoc sp. CreGUA01 | reverse complement strand
CCACCGTTAAAACGGCGGTCTCATAGCTGAAGTCCATTGAAATGGACTGTAATTTTCAGTCCTATAAAGAGGACTTTCGCTATTAGCCAGGAATTTCAATTCCTGGCGGACGGGGGGTTTCACGTTAAGTTGACACCAATGAGCATTGCTGTGCCCTTACGAAAGATGTGGTTTTTAAACTTAGTTCATATTTGGCATTTATTGTTAGTTAGTGCGTAAGTCCTAACTGTATCAAATGCCTCGTTTGATTGATGCGATTCGGGTTAGTCGTGTACAAGAACAACATATTGCGAGTCGAGAGCTTGAACAAAGACTAGCAGTACAATGCCATTATTAATTGTTTGTCTTTTTTTCATTTTGCTGAATTATCTTCTATAATTCCCACTAAAACCCTAACTAATGCTTCTAAATCATCAGGTAGTGAATAAATGGTGATATCCTCAATTATTTGCTGTGCATTCACATTCAGCATTCCAAATCTCCACACATCACCAATTGTCACTGCTCCATATTGAAACTGTTGTTCTTCAATTTGGGAGAGGGCAATTAATTCTGTTGCTAATTGGGTAAATCCTCTGGTTAAATCGTCGTTTTTTGCTTCTACAACCAATAAATTATGTTCTGCACGTAGTAAATAATCTAGATTACCTTTCAACCACTTACTCACAACTAGCGGGTATTCAATCCGTAACTGACAATCACAATAGTATGTAGCAACTTCCAATAAAACGGGTGCTACTAGTGTTTCCCGACGCGCGGTTTCGCTGGTTAAACTAACTCGTGTTAATGTTCTTTCTATCCGTTCTTGTAAATCTGGCAAGCGGTCAAGGGTTTTTTGAGTTTTGGGTAGTGATAATCTTGACCGAATTAATTTATAGCCTAACTCTGCTAAAATTTCCTCTGGTGGATATGTCATTTCAAAATAAGAGCGAAAAGTATACTCTCGCTCTTCTTGGAGAATTTTTGGTTTAGTCATAGTTAGAATAGTAGGCTAGGTAGAGCGTAGGTGCAGCCCGTCGTAGGCATCGCTATTCCCAACAAAAACTTTATCTATAATCATACTTTAGTTTACAAATTTCATGGCGAATCTGATAGCGATCGCCTTCTTGCCCGCAAAGCCAGAACGAAGATGCCAATCAGAATAGTGGTATCGGCAAGCAATAATCGTTAAATACTCATCATCCACCGCATAAACTAACTGATTTGTATCATCAATTCGCCGCGACCAAAAGCCGGCTAGGTTCTCCCTCAAGGCTTCTGGTTTTCCGATCCCCTCAAACGGTAGTCGGATTGTTGTCTCAATGAGCTTGTTAATTTCTCTTTGTGTTCTTTGCGTTCTTTGCGGTAGCCTGCGGCAAGCCGCTGCGCGTCTACGTTCAAAAAATTGACTTTGACCAAGAGTTTTAGCCTTAACTGAACCGTATCGCATCTGTTGTAAGGGCACAGCAGTGCTGTGCCCCTACATCGAGGGTCTATTTTCCATCAAAGAATGATTAATAAAAGCCTGAAATGACCTCTTTTGCAAATGCACACTATGATTAATTTGTACAGAGCATAAGTCCTAATTTAAATGCTCTTCGTGATGAACGATAACGACCACCACCCCTAACCTCGTGACACAAAAAGACGTGCTACTTCACAGGCAAAGTTAGGCAGCAATGGCGATGTAATCACATCATCTACTAGCAATGTCGTCACCAGTTTTAACTGAGCATTGTCCCGTCGATAGACTTCAATTCTTTGAGCGATGCGATCGACAATCCAATACTCCTGCACTCCCTGAACCGAATACAATTTCAACTTAGCTAAGCGATCGCGGTCAACATTTGCTTTTCCTTTTGACAGCACTTCCACTACCAGTTCCGGCGCTCCGTGAAAATGCCCCGCTTCATCTTGAATTTGAGCCAATCGTTCGTAACTCACCCACACCACATCGGGAGCGACATTATCAGAGTCCGAAAAAATCAGTCCTGGCATAATGGAGGGTTCTCCCAAACCAGTTTCCAAAGACCAAGTGTTTAGCACTGAAAAGATACATCCAATCACGTGCTGATGTTTATGGTGGGGCGATCGCACCGCAAACAATTCTCCATCGATAATCTCATAACGAATCCATTCGTTATCGGGTAATGCTGCAACATCTTGAATTGTCCAGCGAACTCTGCTTGTAGTCTGACTCATGACACTTAAGCCTGGGTAATGAGAGTTTAATATTTCTTTGTCATCTTGTGACGCATTTCCCTAACACCAAACTATAATATATGTATAGCGCATGGGTCCGTCACGGTTTCGACAGGTTGGCGAACGCTGCTCTGTGATTCAGGTCGAGAGCGAGTCATCTCTCGGAAATCAAAGGCTCAAAACAAAAGTAAATGCGAATAACATCGTAAAATTTGCTCGTCGGGAAGCCCTAGTAGCTGCCTAAACACCTCTTACAGGTTCGAGCGTCTTTAGTTTGACTCCGTTAAGGACTGAAGACCAAACCCCAACGGATGCTCTAGCAAGCGTTCTCTGATTGGCTTGCTGGCTAAGATTAAATCAGAGCATCCTACGTTCGGGATAATGAACGATTCCCGCCTTGAGGGTCAGATAGGCTAAACCTGTGAATGAGCGGGGGGTCAATACCCAATTTGGACAGCAGTTCGACTCTGCTCGGATCCACTAACAAAACAACTAGCAACTCCACCTGATAATTTGAAATCAAGGTGGATTTTGTTTTTTGCTCTCTGAACAGAACTACCTACGGTGTATACACATAGGATTGCTATAGTGATAAATTTTTAAAATTTTGGTTTTAAATTACTTGTTATCCTAAAAACGTCTATAAATTAGCTCATATGCTCTGTTGGACAAGAAAGATAGGTTTTAATCTTGACGTTTTATTTTTTGGCTAAAATCTAGGTTGTAACTAACTGAAACCCTTGATTTTAAAGGCAAGTTCCTAATTTGAGTTTAAACTTTAGCTTAATACACACGGAAGAGCCAAAGTTTTTGGAGATCAGCAGATTATACGAATTTGAAAAATGATTGCGACAAATAGATGGCTGAAAAGCTCACCAGTAAACCATTCCACAGTTCAAAATCATATTAGATTTGTTATTAACGCAAAAAATAATAGTTGAGATCAGTAATAATATTTTGCTAAACAGTGTCTTTCAAGATTTATGGCTTTAATATTTTTGATGTCTTAATACCACTGGATTAGCAGAAGCAATTTTCTAGTTGTTCAAGCAAAGTCTGGCGATTTAGATTTCGTCCAATCAGCAATAATTGGTTTTTAGGAGTATCTTTCCACTCGTCATCATCAAGATTGAACCGCTTACTGCACAAATAAAAAATATGTCTTTTGGGACTTTCATCAAACCACATTATGCCTTTATTTAGCACAGAAAACGGTATTAGGTAATTGATTATCCAAAAAATATTGAAATTTTTTGATAGCAAAAGGCTTGTCACTCTCGAAGAAGACTGAGGTGAAATCATGATCGATATCAAAATATTTGTCATAATCAAAAATGTTAACGATCTAATTTCCTAAATGCACAGGATTTTGTTCTGGAAGTATGCTCAGAACTTTCTGCAATACAGCCATATCCTCGTCACTACCAACATTACCGAGGATACGCTCAAGTATCTTGACTAACTCTTCCGGTCTGGGGAGGTTATTGTCCCATATTTGCAATTGGTCATCTGATGGCATAGTTGTTAGATGGTAGTTTCCGCAGATAAATGAGTAAATTGATGTTTTTCACTAAATAACACCATCAGCCCCATAAATTAGAGTATAAAATATTCATCGCCATAGCATGACAGCAGAAATCACACATTAATTCCGAATGCGATGACTACCAATAGTTTGGTAGGCAATCCAGGTTACAAAAAATCTCAAACCACTCATGATAAAAAAAATTTTCTATTAAGTATAAAACATTGCTACCAAAGAGAAGACAGCCAGGAGAATATATCCGTAAACTGGGCAAGAAGCGGCAAAAATCCGCTTTACTAAATTATGCACTTGCAGTAGTAGTTCTTGTTGGGACAATTTTTTTGTTCAGTATCTTCAGTAAATCTGCCTTGGCAGTGATGGTCTTGCTAGGGGGATTAATCGCTTCTTACCGCCTATACAGCAATGGGCAATACTTAATGAAACGATCTGGTGATGCTCAAAACGGTGCTACAGCTGAAACCCAAGTAGCTGCATTATTGTTCCCGTTGCAACGTCAAGGATGGCAAGTAGAATACAACCTACGAATTAGGAGATGGGGCGATGCAGATGTAGTATTGCACTCTCCCAAAGGCAATTGGTACGTGATTGATGTCAAGTCACATGGTGGTACTAAAGTTTATGAAAGAGGTCATCTGCGAAAGCGTTATGGCAGAAATACCTATGATTTTGAGGAAGGTGATTTAATCAGCAAGGTAAAAGGTCAAGCTACAGAAGTCAGGTATTTAAAAGGTACTCAGCAAGTGACTGGACTGCTTTGCTTTACAAAGGGTGATGTCGATATTCCTAGTAATAATGCTGGTGAGATTTATGTGGTCACTGCTACTGATTTAGTCAATACTTTGTTGCAGTTGGATAAATGATTATAAATAGTTGTGATGGATTGTATATAAAAAGATTTAAGAAAATCCTGCTTTTCACACACCCAGTGTCTAATCTTAAACCACCTGATGTTTAAGTATCTAGCTAAAACAAAATCTGAAAAAAATCAAAAAAATTGAGCTAGTTTACCGTATTCATCATTGTAGGGTCTAAAATTAAGCAGTTAGCTAACCGTAGAAATACGCTGCTACAAAACTTATGCTATCAAAGTTTATATTTCTTAATGGGAAAGCAAGATGCTGAGTAGTGTATTTGAGGACATTAAGGCTATTAGTGAATCTGAAGATCCTGAATGGATAGCAGCAAAACTGCAAAAAATGAAAGACCCTGATGTGCAAAGCATTGTTGTGGGGGATTCTAATTTAGAAAGTTTTGATAAAGGGATTTTAGAGTTTTTAAACTTAGTGCAAGACCAACCCTGGATGTATGCAACACACAAGTTTGGTTACATCGCACCTTATAACTCAGGTTCAATACAACCTCAAGCCATCCAACATCCTAGTGCAATTCAACCCGATATTCATCTTAAAAACAACCGCATTAATATTCGCTTAGACCGCCTCCACATTGAAAAGTATCCCGGTGGAGGGACACATAATGTCTTAATTACTTTTGCTGTGAGAAATCAACTCGCTAATACCCAAGAATCCGTCAGCTTCAGTCAAACCTATCGGGTGCAAGAGGGACAATCTGCTGGTATTGCTGGCTACCCCGTATTTATTGGTTTAAATGTGGGTTCACAGGGAATAGCCTTTGAATGCTCAACAGTAAACGTCAAAAATGAGGAAGACAAGACAATATTAGCAGCATTAGAGTCTTCACCTTTTCAAAGTGGACTCAAACTTTTAACCACTAGTCAACCTGCGATCGCACCGTTTACAGAAATTACTTTAGGAGTTGTAAAATTACTCGCTCAACGCAATGAAAATGTCGCTGTACAAAAATTTTACCTGGGACTAGATTTTGAAGATTCAGCAATGGGTTGTCGTTTAGCTGAAGGTAATTATATTGCTGTGCAAGTTGCTGATGAAACAGTCATTGACTGGAACAAATGGATTTACAAACCAGAGGTAGGAGCAATTGTCCATAAAGCAGACAATTCTCAACTACTTTACAACTACGTAATATTCCGTGTTAGTCGGTACGAAGAATAACCATATGATTTTGTATTAGCCACTTAATTGATAGGACAAGATGGAAATGACTGAGAAATTTACTGACGGTTATGCGTTATTAATTGGTGTTGGTGAGTCTGCTTATAGTAAATTATCTTTACCTGTGACTGTCAAAGATACCCAGGCAATCTATGCTGCTTTAATTGACCCCGATCTATGTGCATATCATGATGACCAAGATCATATTCGGGTACTAAATAACAAAGATGCAACAAAGACAAGTATTTTTGATGGATTAAATTGGTTAAAGGAAAAAGCAGAATCTGATCCTAGTGCTACGGTATTTGTTTATTATTCAGGACATGGCTGGCTAGATAAAAACACAAAACAATATTATTTATTGCAGCATGACATTAAACCCACTAAAATCGCTAGTTCAGCACTATCAGCAGAAGATTTTACATCCGCATTACGGCAAATTCAATCTGAACGTTTATTAGTTGTAATTGATAGTTGTCACGCAGCAGGAATGGCAACTTCTAAAGATGCAAATTTAGAACTTGATGAAGAGTTTGATGATTTTATCCGAGTTACACCATCCAAAGGTTTAATTGATGAGTTGAAACAAGGTAAAGGCAGAGTAGTTTTCACTTCCTCTGAAGGTGAGCAAAAATCTTGGATAAAGGATGAAAAAATTAGTATTTACACCTATCATTTCCTGGAAGCTTTGCAAGGTGCGGGAAACAAACCAGGTGATACAGAAGTAAGAGTTTCTAATATCATGAATCACCTTGGCAAAGCAGTACCTGAAACTGCACGTCAGTTATATAAAGTGGAGCAAGTTCCTTACAACGATATCACTGGAGGAGATTTTGTAATTGCCAAGCTTCTCGGAGGTAAGGGTTTACCCGATAAAGGATGGGAAGAAGTGAAGCCTGAAGCGACACAAAAAATTAATAAAATTGCCGATAACATCACCCAGTACGCACAACAAATCTATAACATTAATGAAGCTAATGGGAGTCATTTTGGTAATGTAATTCACAAAAACTAACTTGTGCGGTGGGAAGAAGGATAAAAAATGCTTACACCAGATGAACTGAAGCTACTTATAGAAAAACTAGCAGCCGGCATTGCCACAGATGAAGAAATTGAAATCTTACGCAAAGCAGATGGCGATAGCGATCAAATAATACTTCAAATTGCCCAGAACATCACTAATGTCAACCATGCCCAAAATAGTCAGTTTGGCGATCGCATCTATTTAGAAAGCGAGGCATTACAATCCCTAAATCAGCATCAGACACCTAGCCCAGAAGTTCAAAGGCAGAATGTCTGGCAGTTTCTAAAGGACATCGAAAATTCTCTTAAATTCATTGCTCTATCTCACCAACAACAACCCATTTCTATCAAAGACCAATATATTCCTGTCGAAGTAACCTTGGAACGCCACTATCAAAATGAAGTGGAAAGCACTTATATATATGCAGAATTAGACCATAATCTTAAATCTTTTTATAAGCCCAAACACAAAAGCAAAGAAGCCCAGCAAGAAGAAGTAGACTGGCAGGTTTTTAAAGAGCAGCATAAAACTATCATGGTGTTGGCTAATCCAGGAATGGGTAAGTCTACACTATTGCGGATGGAAACAATATCTAATGCCGAGCAAGCACGTCAGGAAATAGAAAATGGGCAGAATATAGAAGATATTGTATTTCCACTATATTTAAGGCTTGTGAATTTAGCTGACAGCCCTAAAGATGAAGAAGTTTTTGATAGTATTTCCAGAATTATACAGCGAGATTATCCAAATATAGCACCAAGTTTATTGGTGCTATTGCAGCAAAAATTGAAACTGGGGCAATGTCTCTTGCTATTAGATGGACTGGATGAAGTTTTAGCAGAACAACGTATTTATCTGTCACAAAAACTGAATCGTTTTGCTAACAATTATTCTTGTCAGATTATTGGCACTTCCCGAATAGTAGGCTACCACAGTGGGACGTTTATAAATGGGGTAAAAGAAGTGGAAATTGTTCCGTTTGACCTGCAAAAGACGGGGCAGTATCTCAAAAAATGGTTTAAGAATAGCAATACTGTATCAGAATTGATGCGGGAGTTGTACAAAAAACCTCAAATTCGCAGTTTAGCCCAAAATCCACTGTTGTTATCGTTGATTTGTAGTTTGTACCAAGAAAAAAGTGTAAAGCTTCCTACACGACGTTGCCAGATATATGAAATGGTAGTGGAATATATGCTGGGAAATTGGTGTAGTGATAACAGTAGGCAAATACCTGATAGTGGTTGGATAGCAGCCAAACAAGATTTATTAGGAGAAATTGCCTATCAATTTAGCTGTGAGAGGAAAGATATATTTACGATACAAGACCTCCGCAGCAAAATCGAAAAATATCTCAAAAATTCCTCTATATCAACAGATTTTATAAATAAAAATACTTCCAAACTCATAGCAGAACTATCTGAACAAGATGGCATATTGCAAAATTTGAGCGGGGATAACAAAAAATATCTTTTTTTGCATCGAACATTTCAAGAATATTTCACAGCTTTGCACTTCAAGCATTTAATTGAAACAGACATTAACAGAGGTATTTCTCTAGTAAAAACAAACTTGTATAAATATGAATGGCATGAGACATTAAGCCTATTAACAGGATTATTAGATAATCCAATTCCTCTACTCAAAGCTATCTCTCTAGAAAAAGACGATATTTTTCATAGTCTTCTACTGCTATCAGGTGAATGTATTGCCGAATGCAAGGAGCAATCTTATCCCTTCATGCAAAAAATTATTGAAGAGATTTATGAACTATGGCAATCTCGTCCATATATATTTTTTATTACTGTAGTTGTCGAAAGAATTGCTTATACAAACAACATAATGCAAGAAAAATTATTAAATATAGCATTAAAGCACAGTTCGTCAGAGGTCAGATGTGAGGCAGTAAAAATATTAGAAAAAACAGCTAGTTCACAAGTTGTAGAAGCTTTTATGGAAACCATTAATGATAAAGATATTTATGTTAGGGTCTGGACTGCTTTAAGTTTAGGATACCTTGAAGAAGAAACAGCAATCAAAGCTTGCGTTATACAAGCAATAAATGAAAATAATCCTAATGTAATAAAAGCAATTTTTACATCTTTTAGGATGAATCAAAATCCCAAACTAATCATAAAAATACTTAAAAAATACCTCAAATATATAAATGATTTAAGTTTTCAAATATTTATATCAAAATTTAAAGATTATGTTATACAAGTTTGCATTAATTACAATTATAGAGAATATTATATAAATGATTTCTATAGAATCCATAATTTCAATATTATTAATTTGTTACTGGAATGCTCTAGTTTTTTACATAGTATTTTTATTAAAGAAACTATAGTTCTATTTGGAGAGATTGGTGATAATGATGTAGTTGATTGCTTAATTCAAGTATTAGAACCATTAGAAGATAAATTTAAACAATGGTTATCAACAATATTAGAAATTAGAAATGATTCACTAGGGATTTTTCTAAATAATCAACATTATTATGATGATGAAATATTCAATGTATTAACTCAAAAAATAATTCAGGAGTTAAGGAAAACTGATACTCAGGAAATAATTAACCAGGCAATTAAAGAAATTGATTTACGGTGTGTTGAAGTCAGGAAAAAAGCCGTTATTTCTTTAGGGCAGATTGGTAATGCAAAAGCAATAAATATATTGAATAAAGCCATTAATGATTTAGATGGTGAAGTCAGAGTGGAAGCTGCTATAGCTTTAATAAACATCAACAGTTTACAAGCGTTTGAAACATTAAAAAAAGTTGTCAATAATTCATCTAGCATTAAAAGGGAAGTAATAATGGCTCTGGGTAAGACGGATATACCCCAGGCAATTGAGTTACTTACTCAATTTATCGAAGACCAGGATAGGGACATCCGATGGCGTGCTGTCACTGCTCTTGGAGAAATTGCCAATTCTCAATCTGTGAAAATTTTAATTGGCTATCTCAACCATTCAGATAATGATGTCAGAAGAGAAGCTTTTGCAGCTTTGGCAGAAATCAGCACTCCAGAGGTGATTGAGTGTTTAATTCATGCTCTTAAACAAAAAAAGCATGAAGATAAAAAGTGGGTTGCAGCAGCACTTGGAAAAATTAAATGGTCTGCTCAAGAATTGAAGCACTATAAGAATGTAGAAGTAGTTGAGAGCTTAATTGATAGTCTTAATGATTCTGACAGTTATGTTAGACGATGGATTGCTGTTGCTTTGGGTAAGATTCGCCATCCTCATGCAGTTAAAGCATTAATTCTTGCTTTAGATGATCCGGATGCTACAGTTAGAAAATATGTGGCGATCGCATTAGGTCGAATCTCTCATCCTACAGCAGTCATGGCATTGGCTAGTAAAATCCAAGATAAAGATAATTCAGTTAGAGAACAAGCAGTATTAGCTTTAGAAAAAATTGGTGATCCGAGAGCTACAAAAGCCTTAATTTCAGCCTTAACGTCTCCAGATAACTATTTCAAAATGCTTGCTGCTGCAATTCTCGTAAAAATACAGTGGAACATACATATCATTAGGCTAATTTTAAAAAAAATTTATTTTTCTAATTTAAAAAAATCTGATTCTGTACTCTTATTTTCAGACATAATCAGCAAGCTAGATCCTTCAGACAACAGCATAAGATGTAGGGCAGCAACAGCATTGGGAGAAATAGGTAGCCCTGAAGCGGTTAAATTCTTAATTAGATCGCTTGTTGATCCAAATAGTGATGTTAGAGGACGAGCAGCAGCAGCTTTGGGAAAAATTCGATGTTCTAAATCGATTACAGCTTTAATCCAAGCTCTAAGCCATCCAGATGCAGCAGTCCAACAAGAAGCTATAGCAGCACTCAAACATATTGGTACTTCAAAGGTTCTAAAAAGTCTTATGCAGTCTTTTACAATAGACCTTGATGATCCTGATATTTACACGTTGGCAAGAATACTAGCAGTTAGAGTTAGTATGACCCAAGAGCATGATAAATTAATTCCACTTTACCCACGAAAAGACAAATTCATTGATGCACCATAGCATACTAAAAATTTTTTAAATTTTTATTTAACCTTAGTAATCAACATTTATATTTTTCTTTTATAATACGTATCTGGTCTCGAAATTTAGCTCCTTTTTGGGGGTCAACCATGTAAACAAAATTTGCAAAACCTTGAATTGAAGACATAACATCTGTTGAGTTACCCCAGAACTTACCTTCTAAACCATCTTTCTCAATTTGATAAAGAGTTGCACGAAAACGTTTCAGCTTTTCTCTTGAAATACTAGGTTTGCTGTTGACTACAATGCCAGTAACCTCTAATCTATTAGATTTACGCATAATTCGGGTTTTATCTCGATTAATTTCAAACCCTTCATGCCTTACAATCCCCTCTGTATGCCTTAAAACTTTTCCTATATTGCATACACTCTCATTAGAAGCAGAAAAGGTTAAGTCATCAGCATAGCGCGTATAACGAAATCCAAAACTTTCAGCCATCTGAGTCAATCTTCGATCGAGACGGCGACATATTAGATTCGTAATCATAGGGCTAGTTGGCGCACCCTGCGGTAGATAACTACGATGGTTTACAAATGTGACAGTACAAAGTAACGCAAAGATTGTTGATGCTGACTCTGAATATCCAAAAGACCTAAAAAGACCTTTTACACGTCTATAAGAGATAGAATGAAAAAAGTCTTTAATATCTACATTAATAATTACATCTGCCCCGACATGAGGCTCTGCATTCGTTACAATTGATCGGCGTTTACCAAGTTTTGGATACTGAATTAGTTCAGGCAAAGCAATGGAATAGATTATCAATTTCAATATCAACCTAAATTTATAGAAGATACTGATATATTTTGCCTTTAAAATTTGTATTATGAAGAATTTTATATTTATTGTGTGTTTTTCTTTTATTATTTGGCTGTTACGAAAACCGTGAGCGGCATCATGAAGAGAAGTATCAAGCTTGTTTAAAACGTTTTTTAAAATCCAATACTGTACATTCTTTAAATTCTGAGTTGGAGCAGAAATTATTCTTTCTCCACCTGTCTTTTTCGGAATAGAAAAACGAATATAATGGTGCTTTGTGGCTGCATCTTGCTTGGGCGAAAAAACTAATAATCGTAAATCTGCTAAATCAACATTTATTAACTTTGATATTTCTCTGAAAGAGTTACATTGAGGTAAACAGTATTTCTCTAATAATTTCTCATTTCCTTGTTTATTTCTTGTATTTTTACCTTGTAATTTTTTTTGCCTATACCAATAATCATTCTCTAAATCGTTTGCTTTCCGCCACCACCTATTTAATTGTTGGTCTATGTCTTCATCAATTTCATAGCTGTTGTCAGAAAATTCACCCTGATTCACTGACATTTGTTTACCTTTTTTTAGTTTCCTTTACTACTTTTGTTCAAATAAAATAATAAACGGATTAAGCTTTAATCAGAATTAAAAGAGGGTTGAGCATCACATTTATGAGGTTACACCTTCGTGAAG
Organism: Nostoc sp. CreGUA01; assembly: GCA_034531095.2. Lineage (GTDB taxonomy): Bacteria > Cyanobacteriota > Cyanobacteriia > Cyanobacteriales > Nostocaceae > Nostoc. Next base: position 5,884 of record JAVRBV020000026.1, on the reverse strand, counting down.
GTCAAGTTCACCGATAAGAATTTGAGATTTAACTTAATACATGGATGGCGATCCACCACCCAGATTGCAAGGTAATTTTACCTACAATGTGATGCACATTACCCTCATCTGTAGTATAACAAGCAGAAACGAAAGCATCTGTGAAGCTATTTCCTATTCGCCTTGCTCAAATTTTGCTTGCATAGGATCATCCGTTGGTGGATGCCGACCAATTTCTTGATCAGCCTCACGAATATTGATCACCCGTTCCCGGTTCAAGGTTAATGCGGTAACTGTTGCTCGTCCTGTAGCTGTCAAACCCTCAATTAACAGTCCATCGGCAGACCAAATAAAATGCTCACTCCAGTTACACTGTCGTGGATTAAATAATGAAACTTCTTCTCCAGATAGAGGGTCAGTTGCTGTCAGTCGATTTGTCTTTCTGCGATTGCAGTGAAAACAAGCCAACGCCAGATTTTCTAAATTATCTGTTCCACCTAATGACAAGGGTATAACATGGTCTACCGTGAACTGTACATACTGCCATTGTTCAGAGGCATGGCAATACTCACATAGGTACTTGGCTCGTTGACGTACCTGCTTTTGGGTAGCTTCAGGGATTTTACTACGAGAGGACACAATTTAGGATGCTGACTGAGTTGACGCAAGGGATAAATTACGAATTGTACGATTGACAAAGCTTAAATAATCATCAATTTCTTCGTAGCAATCAAGTTCTTGTTCTTCTTCTGTACTGAGTGAAGTTTCTTGCTGTTTTGCCAATAGTTCTTCAATGCGACTTTGGACACTGCTGGATGCTCGAAAAACTGGAATACCTTCCTCTAAATCAATTCGCACTGCACCATCAATGGGTAGCTTTGTTGGCAGACAGTATAGTTTCGGTGGTTGAGAAATGCTCATGGCAGTGCCAGAAAGTTAATCGATGAGTAGTTTGATTTTAGCTCAAAGGTGCGTAGGCGTAGCCCGTTGTAAACATTGCTTGCTGATTTAAGCATTTTAACCAAATTGTATAAGTTTAAACATTTTTTGTGTAACAAATTACCTTAGCATCTAAGTAAAGGAATAATGCAACGCTAAAGCCAGTACAGCAACTTGGAGGTAGTTTTGAACGTAGCTAGTAAGGTAGATGCTATTGTCAACGCTTGGTTAGACTACATTAATTTAGATGAATACAGTAAAGCCAGGGTTGAAACCAACAGCGATAAAGTCAAACAGCGTGGTGTAAAGCTAGTACGTGACCATTTATTAATTGAGCAAGCCACGTTTTCAGAATTACAGAAAAAAGTTAAGCAAAGGCAAAATACTCTACAAGAGGCAGTATGGGTTTTATCCTTTCCCCAAGTTTTAGATGTAGAAAAGGGAAAATCTTATCTTTGTCCTCTGTTTAGCTTAGACGTTACATCTATCCTCAAGGGGGAGTATCAAGCACAAGGGTGGAACTTAGATAGCTTAATACTGATAGAAGCTGGAGACAACTTAGCCACCTTTCTGGGATTGGATGATGAACAGTGTGAAAAATTGATTACTCAAGATGGGCTACGAAGTTTTCTGGAAACTACTTTTAAGCTAACATTTGATAGCTATCAGAATTGGATGGAACAGGTTGTTATTCCCCGTCGCTCTCGTGAACAAATTCAACGTCAGCCTTATTTATTTGAGTTTACAGGGGCTGCATATAATTATAATCTCAGGCAAGACTTAAAAGAGATTAAATCAGGCTCGAAAAATTGCTCAAAAGGACATCCTGCTTTTGAATATTTGTTTGGTGAACCTAAGCCTGCAAAACAAGAAGTTATCTACATGGGAGCTTTCCTAACTCCTCATCCACCGACTAATTCACAATCAACAGCACTCAAACACGCTCAAAGTGAACCGATAACAGCCGTACAAGGCCCACCTGGTTCGGGTAAAACTACTCTGATTCTTCATGTTATTGCTCAACAGGTAGTCAGACGCGCACTTACTTTAATTGAAACTGGTCAGGACATCAATAGTCTAACAGTAGTTAGCAGTGCTAATAATCAAGCAGTTGATAATGTTATTGAGGAGCTGGATAAAGTTTCACAAGATAAACTATTTTATCTCAAAGGCGGAAAAAAAGATAATCTTGAATCAGATAATGGAGCTATTGCAAAATTACGGCAAGCTATTAATTTTTTACAAAAAAATAGCTTTGATGCACAAATAAATAATTCATTAAAACAACAAATTAAACAAATTAAAGATGAATTATTAGCAGAAGAGTCTAGATATTTAAAATTACGACAGCAACGGGACTTAGATACACAAAGATATGAATATCTTTCGGTTCAGATTCAAACACTGCAACAGAATTTAGACGAAATTATATCTGTTTTAATTCCTTTCCAGCAACGAGCTAGAGATTTATCACAGTACAATCAACTACCAATAGAAGCGTACAGCATAATAGAACAGCATTTTAAAAAAGCTGAATCACTGCTACCTGAAGGTAGATTAAATTGGTGGGTTCGCTTTTGGCGTTGGCTGACTGGAAAAACGGAAGAACGTATTTTGCGTGAGCTAAATTCAGCTTGTCAATCAGCCATAGCACAAACATCTATAACTATTTTCCCTATAGAACCACCTACTAATCGCGCTGATTTAATTCGACAAGCAGGCTTAGTTAGAGAAAGAATAGATCAGGCAGGTGAGTTAAAAAATGTACAAAAAAGATTAGAGGTAAAATATAAGGAGAGAGATAAGATAACTCAGCACAAGCGTAATGCTTTAGAGGAATTCCAGTTATTAGAGATTAGCTTGGCTAATCCACTAGAAAATTTTTATACTTCCTTTAACCAAAAATTCCATGCTCAGCACAAAGAACTATTTAAGCTATCGCGTAAATTTCTTATTCAACAAGCACTCTATAATAAACAAAACATCAAACCAAGTCTAGAACTTTATTATAGTCTTCTTTCAGGAGATTGGAAGTCGAAATCTAAGCTTGCGGAAAACTTAGATGAACATATTAAATATCTTAGCTTAATTTTTCCGGTAATCACTTGCACATTGCATTCAATCCGCAAAATGATTCCCTGGATTCAGGAATGTGTTGACCGCACAATCATAGACGAAGCGGGAATGATTGACCAACATAAGGCTTTTCCGTTATTAGTGCGATCGCGCAAAGCTATTATTGTTGGTGATCCTCTACAAATTGAACCTATTATTACTTTGAGTAAGCAAAGACGCGAAGATTATCGCCAAACAGTGTTTATTAATAGAGGATTAACTGACATTGATTACCATCGTTACAGTCCAGAAGAGGAGTATAGTGCTACGGCTTATCATCGTGCTGCTGGTGCAAGTGGAGAAGGTGAAGATAAGGGTAAAGGAATTCTTTTGAAAGAACATTACCGTTGTCAGCCTAGTATTATTCAATACTGCGATGCTATTGCTGACTATGATTTAGAAATCAAAACAGAACCAGCCAAGTCTTTAGTAGATTCGCACTTAATTGCTTATGATGTTGAGGGAAATATCCACAATAATGTGAATGAGGAAGAAGTTACTGCTGTATGTGAGATAATTGAGCATTTAGTTAAACAAGGTTACTCAGTAGAAGATATAGGCGTTATTTCACCTTTTAAAGTTCATGCTGCTGCGTTGAAAGAAAAATTAACAAGAAAATTCTCTCAATTAGACTCGAAATCTGTTGGTACAGTTCACACCTTTCAAGGTTCTGAGAAAAAAGTAATTATCCTATCTACAAAAGTATGTCAACCCCAAGATAATGTTTACTGGATTAACAAACGACCAAATCTTTTAAATGTTGCTGTATCAAGAGCTAAAGAATTATTTATTTTAGTTGGTAATCTTTACAGACTAGAAAAAGGAAACCTGACTCGGCAACTTGTTGAACATATTCGAGAGCATGGAGTTGTATTAGAGTATAAATCAGCAGCAGAAATTCCTAAAGCAGAACCTGGTACTATTCCAGTTTATGATTGCGCTCATTTAAGAATTTTTAGAGAAGCTATTGACCAAGCAGAGCAAGAATTGATAATTGTCACTCCTTGGATTCGAGGAAGTGAATCAAAACTGTTTGGCAAAGAGGTTGTTACAGTTTTAGAAAGAGGAGTTAAAGTAACAATAGTTTACGGAAATAAAGGTAACGAGGAGAATGATAAGAATGATCCCACAATTGAGAATAAGCTGAAACATTTATTCTCACAATATCCTGGTTCACAATTAATTCGCTTAGGAGAAGGAAAACATATAGAAAGTAGAGGAACAAATGAAAGAATTTTGGTACGTGATACGAAACTGGCTATTATAGGAACTTGGAATTGGCTTTCTCACCCTTACAGAGTGCAATGTGGCAGGACATCGTTAAATATTAAACCTCAAATTCGCCAAGAAACAAGTGTACAATTTTCTGAGTTATCTTCTATTGAGAGTATAAAAGCAAAAATTTATCAGTTAATTTCACAATAGTCAAAAATTTTTAGATCAAAGAGCAGACAACCCGGAATCCAATTTGCTTGTCCTTTGTGGTTGCAGCTTCAGAAAAGCGAGATGTAGAACGACATAAATTTGCAGGATGACCCCAAGAACCACCACGCAAAATTCTATATTCTTCATTTCCATCATCTACCCATGCACTGCCATCTAATGGTGCGTCTTGATAGTTATCGTGTTCATAATCAGCGCACCACTCCCAAATATTACCGTGCATATCGTATAACCCAAAAGTATTAGCTGGAAAACTACCAACCTCTGTTGTACATTGGCTATTAATGCTATTTATATTGTCGTCATCACCACAATAATTTGCTAAATTCTCTGTAATTTTTTGACCAAAATGGAATGCCGTTGAGGTTCTAGCACGACAAGCATATTCCCACTCAGCTTCACTGGGTAAGCGATAATACCTTCCTGTTTTCTGCGAGAGTCGCTCACAAAACTCTAGTGCATCGTACCAAGAAACTCGTTCTACAGGTAAATTATCGCCATTAAAACAGGATGGGTCAGGTTTGAGGTGGTGGTTTATTTTTGGGAGGTTTGCAATAGCTCTCCACTGTCTTTGGGTAATAGGATATCTACCCATAAAGAAGGGTTTTATATTAACTAAATGTTGAGGACGTTCATCTTCTTGTGATGCTGCTTCCTCTCGTGATGCACCCATTGGAAAATTACCACCTGGAATGGAAACCATTTCCAGTACAACACTATTTCCTAAGTCTTCTAGAAAATACTCAGTTTGTGTATGGTAACGCTTTGTTTCTTTTCCTTTATAGTCTACAGTTACCACTTCAAACTCGAAAATATTAAGTTCAGAGGGTGGTGGACTAACTGGCTTATATGAATTAGTGTTGACTAAAAACTTTTCAGTTGGGGTTTGAGGAGAAAAACTAGGCGAAATCGAAACTTGACTTTTCTGAAGAAATTGTTGTAAATGGCGGAGAATTGTCTTTGTTTCTTCGTCTATACCACCTTGATAGGTGATGCGATCGCCAATATGAATATTATTTCCTTCAGGAAGGTTAACAATGTAATTTGCTAACTGTACCTGACTTTTACCATTAACTGTACTCAGACAGTACCTTAGTAAATTGATATCGTTTTCATTTCGACTACCATCGAGGATACGGTCAAGTACTTTTACTAACTCATCAGACGAAGGAAACTCTGGCATAGTTGGCAAACTATCCGTTAGTAGCACTGTTGCACCTGACAGAACAGCTATAATATCAGACGCTTCAAATTTCAGCAATCTTACGGGTTCTTGGCAACTTTTGGTGATCTTGGTTGGGGCAAGGCAGAAGGCAGAGGGCAGAGGGCAGAAGGAAGAAGAAGAAAATTATAAATTCAAACTTTGAGTTTGTTTAAACTTGCAACTAATATACTTTGCATTTCCTCA
>JAVRBV020000025.1:0-55129 GCA_034531095.2 Nostoc sp. CreGUA01 | reverse complement strand
CTTCAAATCACTTGATGAACTTCGCGATCGCCTCAACCAAATTTTCCATCAAATCACATCGGAACGTGTTATGTCCTTGACTAGTTATGATTTTATTCTTGAAGCTCTTTTCTATGCAGCTTCAATGTAAATTGATATAACTAAATTAAAGTCAATGCAATTTAAAAAGACGCTCTTTTAAAACACCAATAGATAAGTTTATAATTCACGTCCCTTTTTTAATTAAAAAATAATACTATGACTTATAAAAAACAGTCTAATTCTGATAAAAATGCTAGGCTTAATCAGCATTTAACATCAACAAAGGCAGCTAAAAGTTTAGCTAAAAAAACAGTACCATCACTCAAAATATCATATAGCATCGTTCATGCAATTCCTGGGCGCATACGTTTTCGTATTCCTCTGTTAGCCAGAAATACTGAGTATATTAATCAAATTAAATCGCTGATGGAATCTGACAAGAGGGTGATAAATGTCCGTGTTAACCCACCAGCTGCATCCATTGTCATCAATTATCAAGTAGGGGCTATTTCAGATAAGCAAATGCGCGAACATCTGGCCAGCCTAATTCAAACTGCTCACGATATGATTGTGCCTAAAGAGGTAACAACAAAATCAATCATCAGGACTATCTTTGATGCTCTAATCAACCTAATTGATAGTACACGCAAGCTCAACCAAGCACGTAATATTATTGTGTATCGAAGATTTAGGACAGACATTTGGGAGAGAATACTTTCTACCTCAAGAAGCATAATTAAGAAATTAAAATCTGCCACTATGTTTATCCTACCCAACAAGCGATGGCGATTGGGTGGCAATGGCAAGGTGAACTCCCAACTTTTACAAGCTTCAGCATCAATCAGCCCAAGAGCTAATTTTAGCACTACGCGCAAAGAGGTTTTAATGATAAGTGATTAGGCGGACATGATATTACTACCTGATTGAACCAGAAGTTTAGCGATCGCTTTACCAATACCACTAGAAGTATCAGTAATCATTGCATCTTCAAACATCCTCAATACCCTCTGTTGTATGGGGTACTTGAGCAAATGCTAGCGCTAAGGCTGCGATCGCCATGTTAATTTGTTCTTCGGTATGCAGACAACTAATAAAAAATCGTAGGCGTGCAGCATCATTGGCCACAGCTGGATAAATCATTGGTTGGACGTTAATACCTCTTTGAAACAGCAGATGGGAAAGCTGAATGCAGGTTAACGAATTCCCCACCACAATGGGAATAATTGGAGAATTTTGGCTGGTGGCTGTATTCCACCCCTGAGCTTGAGCTAGTTTTAAAAAGTACTGCGATCGCTCTTTTAATGTTTTGACTCGTGTAGGTTGGGCTTTGAGTAAACGCAAGGCTGCTAAGGCTGCTGCTGTGTTTGCCGGTGATAATCCCACACTGTAAACAAAACCAGGAGCAGTGTATTTTAAATAACTCACTAAAGCAACAGAGCCGGCAATATATCCTCCACAACTAGCAAAAGCTTTACTGAGTGTTCCCATCCACAAGTCTACATCGGCTGGCTTGACGCCAAAAAACTCAGCAATACCGCGTCCTTGTTCGCCCAATACGCCAATGGAATGGGCTTCGTCTACCATGAGTAAAGCTTTGTGGCGTTGCTTGAGTTCAATAAATCTAGGTAAATCTGGGATATCGCCATCCATGCTATAAATGCCTTCAATGACAATCAAAACTCGGCGATAATGTTGACGCTGGTCTTGCAGCATTCGATCTAAAGCTTGCCAATCGTTATGAGGAAAAGGTATGGCCTTGGCTCCAGATAAACCACAGCCTTGCAAAATACTATTGTGACTCAAGGCATCGTAAAAAATTAAATCCTGGGAGTGAAACAAATGTCCAATGGTTGTAACATTAGTTGCATGACCGCTGACATAAACAATGCAGTCTTCTGTGCCAATCAAATCTGCGATTTCTTGTTCGAGTTCTCGATGTAAAAGACGTTCGCCGGATGCCAAACGACTAGCACCTACGGATGTTCCGTAGCGTTCAATTGCATCTTTCGCTGCTGCGGAAACTGTGGGATCTCCTGATAAGCCCAAATAGTTGTAAGTTGAATAATTAATTAATATACGTCCTTGAATTTGAGTGCAATCTCTAGTTAAAGATTCCTGGATTTGAAAATAAGGATTGGGAATTTCTAGGGTTTGAATATGCTTTAATCTTTGCTGGAGTTGGGTGTATTCTGGAAAAGACTCAATTTGATAATATTCTGCGGGAATTTGAGTTAAAGGCTGTTGGTTTGGGTTGGTAAGTTCACCAGCCAGATATTCGGCTAAATTGGCGATCGCAGCAAATTTTTGCAGTGTAGAAATGTTAAGTAAATACCCTGACCAAGCCTCCAAGTCTTGAATGAATTTTGCTACTTGCAGAGAATCCAAACCATATGTTTCAAAAGATTCTTTTTGGTCAATGGATTGTATGGGAATATGCAATTTTGCAGCTAACCATTGGCAGATCCAATTTTGAATTGACTCGATGCTATACTCCTGGGCAAAGTTGTTGAAGTGAATAGTTTGAGGAATATCTGTTGATTCTGAATTGACAAACGACAAAGTACCTGATATAAAATTCTCACGACAGGCGAAGCGTTGAATCTTGCCACTGGAGGTTTTAGGAAGAGTTCCTGGTTTGAGCAGCAAGACTCGATAAACTTGTAGGTCATGTTCTTGCAACACAGATTGGCGAATCTTTTTGACGACTTCCTGAACATCCAAATTTCGCAGATAAGTTCGCTTGACTTCACAAACAACGATTAAGCGATCGCTTCCATCCATCTCAACACTAAAAGCTGCACTACTGTGAAAGCCTAACGCTGGATGACTAGTTTCTACTGTTTGTTCAATGTCCTGGGGATAATAATTTCGTCCTCGAATCACCAACAAATCCTTCAAACGACCCGTAACAAACAACCCTGCTTCTTCTTCCCAAAAACCTAAATCTCCAGTTCGTAAAAACGGCCCCTCTTTGGTATCAGCGAGATAAGCATGAAATGTTTTCTCTGTCTCCTGAACTCGATTCCAATATCCCTGAGCTACACTCTCACCAGCAACCCAGATTTCTCCCACCTGTCCTGGTTCACACTCCGTTAAGGAAACTGGATTGACGATCGCCACTGTTTGATTTAACCACGGATGACCGCAACTAACTAATTTACGGTCGTTTTTGGTTGCATTATTGCTAATTACTTGGTTTTGCTCTAAAGCCTTACCATCGCAAACCTTAATTCTTGGTACTTCACCTTTCTTGACTCCAGTAACTAGCAACGTTGTCTCTGCCATTCCATAGCAAGTTTGAAAGCTGCTGGGACGAAATCCGTAGGGCGAAAATTGCTTGGTAAAAGACTCTAGAGTTTCGGCGCGAATTGGTTCGGCACCGTTGAGAGCAAGTTGCCAACTACTCAAATCCAGGTTTTCTAGTTCCTCTGGCCTCATGTGCTGCACGCAGAGATCGTAGGCAAAGTTAGGCCCTGCACTCACGGTTACCTTGTAAGTTGAGATTGCCTTGAGCCAACGTATCGGCTTTTGCAAAAATGCCATCGGTGGCATGATTATTAAAGGAAATCCCCCGGATACAGGTTGCAGTATGCATCCGATTAATCCCATATCATGGTAAGGCGGTAACCAAGAAAATCCAACATCCGGAACATCAGGAGTTTTTTCTAGGAATTGCAGGATAGCGGTGCAGTTGTGGAGCAAATTGCCGTGGGAAACCATGACTCCCTTGGGAGTTCCAGTGGAACCAGAGGTGTACTGTAATAATGCTAGGGTATTGGATTCCACTGCCACAGGGGTGAAGTCATCCGCAGAGGTGACTATTTCATCAGTTAAAACCCAATGCAAATGTTTAAATGTCGGTTCGTTTGTTCCATACTGCTCAATTAATTGGAACATATCTGCGGTGGTTAATAACAAGGTAGCTTCAGCATCTTGAATAATTGCTTGCAATCGAGATAGTTTTTGATTGCGTTTGGGTGGATAGGCGGGTACAGCGATAATTCCCGCATACAGACAGGCAAAGAAGCCTGTGATAAAGTCTAATCCAGGCGGGTAAAGTAACAAAGCTCTATCTCCTGGTGAGCAGAGAGATTGGAGATGAGCTGCGATCGCCTTTACTTGATATTCCAACTCCTGGTAAGTTAAACGCTGGGTTTCTATTTCACCATCTTGAAGAAATATATAAGCTTCTTGACGCGGCTGGTTTTCCACCCGTTGCTGTAGCAAATCTATCAGCGTTCTTTCCTGCCCAAAGAAATGAGATTTAGTTTGGAAGTTTACCATCGCGATCGTCACTTTAACAACTGGGTGTCAATAAAAAATAAAATAGGAGTCAGAATTCAGAAGTCAGAAGTCAGAATTCAGAATTCAGAATTCAGAATTCAGAATACTCTAGCCTCAAAGGGATAAAGTTTTAATCAGCAAAAATATTTACAGCAATTTTCAGGTAAATAGACCACGCGGTAGGGAACATTGTTCATTGGTGTCAACTGAACGCAAAACCGATGTCCTGCAAGGCTTCGGTTCCTTGCTAATAGCGAAAGTCATCTTTAGATGACTAGATATCCCCAAAAATCTTTAGTCTACTTCAGTGGAATTTAGCTAAAAGCCTGTGAAATTTATTTCTTGGCGGGTGACAAAGCTACTTTAACCTGACCACAAAGTAGCACACATCAAGCCTTGTGACTGTCAAGCTTAAGCTAGTGTATTATATAAACCCCAAAAATGTACTACAAGTGGACATGGACATCATGAAACATAAATTTTGGGCAAGTTATCTACTTGCGACTTTAGCATTTCTACCCCTCGAACCTCTGAACATGACTCAGGTTTTAGCAACAGAGTCAGTGTACCAACTGGCACAAGCTAGAGCTGCTTATACCCGATATATGCAACTTGGTTATAACGAAACCAAACGAAGAAATTATCGAAAAGCTTTAGGATATTTTCAGCAAGCAGAACGCCTACGTCCTGGAGATAGATATGCCACTGCTGCAATTAGAAATGTTACAGGTTATATTCAACGTGGTAGTGGTAGAAATCGTATTGCCTTTGTCCCTGGTAAACCCGGTAGAGTCAGGTCAGCAGGAACGCGGGGAACTTGCCTTGAAATTGGAGAATCTATCATTCCTCTGACACCAACAGATAAGGAAGCTCAACGAACCACAGCCAAACATCCGACATTTTATTTCTACATTCCCCAAACTTCTACAAAAATAGAAGCACTAGAATTTGTTTTGCAGGATGATGACAGCATCGATCCATTGTATAAAGAAACTTTTAAACCTGCTGGACAAAATGGTATTGTTAGTGTGAGCGTACCTGCTGATAAATCATCTTTAGAAATCGGCAAAGAATATAGTTGGACTTTTTCAATGATTTGCGATCTTGCTAACCGCGATAAAGATGCATATGCACAAGGTACAATAGTGCGATCGCAGGATGAAAATCTAGCCCTGCAACTCAAAGAACCAAACACAGATTTGGATCGTGCAGTTTTGTTTGCCACAGCTGGATTTTGGGAAGACTCTCTTTCCACTTTAGCTAATTTACGCCGCCAGCGTCCTAACGATCCTGAAGTGCAGAAATATTGGGAAGATTTGTTAAATTCTGTAGAGATTAAAGATGTTGTAAATAAGCCCCTATTGCCCTGTTGTACTCCCCAAAGATAAATTAACAATTAATTAGGGCTTGCGGAAAAAGTCTTTTGGTGAGGGTAGGGAATAGGGAATAGGGAATAGGGAATAGTTTTATCCCTGATAATTTCAATACACCTAATAAACTTGGACTGTTTACGCTGCTTAATTGAATCAAAAATGCATAAAGTCTAGCTGTGGTAGGCGATCATATCATGTTTTTCGTTTTTTCAATTTGGTGGTGGATAAAACCCACCACCAGAATTTTTTGATTTAGCACCCAGTCCCCAGTACCCAATCCCTAATCCCCAATCCCCAATCCCCTTGACTTCACTTTTGCAAAACTATTTGGAAAGAATTTAAATATCCCGTAATAGTTTTAGCTAATGTCTTTTGCTGCTTTTTCGTCGTTATTGCCATTACTTGATATAATCTGCCTTGGGCAACATACATTCTAGTTTTAGTGATTTTTCCTCCAGAATTGATATATTCAATTTCTTTGCCGGGATGATTATTTGAACTCCGAATATTTCGTTGACTAATTAAATTACTTTGCGTAGTTTTCAAAGCCATATCCCGTGCATCGTTGAGTACAGCTTGGGGGTCAGACATTTCTCCATAACTGTAAGGAAAATCGTTGTAAGTAACGATATATGCTACTTGTTGTTTTGGTGGTTGAGCGACAAATATTTCTAAGTTAATTTCCCCCATGTAAGTTTTTTGGAATTGTGTTTCTCTGTTGGGGCTTCCTGGCATCAAAATACTAAAGCGGCCATCTGGAGCAGTAAATAATTTCCATTTTGGCTGGACGGGTTGAGAAACGGTTGGTTTGGGTTTGACAGTGGCCGCCGGAGGTTTGGGTTGACGCGCTTGGACTAAAACAGAACCACCACAGACAATGGTGGCGGCGATGAATGGCAACAGACTTTTAATTGTCATATTTTTTGCCTTTTGAGATGCTAATCTCACTGATGATGCCAGCTGTTATAACCTAGCAGCACATAAAGCAGCACCTATTAGTCCGACTTGGGAGTTGAGAATAATATACACGGGTATTTCTTCGAGGAGCGATCGCATTCTACCTTTTTGGGTGAAGTTCAATAAGAAATCGCTGTTTTGAATTAAGGGCAGAATTTTGGGCGCAATTCCACCAGCGATGTACAAGCCACCGTAAGGTAGGAGTTTGAGGGCGAGATTTCCGGCTTCTGCACCGTAAGCGTCGATGAATAATTGCAAGGTTTGTTCTGAAAGGCGATCGCGTTTTTGGAGTGCAGCTGTACCAATGGCTGCACCAGGATCGACGCTTTTCTCTTCTTGTCCGGCTTCTTGTTCCCAAGTTCTGACGATTTGGGCGATGTCTGGTGATTCAGCAGCAAATTTGCGATCGCGCAAAAATTGGTAAATTGCCACAACTCCCATGCCAGAAACCACTCTTTCTACAGAAATTCGTTGGATATCATGTTTACCCAGCAGGTATTTCAACAATTGAAACTCGATTTCGTTTCGGGGTGCAAAATCAGCGTGTCCGCCTTCTGAAGGAAAAACTTGATAGTAATTTCCCGTTTTAATTAAAAATCCTTGCCCTAAGCCGGTACCAGCACCAATAATGGCAACGGGGGCTTGTGGTTGAGGTTTCCCAGGCTGTAACACGTGCAAGTCTTGTTCTTGTAAACCAAAAATGCCATAGCCGACGGCGGCGAAGTCGTTAATTAAAGAAATGTGTGGGATACCCAATTCTTGTTGTAGACGTTCGGTATCCAGAAACCAGACTAAATTTGTCAGCTTAGCAGTATTTTTGACAATCGGACCGGCGATCGCAAAACAAGCTTTCTCTGGTAGTGATGAATTAGCTTTAGCCAAAAACTGCTGCACTATCGGTACTAAATCCGGAAAATCTGCACTGTGGTAACTTTCCTGATAAATAGTGTGTAAGCTTTGCGAATCGGATGTTTCAACCAATCGCAGAATAGTTTTCGTACCGCCGATATCTCCCGCAAGTAACAAAGTCATAGAATTTATTGGGGAATTAATTCTTTTTTTTGGAGGATATATCCAACATAGCGAAAGGTGCGATCGTAAATCCTGATGCAGGATTTAAGCAAATCGAATAACTTCTTCTATGTGAGTTAAATGGGAAGTATCTCCCTTTAGTTCTAATAACCATTCTGGTTCGTCACGTACCACTTTTACCAAAGAACATAAAGAAGCTTTGACTTCTGTTTTGGCAATTTCCCCCACCAACCCCATTGCTGCGCCCAACACAGATGCACCATGCGCTACTAACAAGATATTGTCTGGGAAGAATTCATTGGCTAAACATCTAGCAGTTTGTCCAGAACGTTCCCGCACTTTTTCGTGAGTTTCAGGATAATTGGCGGCGATGCGCGAAGTGTAACCAATGTCAATTCTCTGGAACAATTCCGCTAAAGCTGGAGTTGAAAGTCTTTCAGGTTCTTCTGTCATCCAAACGGGATTTAGCCATTCACTCAAGCCTGTTTCGAGTTTGATAGGCAAATCGAGAACTTCTGCAACTGCGTTTGCTGTTTGTACGGTTCGCAAGAAAGGAGATGCAAAAATATGAGCAATCTTTTCTCTTTTTAGGCGCTTTGCTAACTGTTGGGCTTGGATCGTACCATCGTCAGACAAAGGTGGATCGTAGCGTCGTTCGGCGGTGAGAAACCAATCAGGGTTTACGAAGTCGAGGCGGTTGGCGTGTCTTGCAATCCAGACTATTTGACTCATGGGTTTAAATATTTTGCCGAATGGAATTCGCCGCTAAACAAATATAGATATCTGCAAGCAAGGCTGCAAATATTAATATATGACAAAAATTGTAATAATTATTAATAATGTTACCTATTTAGAAAAGTTATGGGTAGCAGAATTCAGGAGTCAGGAGTCAGAATTGGGAAGTAAAACAGGCTTGATTGCTGATAAATCCATTTCAAAAGAGTAATTAAGTAGATAGCCATGATTAAATATAAGATGTCATTGCGAGCGAAGCGAAGCAATCCCAGAGACTTTGCGATTGCTTCGCTTCGCTCGCAATGACAGAACATATTATATTTAATTATGTCCGTCTACTTATCTACAGCTTCAACCAGCCAAATAATTGTCCTAGAGTTAATTGAAAACCGCTAACTAAATCGGGAACTGGTAATATTTGTTGTTCTTCTTGGAAAAGTTCCGGTTGCTGATTTGGGTGATAAACTAAAACACAACGCTCATCTAGATCGATTAACCAACCTAATTTGCTACCATGCTTTAAGCAGTGCAAAATATTTCCCGTTACTTTAGTTTGGCTTTGATCTGGTGAAAGAATTTCAATTGTCCAATCTGGATGGGTTTTAAAGACATTTGCCACATCTTGTCGTTCATCTAGAGGAATTCTTTCCCAAGCAAATACAGCTACATCCGGTACAATTGAACGCCCACCAAAAGTACACCGCAATTCTGGAAATGCAAGGGCAATTTTTTGGGGTTTGACTACAGAATTGATATTAGTTACTAGTTCGCCCTGAAGAATACTATGTTTTCCCTGTGGCATTGGTTTTTGAACAATTTGACCGTTGATGTATTCACTCGCTGGTTTTGTTTCTGGTAGTTTCAAAAACTCTTCTAAAGTTAGGAGTTTAGTTGGTGATTTTACCATGTGTTTGTACCTCCCAAGTTTTAATTTATTTATCCTAAATAAGCTTTTTTGACTCGTTCATCACTAATTAATTCTGATGCTGCGCCTGTTAAAGTGATAGAGCCGGCTTCTAAAACATAACCTCTATCTGCAATTTGTAAAGCAAGATTGGCGTTTTGTTCAACTAACAAAATAGTCACACCAGTAGCCCGCAGATTTTCAATAATCGAGAAAATTTCCCGGACGATCGCCGGGGCTAAACCCAAGCTAGGTTCATCCAAAAGTAATAGTTTTGGTTTACTCATTAAAGCACGAGCGATCGCTAACATTTGTTGTTCGCCACCGCTGAGAGTTCCTGCTAGTTGATTGCGTCTTTGTGACAATCTTGGAAATAGCTCAAATTGCCGCCCAATATCTGCTTTTATCTCTGCTTGATTTGAGCGAATATAAGCACCCAACATTAAATTATCAAATACTGTTTGCCTTGCTAATACTCTCCGTCCTTCTGGACAATGAGCAATACCAAGTTGCACAACTTCATGAGCTTGGCGGCGGGTAATATTTCGTCCATCATAAATAATTGCGCCACTTTTAAGATTAACTATTTTAGATATCGCCCTGAGTGTAGTGGTTTTCCCGGCACCATTAGCACCAATTAAAGTGACTACCTCACCTTTTTTAATTATTAAATTAATTTTCTTCAGAGCTTGAATACCGCCATAATTGACATCAAGTTCTTGAATTTCTAAAATTGTATAATTTGGTGTAACGTCGATATTCATCAGCGGTTTATATCTATAAATATGTTGATTTAAAACTTAACATATATCAATCATATAGCAATCATATTTAAATTGTGAAAAATCTCAGTGGTAGCTGTTTTCAAGTTACCATAAATCTTACTTAACTGAGTGCATCAATACTCTAATGACAAAGCCTGCGGATGTCAGTACTAAAAAATTAGTCAGCCTCGCACCCGACAACTGGGTAAAATGGGTAACACAGATTCCTGATGTCGTTGCAGGAGAAATTCTAAATAGTGAATTTCAGTGGATTAGCCGGGAAAGTGATGTTTTAATCCGTGCTAGTAGTCCCCAATTCGGAGAATTTTTGCTTCTCAACGAATGGCAATTACGTTATCAATCTATAATGCCACGTCGAATGCGTGCTTATACCGCACTTGCAGAAGAAAAATATAACTTACCAACATATCCCGTTCTCATCAACATTCTTAAAACCAGTAACAACGAAATACCCACAAGCTTTACATCAAATATTGCTGGATTACGGGCAATTCAAGATTATCGGGTAATTAATCTGTGGGAAATTGATGTTAATATTGCTTTTCAACGACCCTTACCATCCTTACTGCCATTTGTACCCATTCTCAAAGGTGGTGAAAATGAATCTATTATTAGAGAAGCATTGCAAATTCTCCGTGCTGATGAACAACTAAACCAGCTAGAAACAGTCCTAGCTTTTTTTGCTACGTTTGTTTTAGAGAGTACACTTGTTCAAGAAATTATGAGGTGGGATATGACCGTATTACGTGAATCACCTTGGTATCAAGAAATTTTACGCGAAGGAGAAGCACGCGGAGAAGCACGCGGAGAAGCACGCGGGGAAGCACGCGGGGAAGCACGCGGAGAAGCACGCGGAGAATTCCAAGGAATACTTTCTGCTATTGAAATTAATTTAGAGTTGAAATTTGGCGATCGCGGTTTACAATTGATGCCACAAATTCGACAAGTTCAAGATTTAGAGCGTTTGAAAACAATTTTACGCAATATTGTTACTGCAAATACTATTGACGAACTGCAACAGGTTTTCTAATTCTCAAGTACTTGGTAGGGGCGCAAAGCTTTGCGCCCCTACAAATTTCTGTAGTCCTATCTAACTTCTGAATTCTGAATTCTCCTGTATTATTCATTACCCAAATAAGCTTCAATCACAGCCGGATTATTTCTAACTACAGCTGGTTCACCCAAAGCAATCAACTGTCCAAAATCTAAAACCGCAATGCGATCGCACAAACCCATCACCAAAGGTACATGGTGTTCAATCAGCACAATTGTTAAATTAAACTGTTCTCGCAGACTGCGGATAAATTCACTCAGTGTTTGCTTTTCATTAGGGTTCATTCCCGCAGCAGGTTCATCGAGAAGTAAAATTTGCGGTTCCAAAGCTAATGCGCGGGCAATTTCTAGGCGACGTTGGTCACCATAGGCGAAGTTTTTAGCTTTTTCACCAGCGCGATCGCTCAAGCCTACCATCTCCAATAATTCTAAAGCTTTTCGTCTGCTTTTTTTCTCTTCTCGACGCGCTCGTGGTAATCCTAAAACTCCTGTTAATACATTACTTGTATTATGCAAATGTCGAGCGATTACTATATTTTCTAACGCTGATAATTCACCAAATAAGCGAATATTTTGAAAAGTTCGAGCGATACCTAAATTTGCAATTTGATGCGGGCGGAGTCCGGAAATATTAGCACCTTGATAGCGTAATTCTCCACTAGAAAGGGGAATAAAAGCTGTGATCAAATTAAACAGTGTTGTTTTCCCAGCACCGTTAGGGCCAATCAGTCCAAAAATCTCATGTTCATTGACTGTAAAAGATACATTATTCACCGCCACTAAACCCCCAAAGCGGCGAGTCATTGATTTGGCTTCTAAAATAATGTTATTTGTCATTTCTTTATTAATTTGTCTGTCTTGATGTTTTTAAAATTAATTTTTTTAATTGACTTTTAAGCTTTTTCAAAATATCTGGAGTTACAAATCCTTGGGGAAAAAATATAGTTCCTAAAACTATTAAACAACCATAAATAATTAATCTTCCATCGCGTAAAAATTGCGCTAACCAAGTGGGTAACCCTGCTATATCAGCAACTCTTCGCAAAATAATTTCTAATAAAACTTTCAGGACAATTGCACCGACTACTGAACCTAAAAAAGTTCTCGAACCACCAATTAAGACAATCGTTAAATAAGTAATACTGGCATCAAAAGTACCTTGTCGAGCATTCCATGTATTGAGAAAATGAGCGCTGATTACACCTACAATCCCAGCAAGAATGGCTCCGAGAGTAAAAGCTAAAACTTTGTAGTAAGTGGGGTTAATTCCCATTGCACTGGCAGCTAATTCATCTTCGCGGATGGCGATGAATGCCCTACCTGTGCGAATGCGTTCTAAACGGTAAAATAATACCATACTAATTAATAGTAATGGTAAAGCGATCCACAAATATTGCAGTTGGCTTTGGAATGGTTGAGGAATACCAAAAATCCCTACAGCACCGCCTGTAATATCTAGATTTAAGGATACAACTCGCAATACTTCTACAAAAGCAATAGTAGCGATCGCTAAATAAATTCCCCGTAACCTTAATGCCGGAATTCCCACTATTACAGCCAATATACCGGAAATTAAACCAGCAATCAACATTTCCAATAAAAGAAATGGAATGGGAAATAAATTGTTACTAGATGGGAAAACTTTTGTAGATAAAATTGCTGCAATATATCCGCCTAAAGCATAAAAGCCCGGGCTAGCCAAAGACAATTGTCCAGCCATTAGTGGTAAATAAAGCGATAATCCTAATAAAGCCTCCAATACCATGTAGACTATCGGTGATTCATAAGTAGAAAAAAATTCAGCCATTGTAAAATATTTTGATTAAGGAGTCAGAATTCAGAATTCAGGAGTCAGGAGTCGGAATTCAGGAGTAAAAGGCTTTAAGTCTCACAGCAAATTTTCAATTTTGTGGTCTATAATGAGTGGCGTGTCTGAATCTCACACTAATTAATTCTGAATTCTGAATTCTGAATTCTCTATTCTATTCTTCTTCAAGCTGTTAATATTTGCTCTGCTGTCAGCGCTAGTTCAGGAAAAGTTCGTGACACGATTCGTTCGGAACCTCGAAAGTGTGTGCGTTGGTATTTTACCTCAGCATCTAGTAGAAAAACAAACACAGTCGGAACTTTGGGATTTCCCAAATACTCTCTTGAACCAATTGCCAAATAATCTACAATCCAATATTCTGTAATACCTAAACGTTGATATTCATCTAATTTATCAATGTAGTCATCTTCCCAATTAGTTGATGTTACTTCTATAACTAACTGAATGGGTTCTTCAAGTGCAGAATAAGCAGAACGATTTGAGCGCCATACATTTTTATCTATCACGCTGACATCAGGCTTACGCCCTTGTTCTATTCCATTAGCTGTGACAGTTCTCAAAACTGCTGTGTTATTAACTACATAATTTAGGTTTAGTCGCCTAATTTCATCTTTGAAGCCAAACAATATAAAATCAGCGACATCATCATGATTTCTAGTTGCACGCACTTCTACAATTTCTCCATCCACAAGTTCATAGAAACCTTCTTCTGGACACTGTTCCAAAAAATCATCAAAAGTTAATCTTTGTTTGGTATATGTTTTCATAGCGCTACGTCTCTTTAAACTTTCTGAATAAATCGCCGTCCTAGCAAACCTTGGGGTCTAACTAATAACATGATAAATAAGATTCCATAGGCCACAGCATCTTTGTAACCTGAATATTCCGCCGGCACAAAAGCTTCAACTAATCCAATGAGTAATCCTCCTAAAACTGCGCCGGGAATGCTACCCAAACCACCCAAGACAATTACCGCTAAACCCCTCAAACCAAAGGCAATACCGAAATAAGGGCCAGCAATACTAACACTAGAAGCAACTAAAGTTCCTGCTAATCCTGCTAAGAAACTGCTGATGAAGAATGTTAAAATAATAAAGCGATCGCTATTTATTCCTAATAAACTAGCAGTAGTTGGATCTTCTGCGATCGCCTGCATTGCTTTACCATATTTTGTCCGATTGATAAAATAGCTGAGAATTGCCACAATCGCCACTGATACAGCAAAAATTACTATCTGAACAGTGCGAATGGGAATTTCCTGTTCTTGAGTACCAAAGTTAATCGAAGGTGGTAAATTACCATAAGTATTTGCTGGGTAAGTGTAACTTTCTGCGCCTACTAAATACTGAATTAAATTCACAATTACCACTGCTACCCCCAAGCTGGAAACAACAGTTAGCAAAGGATCGGAACCTTGACGCCGCAGAGGTTGAAAAGCAACTCGTTCCATTAATACCCCTACTAATCCCGCGAAGCTACTTCCTAAAATCAAGGCTATAGCAAACGGTAATTTTATCGGTAAGGCTGCATTAGCTAATAAGCCATTAAATCCAAAGCTACCACCCATAAGTGCATAAGTGAAATATGCACCCAAGGTAAAAATCGCTCCATGAGCTAAATTAATGATGCCCAAAATCGAGTAAACCAAGGTATATCCTAAGGCAAAAATCGCATAGACACTACCAATGGATAAGCCATTTAATAATTGCTGCAAAAATAGACTGATGTTCATGTAGCAATTATTTCAAAAACGTAAATTTACCTTGACTTCCATCTTTTTCCATTTTGATTTGGGCTACGTAGAAATCTTGTTGTACAACTTCACCCACCGGAGTAAAACCAATTTCACCAAGCGGTGTATTGTATTTGCCGCTTAGTATTTGTTTATTTAATTGCGTCCGTAATTCTGGTAGTTGTAACTTATTAACTTTGCTTTTTTGATCTAAAGCTTGCAGTGCTTCGACATAAACTTGCACCGCTGCAAAAGCTTGGGCACTAAATTGGGGTGGTTCTTTCTTATATTCCTGAGTATAGGCTTTACGAAATGCCGCGTTAATTTCTCCTGGATGTTCTGGACTATAAGCTTGAGCAATCAATACGCCATCACAAAGTGCCTTACAAACTGGTAATAAATTCGATGTATTTAGACCATTACCACCAACAATTAAACCTTTATAACCGAGTTCTCGTAATTGTCGTACTAGGTTACCACCATCAGCAGCCAAGCCAGAAATAATTACCAAATCTGGTTTAAGATTAATCGCATTGGTAGCTTGGCTTTGAAAATCTGTATCACTGGTTTGAAACTTTTGGACTGTTATTAATTCCAGCCCTTGATCCTTAACTGTTTGCTGGAAAATCTCCGTTTCTGACTTGCTAAATGCATCATTTTGAGCATAGAAAACTGCGACTTTTTTAATTTGGGGGTTTTGTTTAAGTGCAGCTTTCACCGAATTAGGAGCGACAACAGAAACTGGTGCGGAAACACGAGCAACATAATCACCAATTTCCGGAATATTTTTCGCAGTATTTGATGGGCCAATAATTGGTACTTTCGCACGTTCGGCAACGGGGTCAGCACTAAAGGCTTGCTGTGATAAAGTAGGGCCAACAATCCCAATAACTTTATCTTTATTAATTAAAGTTTGAACAGCGTTAATTGCTCCGGCTTCATCACCGCTAGTATCTTGAAAAATCAATTTAATTGGAGTACCGTTGACACCACCTTTGGCATTAAAATACTTCTCAGCAATTTTGACTCCAGCTACTTGTTCTTGACCCAATAATGCCACATTGCTAGTTTGGGCAACGGCAATACCGATGGGAATGGCACCCGATAATGTACCTGTGGTTGCTGCGGTGTCAGTTGCAGTGTTATTAGTATTACTATTTGGAGAATTTGTCACAGTGGTAGTGTCACCACCGCAGCCGGCTAGTAAGAAAGTGCAACTTGATAATAATGCTGTGATTCCAGATAATTTTTTTTTCATCGTTCAATAATCATGTAGTTATTAGATAGTTTGCAAAATTTAAAAGTAAAGCTGAGAATCTGCAAACAATATAAGGTAAATTTTGACTCTTGCAAGAATTCAAGCACAATAGAGACTATGGAACCCAACTTGTGTACCTCACTGAGTCTGTATATTAAATCATTTTTATTTGACCATACAAAGACAAATATTCAAAGTGTTTGTAAATACAAATTATTATCGCAGGCAATGATTCTATCATTCCTCGGTTCAATCTGAGAATGCCGTACTAATATAGCGGTTCTCGTTTGGATGCAATATACATAGGACTTACGCACAGGCAACGGAAAATCGAACCGCAGAGGACGCAGAGGGCACGGAGAAATAAGAGTTTCAGAGAGTTATTGCGTAAGTCCTAATACAGTAGGGGCACAGCAATGCTGTGCCCCTACGAATTGTCTGTATTCTATGCAATTAAGAACCGCTATATTCTCACAATTCTTTAACTATTCTGAATTCTGAATTCTGAATTCTGACTTCTGACTTCTTAAGCCTTTTTTTGATTTCCATCAAATTCTTTTGGCTCGTAATGGCGACAACCGTTACATGGACCATCGGGATTCACGGCGCAGCGGATGTAGCCAGATCGAGCATTAAATTTGCAGCTGATATCGCCAATCAGGTAACCCACCCCTTCTAAATAATAGCGATCGCCCTCTGGCGATGTGAAGTTTTCCCCTGGTCGCATCCTGGGAAAATTCATCGCTGCTTGCCTCATCCGTAAACGCGAACGCGATCGCGTTTTCCGGATTACCCACAATGAAACCAGGGACGGTAAAAAACCAACGGCAATCACTAAAAGTGTCTTTAACACCTTCTTTTTACCTCTTTTGAGCGCTGATCGATCGTCCCTGATATTGCACTCTGGTTTTACATAAGTGCAAATCTGGGCAAATGTGCTAATTACTACCAATTTTGGTGGCAATTAACAACGGTAGTGTGGTAATGGACAGTTTTGACAATACAGCAGATTTCAAGTTGGTGAGATACACAACGATTCGTTTGTTACCCAGGTATAAAGCGTGTTTTACTCCTGAATTCTGAATTCTAAATTCTGAATTCTGAATTCTGAATTCTGCTATATGTTCCTTCTACCACTTCAATCAGCATAACTGTTACAACCTCAGAGGTGGGTTACCTTTAAATGGCGATCGCTTTAAGATTTGTTGACTAATGCTTTTTTGAAGAATCCTTTTGTTTGAGCCTCAACCCCATCCTTGTTTTTTTGGTGTCGCTGGGATGCTAATCTTTTTTTGGTTTGCTGACGCAGTTGCTGTGCTAGCTGTGCTGCTTCCCTTTCTGCTCGGAATAAATCAACTCTTCGCGTTGTCAAAATAAAAGACTGGTCTGATTTTTGTTTTACCCAAGGGACACTAAGTGCCATGCATGGTTTTGGCTTGATGAGTGGGTAACATTTTTGACTATTGAGTGTGTTGGCGATCGCTTTCAACTCCAGTATCGCTGCTTCTAGCTCCCCTGCCATGCGGTTGACGCGTTCAACTTGCGCGACTAAACGCTCCTGGTCGCTGATGATTTTTTCCTCTTGCGGTTGCAGTGGCACTATAGCAGTGGTCACAGGTGTCGGCTGCAACAGTGAAACTTTTGGGCTGTCTTGGATTTTTTTCATACTACCTCAAGCAAGGCTAGCTGACTTGTAAGGCATTTTAGCAGCAGAGCAGTACATTTGTACTGTAAAAAATTTTGTATATGAGGTTTAATATGAAGAAAAAACCAGTGATTGTACTAGTTTGTCTAGGACTAGCTCTTTCAAGGTGACCCCATAAGAAAATTTTACAGAAAGTGAAATTACTTATAAGAAATATAGTTTTTACATAAAATTTCGGAAAAATATACAAATTGAATGTAGTTAATACATACAGAAGGTAATATTCTTACACTATAATAGTTAAATAAAAATACTATTTTATACTTAAATATCTAGAAACAATATGTCAAACAATCACTTTGTTGTAGGAAAGATAAATTTGAAAATAATTGGGCGAATAGAATTCGCTTTACTACACAAAACTTAATCCACCTACTTGGACTTCATGAAATAACCCGCGCAGGCGGGTTTTGTCTGTATAGACGCAATTTATAATCCCCAGATCTGAATAAAATTTGACTTTCAGTTACGACGTAAAATCTAAGTATATTCTTAGGATTTAATTGGAATTGCTATAGAAAAACAAAAGGTATTTCTTAAGTTAATCAGTCTTGAATAATTTAGTAAGCTAGTCAGTGCCTTTTCCAGAAAATTAATCTTAAGTTGATCGGGTAACCTTGTGGAGAGAGAAGATGTGAAAAAAATGAGGAATTTGAGAAATCCTTACATGATCGGTAAACCAATCTTTGAACATGAAAAATTTTTCGGACGCGAAGAATTATTCCAGTTTATTAAAGATAATCTTAATGGCCGTGTAAAATGTATCTTATTGCATGGCGAACGACGCATTGGTAAGTCCTCTGTACTGCGACAAATTCACTTTAAAACTAATCTGCAAAAATTTGTTTTTGTTTGTTGTGATTTGCAAGAACACAGCAAATCTTCTCTGAGCCAGGTATTGTATAATTTGGCTGAACAAATAGCCGAAAACTTAGGAACAGATTTCCATATTATCACACTTCCTTCTCAACAAGAATTCCATGATAATTTCAATACATTTGCCGAGACATTTCTCACAGAAGTTTATGATAAATTAGATGACAAAAATCTAGTTTTATTGCTAGATGAATTTGAGGTTGTTGGTAGCGATGACAACATATTAAATCATGGAGAAAGTTTTTTTAGATATTTACACTCACTTCTAAACCAGCATGAAAAATTATTTATTATTCCAGTAGTAGGACGAGCTAAAGATGATCTACAAAACTTGCTTGATTTATTTAAGGATTCCCCATACCAAGAAGTTGGTTTACTTAATGATCTAAGTGCTAAGCGACTAATTATTAACCCAGCACAAGGTACACTGGAGTATGAAGAAAATGCAATTAAAGCAATTCTGAAACTTTCATCAGGACATCCCTATTTCACCCAAATTATCTGTCACGATCTCTTTACACAAGCGAGGTTTGTCAGAAGTTCAAAAGTTACTCTTGGAGATGTAGAGGGAATTGTAGATAAGGCAATTGAAAGTGCAAGCGGTGGATTAGCTTGGTTTTGGGATGGACTGCCTATTGCTCAGCAAATAGTTTTTTTAGCAGTAGCAGAGGCTCAAACAACAGCTATTGACCAAAACAAATCGATTCCAGAAGACCCATTTACGTTGCTTAAAACCTATGGAGTTATACAGACAGAAGAGCTGATTCAAGCAGCCAAGCAGTTAGCTGATAAAGGTTATTTAGATGATATAGAACGACGAGTTAAGATTGAATTAGTTCGGCGTTGGCTAGTGAGAAGTTATAAACTAAATCAAGAAATATTTAATCTGGAAAAGATTAAAGAAAAAGAAATTAATGAATTTTTTCAGCAAGAACTAGAACTCCATAGACATGGTAACATTCAAAACATAATAGATCATTATGAAAAAGTATTGACAATCAATCCAAATCATTTCAGTATTACATCTGCTTTAGCTCAGAAGTATTTGGATGTTGAAAATTTTGAAAAAGCCTTGATACTTTATACGCGACTTTATCAGCTTAACCCTAGTCATAACAAAGAACAGCTTTTACTCGCAAGAGAAGCCTATGGTAAAAACTTGAGAAAAAAAGGAGAATTAATCAAGGCAAAAGTTCAGTTTGAGGGAGTTTTAGAAATTGAGTCTCATAGAGAATCAGCAAAACAACAACTTGTAGAAATTAATGCTGAACTTGAAAAACAGGAAGCATCCGAAATAGAAACACAGGAAGTATCCCAAATACAAGAAGAAAGACAATTTCTTAACTTAAATAAAAACCAATTAATAACTTGGATTCGCCAACCTATGATATCGCTTCCTATTATAGGAGTTATTACCATTTTAGGTGGTATTATAGTTTATCGATCTTTCACTTCCTGTCCTGAAGGTCAACAGAGAATTAATGGTAGTTGTATTTCAATTGTGACGCCTCCAGCAACACCAAAGGACAATATTCAGAGTAATATTAGTCGTGGCGATCGCACTCTGTTTTCTACTATCCCCAACCCTTACCTTAAGCAAGGTATAGAAGCGTTTAAAGAAGGTTATTATCCTCAAGCAATTAAATCATTTCAAAACGCTGTCAACGATAATCGTAACGATCCAGAAGCACTGATCTAC
This sequence comes from Nostoc sp. CreGUA01, assembly GCA_034531095.2. Classification (GTDB taxonomy): domain Bacteria; phylum Cyanobacteriota; class Cyanobacteriia; order Cyanobacteriales; family Nostocaceae; genus Nostoc. The sequence continues at coordinate 34,887 of JAVRBV020000025.1, read as the reverse complement.
TACAATAATTCAAAAGCTCTTGACAAAGCTAAAATAACAGGAGAACAGTATAATCCCTTTACTTTAGCAGTGGTAATACCCGCAGACAATGGAAAAGACAGAGCTCTCGAAATTTTGCGTGGAGTCGCACAATCACAAGAGCAATTTAATGTCAATGGTGGTCGGGATGGTCGATTGCTGCAAATTATCATAGCCAACGATGGTGGTGACCCCAACAAAGCCAAACAAATAGCTGAAGAACTTGTTAAGGATCAATCTATACTGACAGTAATTGGGCATGGTTCTAGCAAAACTACACAAGCAGGTCTTGATATATACAAGCGAGCAGATATACCGATCATTTCTCCTACTAGCACTGCTAACACTTTACAGGGAAAAAATTTCTTTAGAACAACTCCTTCAGATGCTGCACTTGGTGAAAAATTAGGCACATATGCTACCAATTACCCTTTAAAGAAAGTTGTAATTGTTTATAATCCGGTAGACTCTTACAGTAACAGTTTGAGGGAAGAGTTTGAAAAAAACTTTGAGGGTCAGATTATTGACCGGATAGATTTGAAAGATCCGACTCTAAATATAGAGCAAAAACTCAAAGATAGTGCAGAACAACAAGTGCAGGCGGTTATTTTGTTTCCAGATGTAGAAAATACAGCCACAGCACTCGATGTTGCTAAAGTCAATGTTAATAATAATTTAAGACTAAAGTTGTTAGCTGGTGACAGCCTATACAATAATAAGACGCTAGATGATGCTAAAAATGTTTATGAAGGTTTAGTTCTTGTAGTACCCTGGTTTAGGGAAGCACCGCAAGCTCAAAATTTCTCCCAAACTGCAAAGCAATTTTGGGGAGGAGAAATTAGTTGGCGCACAGCGACGAGTTATGATGCCACTCAAGCGTTTCTCAAATCTCTCTCTTCACGAGCTTCGACGGCAACAATTTTACAACAACTGCAAAATTTAAATCTTCCTGCAAAAATAACATCAGGAAATGAGCTGAAGTTTCAGAACGGAGAGCGCCAAAGTAAAGCTATCCTAGTTAAGGTTGACGATCAAGGTCTGTTTACGTGCTTAGACCAATGTTCACCTTAGGAGACGATGCGTAGTTATGAATAGTTCTACTGCTCGCAAAAATCCTTACATCATCGGTCGTCCAATCTATGAAACTGAAAAGTTTTTTGGGCGGGAAAGTTTATTCGAGTTTATTAAAGATAATCTTAATAATAACATAAAAATTCTCTTATTGCACGGTCAACGACGTATTGGTACATCTTCCGTACTTAAACAGTTTTACCATAAACTTGCTCAAGATAAATTTGTTTTTGTTACTTTTGATTTGCAAGGTTACAGTCAATCTCATCTGAGTGATATATTACACAATTTAGCTCAAGAAATAACCGAAAAAGTCAGCGAAAATCTCAATTTAAATTCAGCTATTATCCCACTTCCTTCTGAAGAGGAATTAAACAAGAATCCAGAGATATTCTCTGCTAATTTTTTACCAAACGTTTATCATAAATTAGGTGATAAAAATCTAGTATTGTTACTGGACGAATTTGATGTTGTCAGTAGTGATGATAGCATCATAAATCAAGGTAGTAGTTTTTTTATATATTTACAATCACTTCTAAAGCAGCAAGAAAAATTATTTATTATCCCGGTAGTAGGACGAACTAAAAATGATTTACAAAACCTACTTGACTTATTCAAATGTCCGCCATCTCAAGAAGTTAGTTTACTTGATGAGATAAGTGCTAAACGACTAATTACTAAACCAGCACAAGGTATGCTGGAGTATGAGGAAGATGCAATCGAAGCAATTTTGGAACTCTCATCAGGGCATCCCTATTTTATCCAAGCTAATTGTTTTAATATTTTCTTGCAAGCAAAAATAGAAGACAAATGGAAAGTTACTCGTTCTGATGTTGAAGGTATTGTAGACAAAACCATTGAAAGTGTTACAAGTGGATTAGCATGGTTTTGGGATGGACTATCTATTGATGAAAAAGTAGTATTTTCAGCAGTAGCAGAGGCTCAAAAAAAATCATTTATAGAAGACTGGTTAACACTGCTAAAAAAATATGGAGTTATCCAGACAGAAGAACTAATTCAAGCAAAAAAGCAGTTAGTTGATAAAGATTATTTAGATGATTCAGATGATATAAAATGCCGAGTAAAAATTGAATTAGTCCGTCTTTGGATAATAGAAAGTCACCCACTACAAAAAACAATAAGGGAATTGGAAGAACTTAGAAAACAAGAAATTAATATAATTAACGAAGAAGCAATAAAACTGTATGATAATGGTAAAATTCAGGACACTATAGACTGTTATGAAAATATTTTAAAACTCAATCCTAATCATTTCAGCACTTTACCTATTTTAGCTGACAGATACTTAGAGATTGACAATTTTGACAATGCTCTGAAAGTATATCAGCGAGCTTACCAAATAGATTATATACGCAATAAAGAAGGTTTTTTACTTGCATTAGAAGCTTATGGCAATAATTTAATAAAACAACGAGAGTTTATCAAGGCAAAAGTTCAGTTTGAGGAAGTTTTAAAAATTGAGCCTGATAGGGAATCGGCAAAATATAAACTCCGCGAAATTGAAGCAGAAATTGAGCAACAACAAAAGCTAGATAGAAAAGCTCAACTTTCTCAAGCTCAAATTTATCAACAAAAGTTAGAAATTGAATCATTAAACCGAAAAAATCATATCAGTCAGCGAGTTATATTGGGTATAATCGTAGTAATTATTAGCCTTGTAGGTATTATTCTGCTTTATAGATTTTCCAATTCCTGTGATAAAGGTCAACAGAAAGTAAATGGTGCCTGTGTTGACAATCGTAATTGATGATGATTTTAGAAATTAGTGATCGCCACTTCACTAGTTAACGTTCTTAGGATTTAGGCAAGTGACGCAAAAAATGAAAATTTTTTGCGTCACTTATGCACAGTAATACTTTGTAGTAAACACTGAGCGTGCTTAAGAAATCAAGGACTAAAGTCCTTACTACAAACAAATAATTCTACTTTATGTTGCTGGTGAGCTTTCTGCTCCAATACTTTTAATTAACTATTAGCAGTTCGGTAATCAGCATCTAACCAACAGCGCGGTAAACCTTCACCAGAAGGAAAAACGAGATTTTCTTTTTTAAAAGAATCAGGTTCCTGTTCTTCTTCACCTTGTTGCTCTCGTGCATGAACAACATCATTATTAGGGTCGAGTAATTCTTCAATTTCCAGAATCTTTACCAATTCACCACTATCTTTTATTTGTAACAGCATATAACTCATCCTCAAGAAATTTACATGACAATTTGCCGCGAGTTTCAATACAAACTCGCCAAAGCTAAAGAATTTATTCTGGATTTTGAATTCTGAATTCTGAGTTCTGAATTCTGACTTAGGATTAAATTTCGCGTTGATATTTTTCCAAAATATCTACTAAATTCACCTGGCATTGCAACGGCAACAAATCGATTAAAGGAAGCTCACGTTTGCCGCCACCAATTTTTACTGTAATTGATTGCAAGACTTGTGTAACTCGGTCTTCATTGACAGCGTTGGAAGTAATTAAAGGATATAATTGTTCGGCAACAACTGTATGCAGTTTGGCATTAGATAAATAAAGATGCCATTTGGCAACGTCTATATAGACATTTTCACCAATTTCAGCTGCTAGGGCTTCGAGTAGTTCTGCGGTGTTAGTCTTAGCCATAAAAATAACCCTATATTGAGAAAGAGCGCGAAATTTCAGGCTTATTTACATTATTGCTCAATTAACGAGGCTGATTCTACTGCCACAGGTTACAATCGCCCTAGCATCAGTAGTCCATCTTCAGGTGGATTTGGGTGGAGTTTCGGTGTAATTGGCGATCGCACTAATATAAATTAGATGCACCAACAAGATCGCTACCCAACTCACAGTCAACCAGGGCAGCCATTCCCAACTGGTGTCTTTCAAGATATGGAAGAACCACAATCCAGAATTGATAGTAGCAGCGATCGCCACATGCACAGCAAAATTCATCCGGTCATCGATTTTACGATACTCTGGGTCATTGCGATCGGGTTTGCGAGGCCAACGAGGAGGCATAAATATTTGTTACAGATTTAAATACACCCTACTCATTCTAAGGTTTTTGGGTATGTGGTTGCTATCCTTCCTCAGAAAGCAGTCATAATCAAAATTGAAGGTTAAGATTAGCTCTTTTAAATCCTATGACTATCTTTGGGCAAATAGACTCTGACCTCCTCTATCCAGACAGCGATGGCAAACCAATGGCAGAAAACACAGAACAGTATCGTTGGATTGTCTTGATCAAGGAGAATTTAGAGATTCTATTTGCGAATAATAATAATGTTTTGATTGTAGGAGATTTGCTTTGGTATCCAGTCCGTTCCCAGTTGATTACGCCAACTGCACCCGATGTCATGGTTATCTTCGGCAGACCAAAAGGCAAACGTCGTTCCTATCGTCAGTGGCAAGAAGACAATATTTCACCCCAAGTAGTCTTTGAGATTCTTTCCCATAGCAACGATACCAAGGAAATGGATCGCAAGCTAGAGTTTTACGATACGTATGGTGTTGAAGAATACTACTTATACGACCCTGAAAGTTTTCAATTAGATGGTTGGTTGCGCCAAAACAACCATTTAAATAAACTATGGCAAATGGATGGTTGGATCAGTCCCCGGTTGGGAATTAAATTTGAAACTGGGCAGGGAGAGTTAGTAATTTACCATCCAGATGGACGAAAATTTTTGAACACCCTGGAACTCAATGAACGCGCAGAACAGGCTGAGTTCTTATTAGAACAAGAACGCCTACGTTCCGAACAGCTGGCAGCACACTTACGTAGTCTTGGCATCGACCCTGAGAACCTTCCATGACTCCGGGGATGAGGGGGATGAGGGGGATGAGGGAGATGAGGGGGATGAGGGAGTGTGGGGAGTGTGGGGAGATGGGGAGTGTGGGGAGATGGGGAGATGGGGGAAAGAGAATTAATGCTTCCCCATCCTCCCACACCGGACACACTCCCACACTCCTAACTCCTAACTCCTAACTCCTAACTCCTAACTCTTAATGCCCAATGCCCAATGCCCAATGCCCCATGCCCTATATATGATTCATCAACCTAGTGGATGACCTTTGCATTTTTGAAGTTACAAATGATTCATCTGTTTGATAGAGGGAGTAAATATGTCCACTTGTGAAGATGGGGGATAACCATCAGAGGTGGACAAAAATGGCTAAGGCAAACCCAGTTGAAATCCAAAAACACTTGAAGGGTGTTGACTATCCTGCTAAAAGGCAAGATTTGATTAAACACGCTAAAAAACAAGGAGCAGATAAGGAGATTATCTCTTTGTTAGAGAAAGTGCCAGAAGACAAAGAGTTTGAAAGCCCAACGGCTCTTAATAAAGCTTTAGGTGATATATCGTAAATGATTAAAGAGGACAAGGGTAGGGAACTTCCCTCTTGAACTTGTCCCCTTAATGCCCTGGCGGGGAATAATCTCCTGATTTCCCGCCAATCTTACTAATTAACCGAATTGATTCAATTTGAATAGACTTTTCTAAGCCTTTAGCCATATCGTATAAAGTTAAAGCCGCAACAGAAACGGCAGTTAAAGCTTCCATCTCTACACCAGTTTCAGCTTTGGTTTTGACTGTGGCTTGAATTTCATAACCGGGTAGTTGCGGATCGGGTATGACCTCGATCGCAATTTTTTGTAATGGTAACGGATGACACAACGGAATTAAAGCCGCTGTTTGCTTGGCTCCCATAATCCCAGCCAACCTCACAGTTCCCAACACATCGCCTTTTGGCACATTGCCGGCTTGAATTGCCGCAAAAGTCGTGGGCAACATCCGCACCTTGGCAGCGGCTACCGCTTGGCGCACGGTGGGTGCTTTTTGGGACACATCCACCATCTGTGCTTGTCCTCGATCGTCTAGATGGGTTAAGTTGGCAAAATTAGATGAAAAATTATCTTGCGTCATTTAGGGAGAACGTGTTAATATAGTTTCTTGTCGAGGGCGTGTAGCTCAGTGGACTAGAGCACGTGGCTACGGACCACGGTGTCGGGGGTTCGAATCCCTCCTCGCCCGTTTTTTCAAGTTAGGAGTGAAAAATTGCAACTCCTAACTGATAACTTTTAAATTATTCATGGCATAGGTATCTGGGGCACGACCCAAGGCAAAACGCCAGGAGTTGGGTAGATTTTTACTGGACTTGGTGAAGAAAATCACAAGTGCCAGACAAGTGATTACAGCACCATAACCAAACATATTGCGATAGCCGACTTGTTCGGCGATGGAACCCAGAAGAGGAGCAGCGATCGCAATTCCCAAGTCAAACCCAGTGACGCAGATAGCAAAAATTCGCCCCCGTTCTTGTGGCAGCGAACGGTCTGCCATCATCGTCACAATCATTGATATAACTGTACCACCACCAGCGCCTTCAAAAATCGCCGCCAGTAAGAAACTACTCACAGTGTGAGCCTGCCACAGCAGTATGGACGCTAAAGTATAAAAAATTATACCAAAAGTGATAAACAAACCACGACCAAGGCGATCGCTGGCTTTACCAGCAAATATCCTGATACTAAAACTAGAAATTGCCGCAACTGTAAAAAATAACCCGCCATTAAAGTTTATCTGAGTCGATTTGATGAACAACGACACAAAGGTATGTACAGTACCCGCAGACAAACCAACCAGCAACATTATTAAAGTCGGAACTCTTACTCGCGGGCTAGTGAGAATTTGCCAAAATTTGTGATTATTGTCTAGAGTTTGCTTCTGTGTCTGCACTGGTGGATTGGTGACTTGTACAATTGCCAACAGAGCGACAAAACCCAACTCAGCAGCAAATAAAAATAACACCCCGTAACCAGTTGTGGCTTCTAAAAACCCTCCTAAAGCAGGGCCAATTGCTAAACCAATGGGAGTTGCTAGAGTCATGTAACCAATGATTTCACCACGTTTTTCCGGGGGAGCTAAATCTGCAACCAAAGCACTGTAGCCAGTGGTAAAAGCAGCAATGCTAACACCGTGAAAAATCCGCACGAAGATCAATAGCCCAATAGATTGAGTTGCCAAATAACCAAAAGGTGCGATCGCAGCTACTATCGTACCAAGCAACAAGACAAATTTTCGACCGCGTTCATCAGCTAATCGTCCCAGCATCGGGCGAGTTAGCAATAGACCAACAGCGAAACTACCCGTTACAATCCCAATTTGTTGCTTACTCCCGCCCACATATTCAACATAAAGCGGTAGAGTCGGCAACAGCGAAGCCAAGCTCGACCAAAATAGTAAACCTGCCGTAAATAAAATCAGCAGGTTGTACCGCAGTTCGGTGTCAAAGGTATTAAATACTTTCAAAGTAGATGCGATTTAGTGATTTTTTTGTCATTAGTCATTGGGAGTGCTGTTAGCGATAGCGGGGCGTTTAGCCCGTTAAGAGTTAAGAGTTAAGAGTTAGGAGTTAGGAGTTCTCCCTCATCTCCCTCATCTCCCTCATCTCCCTCATCCCCCTCATCCCCCTCATCCCCCTCATCTCCCAATGCCCCATGCCCAATCCTCATATTGTTACCTTAGATAACCTTTTTTGCTACCACCTCTCGCACGCGATAGATAGGCCGTCCTTGGGATTCATGATATGTACGCATCAGCAATTCTGCTAAAAGGCCAAAGCAAAATAACTGGACTCCAGTTACTAACAACAGAACTGCCAAAATCAGCAAAGGGCGATTGCCAATCATTTCACCTAAAGCTAATTTGATGAAAGTCAAATAAATGCCAATTAGCGTTCCCGAAACCATTGAAACTAAACCCAATAGCCCAAAAACATGCATTGGGCGAGTGAGGAACTTTTTCATAAACAAAATGGTTAACAAATCCATCAACACCCGGAATGTCCGCCAAATCCCGTATTTACTGCGCCCAAAACGGCGGGCGTGATGACGCACAGGCATTTCAGTAATTCTCGCTCCTTCAATATAAGCCAAAGCAGGTAAAAACCGATGTAATTCCCCGTAAAGGTTCATATCTGCTAGTAATTCTGCACGATAAGCTTTGAGCGAACAGCCATAGTCATGAATATTCACGCTAGTGGCGTTGCGAATCAGCCAATTAGCAATTTTAGAAGGAAGTAAGCGATTTAGGGCACCATCTTGGCGTTTTTGTCGCCAACCACTCACCAAATCATAACCTTCATCCAGCTTTGCCAATAACATCGGAATATCAGCCGGGTCATTTTGCAAATCAGCATCTAAAGAAACGATCGCTCTACCCAGTGCATAATGAAATCCAGCAGCCATAGCCGCAGTTTGGCCGTAGTTGCGACGCAAAATCACCGCCTTTAAATCAGAACGGGTTTGCGCTGCTTCCTTGAGAAATTTCCCGGAACCATCAGTAGAACCATCATCCACACAAATGATTTCATAATTTATCTGACTCGAAGATAATGTAGATGCGATCGCCTCCAATAAAAGTGGTAAACTTTCCACCTCATTATGTATGGGCACCACCACCGAAACATCTGGGACAATTGCCGAAATAGCCCCATTCACCCCTTCATAAACCAACCCACTCCCCATATTCCTCTGTGTCCTCAGCGTCTTGACCGAAGTTCTGAACGGCAAAAGCCGCTTCTCAGACTTCTCTGTGTGGTTCGTAACTCTTAAAAACTCTACCAGCACCCCGCAGCTGCTGATAATACGACTGACTAACAACATCCCCCTGTTCCGAAAGAACATCAATCCCAATCCCATTACGTCCCTGTTCCTTCCCAGAACTATGGATATAATAACCATCCGCCAAATAAAGCCCCACATGAGTTGCTTTTTGGCTAGTTCCAAAAAATACTAGATCCCCAGCCGCTAATTCTGCAATACTAATTGCTTGAGTAAATTCTTCTTGTTGATAAGCATCTCGCGGTAACCAAACACCCACCGAAGCAAACGCCGCTTGCATTAACCCAGAACAATCATAATTTGGTGCTACCGTACCCCCCCAAAGGTAATAATTTGGTTGTTGCATTGCTTTTTGAGTAAAAGCGATAACCTCTGCTAGCAGTTTTTTAATTTCAGATTCAGAAAATCTTGCAGCCTGATAAAGTACAGTAGCAGGTTGTAATAGACCCAAATCTGAAAAGGATACCCATCCGGGATAGTCATCTTCACGCAAATACACCTCAACCGCCGAATCCTGATGATTTGATGTTAACCATAAATGTCGCCCAGATGCGGCTTGAGTCGCTAGGCGCGTACACTCAGGAGAATCGTATAAATTCAGGTCAGCTAGACACTGATACTCCGCTGATTTGAGATTTTGGATTTGGGATTTTAGATTAAAGGACATTATTCGAGAATGATTTTTTTTAATAAAGACGAACAACTTGAAAATCTTGGGTTAGGCATTTTAGATGCAACTTGGGCAGCATTTCCCACTTTAGCCCGCAACCAAATTGCCTTGACTTGGGTTGTTTACGACCCACCAGTGCCGGTAAATACTGGTGGTGCCCTGACTCCCAATGCTTTTTGGAATCATCCAGTTCGGGGTTTTACTTATCGTGGTGTTGAACGAATTTACCCTGCAAGTGTAGTTAAACTATTTTATTTGGTGGCAGCAAACGAATGGCTGGAAAAAGGCATGAGCCAAACTTCTAAGGAATTAGAGCGAGCCTTGCGGGATATGATCGTAGATTCTAGTAATGATGCTACCAGTTTTGTTGTGGACATTCTGACTGGCACCACCTCAGGCCCGGAACTACCAATAGGTCCATTTGAAACCTGGAAATATCAGCGTCATATTGTTAACCGCTATTATCAATCCCTGGGATGGGAAGAAATGCAGACGATTAACGTCTGTCAAAAAACTTGGGGTGATGGCCCCTATGGACGGGAACGGGCATTTGTGGGAGAGTTACTGGAAAATCGGAATATGTTGACCACAAATGCGATCGCCAGATTATTGCATAGTATTATCGGCGGTGTCGCAGTTTCAAGTGCGCGATCGCAAGCAATGATGGCTTTACTCAAACGTGATCTCCAAGATTTGCCCACTTATTTAGAAGAAGATCAAGTAACAGGTTTTTTAGGCGCTGGACTTCCTCAAGATGCCCAAATTTGGTCAAAGGCGGGTTGGACAAGTCAAGTTCGCCATGATGTCGCCTATGTAGAGTTACCAAACCAGCGCCCCTACCTCTTAGTGGTATTTACTGAAGGCAAAGCCCAGGCTAAGAATCGTGAAATTTTACCCTTTGTTTCCAAGCTAGTTGCAGAAGCGATTAGCAGTCTGTAAAAGGGCATGGGGCATGGAAAGAGGATGGGGGGATAAGGGGATGGGGAGATGGGGGGAAAGAGGATGGGGGGATAAGGGGATGGGGGGATAAGGGGATGGGGAGATGGGGGGAAAGAAGAATTACTTTCTCCCTCATTTGGCCACCTCCCCACCTCCCCACCTCCCCATCTCCCCACCTCCCTCATCCCCAGCTTCCATATGTCTGTAAATAGATGCAATGTTGCGAGCATCATCAATGCCACGATGGTGTGTGCCTTGCAATTCTATTCCCAACTCGTTGAGAGCTTGTGCCATACCAAATTTTTTAGACACGCCAAGGTATTTGGAAAATTCTTCTTTGATATTTATGTGTTGTGAACTAAAAGGATAAGGAACATTATGAAAGGCGCAATCTTGAATAAATTGCTTTTTGTCATAATTGCCCCAAGAACAAAAAATATGATTGGGAAATAAATCAATCCATTCTTTAAAGCCAGAAATTGCTTCTATAAATTTTGGTGCTTCATCAACATCTTCCTGACGAATACTAGTCAATTGTGTGCAAAAAGCTGTCAGCTTTGGATGTCTAACTGGTTGGATAAATTGCTGAAACTCAGAATCAATTTCCCACGTTGCCCGATTGAGCATCACTGCACCAATTTCGATAATTTCCATTTCATGACGCGGAACAGTCCCCCGGTCACAGCATGTAGCTTCCAAATCAACTATCAAATAATAGTGGAATGTTTCAGATTTCATATTAGGTAATAGATATTTTAATTAGTTTTTAAACTTACATAAGTAAAAATGTACGTTTTTGTAACTATTATACTACATTTTTCATCTATTTGAAGCACAATGCACGGTAAAGTAGCACAGCCGTGCTACCCAACTTAGGTTGATGAAAAAGGTTTAACCCAATTCAGTTGCATAGCGATATCAAGAGCGTTCGCTGCTATTGCAAACCACAATACACTTTCTGCCGCCATTACTAAAAGAGGCCAAATTGTGGTATTGTAGCTCCAACCAAGCTCTATTTGGGTCAATCCGCGCACCAAACCAAAAGCCAGCACACCACCAGATTTGAGTTGAAGATTTTTATCCGAGCGAATGATATAGCGGTAAGTAACACCGAACAGAAAACCAGTAAAAGTTGCAACAGCAGCACTCATCCACAAATACCAATTGAAATCGGTTTGTAGACTTACAAGTATTTTAAAATACTTTGCTAGTAGTAAAGTATTAAAAAGACTAGCGATCGCAAAGCCAAAAAATAAAGAAAAACCTCCAATTATGCCAGCTTTGAGAGATTCTAAGCGTTCTGCCATTAATTGAGGATTTGAAATTGTGTTCACTGTATGGGGGGTGGGGGATGAGGGAGATGAGGGAGATGAGGAAGATGAGGGAGTGTGGGGGTATAGATTTCTTCCCCATCCTCCCACACTTTCAATGCCCTGTTTGGCCAATGCCCCATGCCCCATGCCCAATGCCCCATTTTCATGTGGGAATTTTGATGATAAATTCAGTTCCCAAGCCTGGTTGAGAGTTCACCTCTAATACACCTTTATGTTTTTCTACAACTATTTCATAGGCGATGGACAAGCCAAGTCCAGTACCTTTACCAACAGTTTTTGTGGTAAATAACGGTTCAAACAAGCGTTTTTTCAAGCGTTCAGGAATACCAATCCCATTGTCAGCGATGTGAATTACAGCGAATTGTTGAGATTCTATTGCCGTTGCAATTTTAATCTCAGGAATTATATTGCTGATTTTGCCTTGCACCATAGCTTCATCCAAGGCATCAATGGCGTTTGCCAGAATATTCATAAATACTTGATTCATCTGCCCTAGATAGCACCTGACTTGTGGTAGTACTCCATAGTTTTTAATAACTTCAATGCGCGGGCGATCGCTAGTAGCTTTCAAGCGATGTTGTAAAATCATGAGTGTGCTATCTAGCCCTTGGTGCAAATCAGCAGATATTTTGGCATCACTATCTGAACGAGAGAAGTTGCGGAGTGAATTAGAAAGGTTGCGAATTCGTTCGCTGCCTAATTCCAGTGAGTTCAAGATTTTTCTGATATCTTCAAGAATAAAATCCAAATCCAATTTATCAATAACAGTGTTAATTTTGGCTGTTGGATTTGGATATTCTTGTTGATACAATAAGAGCAACTCGGTTATTGCTGCAATGTATTCTTCCAAGGGTGGAATATTACTAGAAATAAAGTTGATGGGGTTATTAATTTCATGACCAATACCAGCAACTAACTCTCCTAATGTTGATAGCTTTTCTTGTTGAACTAGTTTGACTTGGGCTTGTTGCAATGCTTTGGTGCGATCGCTAACTTGTTGTTCCAAAGATTCAGTCAATTGTTTGAGTTGTAAATGCACACGCACTCTAGCAATCACTTCCTCTTGAGCAAAAGGTTTCGGGATATAGTCTACTGCACCAAGGGCAAATCCCTTGGTTTTGCTCTCGGTATCTGCTAAGGCAGTGGTGAAAATAATCGGAATATTTTGGGTAACAGAATTGGCTTTCAGGCGACGACAAGTTTCAAATCCGTCAATACCTGGCATTTGTACATCCAGTAAAATTAATTCTGGTTGATTGCGTTCAACTTGAGCGATCGCACTTTCTCCATCCACTGCTACACGGAAACGAAAACCCTCACTATTGAGTGCTTCACACAGCAGAGATAAATTTGTCGGATTATCATCGACAATTAAAATAAATCCAGTATTTTGTTGTTTATTCATGGCAGATTACAAATTAATTTTCCACTCAAATTAATTGATGTATTGTTCAATAAAATTTGCCAAGCGTTTGAGTTGGAAATTACTAGCAAGCTGGACAAGATGTTGCACAAAAACGCTTAATTTTTCATCAGCTTTAGAAAGATTTTTAGCTATTTCTAAAATCTTTTGAATATCGCCATCTTGTACGAGTTCCAGTAATTCTTGCAAAACTTCACGAGCAGGATAAATCATCTCATTTGTTTGCTCAAAATCACCTGCTTTATTTTTTTTGATTGCCTCTACTTTCTCGTCAAAAATCCATTCTATTTGCAAAAATTGTCGCAGCATTTCCAGCAACGTTTCAGCTTCTACAGGCTTTGGTAGAAACGCATCTGCACCGACATCAATACTCTTGTGTTGGTCTATGGCAAACACACTAGCAGACGAAGCAATGATAGCAATCTCTTGAAATTGCTTTGACTTACGCAAACGATTAATTAAGTCAAATCCATTCAATATTGGCATCACTAAGTCAGTGATAATCAAGTCTGGTTTATGGGCTAGAGCTTGTTCCCATGCTTCCTGACCTTGGCTAGCTTCTACAACAGTAAAGCCAACTGGCTCTAGTAAATTTACAATTACCGATCGATTTTCCCATTTGTCATCTGCAATTAAAATGGTGCGTCTTTGTCCGAGATAACCAATAATTGTTCCTTGGTCAACTACTCTGGAAACCTTTGCCCAATCTTTAGATTCTGGAAATTCTGCCTCAAACGAGAAAGTGCTACCTTGCCCTAAGGTACTTTGCACCTGAATTTGACCACCCATTAATAAAACAATTTTTTGGCTAATTGCTAACCCCAATCCTGTACCTTCAGATTGTCGTTTCTGAGTTCCCACTTGCTCAAAGGGCTGGAAGATTTTCTCGGCTTGTTCGGGTTTTATACCAGTGCCAGTATCTATTACCAGGAAGCGAATTTTGTAATTAGTCTGTCCATTGGCATTTGATTCTCGGCCAGTAACTTGAACTTTGAAACTAACACTACCTTCTTGGGTAAATTTCATCGCATTACTAAGCAAATTAATTAGTACTTGCCGTAAGCGCTTTTCATCAGCATGAATGCCTGTTGGCAAATTAGGATCGAGTTCTATGTGAAACCCAATGACCTTTTGTTCTGCACGGATGCGACAAATTTCAGTCACGCTATCAATAAAGGCGGGCAAGTAAAAATCAACAGCATACAATTCGAGTCTACGAGCTTCGATTTTGGAAAGATCGAGAACATCATTAATTAGGGTTAAAAGATGAGAACCACATTGATAAATAATACCGAGTCCCTTACGTCCTTTTTCAGTCAAAGATTCTGTGCGTTGCAGAATTTGTGTATAGCCCAGAATGCCGTTGAGGGGTGTGCGTAGTTCATGACTCATATTGGCCAGAAATTCACTCTTGGCTTGGCTGGAATTTTTAGCGACTTCTTCAGCTTTGCGTAGTTCTTGCTCGATGCGTTTGCGCTCTACAATTTCAGTAGAAAGCGTTCGATTGATAGCTTCTAATTGGGCTGGGCTGGGTAGCATCAGGGCTTGAGGCATCAGAGAAGCTAACGCAAATGCCGCATATATCGAAATAATCGCAGTTACAGCTTTTAGACAACCTGAAATCCAATAGTATGGATACCAAAGCGTCCAAATATCTATTAAGTGTCCAGTACCGCAGGCAACAATAAATGCACCAAATAATACAAATATTCGATTAAAAGGAACGTCTTGGCGCTTGGAAATAAAGTAAATTAATAAGAAGGGAATAGAATAATAGGCGAAAGCAATAGTGGCATCAGAAATAATGTGGAGCCAAACTAATCCAGTTTTCCAGAGATAACAATGTCCGTGGGGAATAAAACCGTCAGAGTGTAAAGTATCAGTAAGAAATGTCGGCATTGATACTAAGGGTTGGTAAATTTGAGATATATACCCATAACCCTAATATTCCCAAGCCAGTAACTATAAAAGCACGATCGCTATTTTTTCACACTTGTTTTAATAAATACTAAGAAAAAGATGGTCTGAGAAAAAGCGATCGCCTGCAAAACTTACAACATCATTGATAAAAAAATCTCAGCCTGCCCAATCCCTGTATGATAAACATTAGAAACCTTTTGTAATTATTTGAAAAGTGGGACTATGGAAATTTTGACACTGGGCTGGGTATCGCTGCTAGTCGTGTTCACTTGGTCGATTGCAATGGTAGTTTGGGGACGTAACGGACTGTAGAGGCATGGTAGAAAGTCCATTCCTGAGTATTTTGGCTTTAGTTGCTATAGTGCTGCTGGTAGCAGTAACAGGTGGCATTGGTTATTTGACCCTGGCAGATTGGCGCGATCGCCGTCGTCGAGATGAAGAAAAACGCACCACTGGCAGTACCACTCCCAAGCGGCGATAATCCCCTCGTAGTTGAAAAATACAGCAGAATTGGGAATTGGGAATTGGGAAGTCAAACAAGCTCTTTACTTAGCTGTATTTTTATAGGGACATGGTAATATCATGTCCCTAAATTATTTTATCTAGTGAGTCTTCCACCATAATTTTTTGTTGGGGCTGCTAGGGAGACCTTTGTTACTGAGTACTAAAATTAGGCGCAAATCAGGCTCAATGCCATAATTTTTCTGTTTTTTCCTAAATTCCCAGTCCCCATTAACCACTCCCCAATCCCTTTTACTCAGATAATTGTTAACTTTGCGATGGTTGAGGGAATTATGAGATGAGAACTTTTAATATTTAAAATTCCCCAGGGAATGGAAAACTCTTCTATTATTCAACCCATAGAACCAAATTCACAACAGCAAGAATCTCATTGTGATGTGACATTTTCCTTGCGTCAGAATGAGCAACAAAAGGCTTTGTCTGGAGTTATTGCCCGAATTCGTGAATCTTTAGATATAGACGCCATTTTTAAAATTACAGTTACGGAAGTGCGCCAGCTGCTGAAAAGCGATCGCGTCGGTGTGTTTCGTTTTTATCCTGATTTGGCATGGGAAGGAGAATTTATCTATGAAGATGTGGGAGATGAATGGAGTTCAGCGCTAGCAGCCAAAGTGCGCGATCACTGCTTTGCCCAAGACTTTGCAGGGCTATATCAGCAAGGTCGAATTAAAGCAACAGCTGATATTTATGAACTAAGCGCCAGTGATTGTTACGTCCAGATTCTGGAAAGATTTCAGGTACGCGCCAATATAGTTGCTCCCTTGTTGAAAGGTAAAAATTTATGGGGATTATTGTGTATTCATCAGTGTCATAGTCCTCGGCAATGGGAAACATCACAAATTGAGTTTGTGCAACTGATTGCTGAACATCTAGGAGTAGCTTTACAGCAAGCAGATTACCTAGAACAAGTGAAACTACAATCGGCACAACTAGCACAAGCAAAAGCTAAAGAAAAAGCAGCAGAATGGCAGAAAACTATAGCCATAACTATTGAGAAAATTCGTCAGTCTCTAGACTTGGAAAGCATTTTCCGCACCAGCACCGCAGAATTGAGACAGCTGCTAAATGCCGATCGCGTGGCAATTTATCGCTTTAATTCAGATTGGAGTGGTAAATTTGTCTTTGAATCAGTGACAGAAGGTTGGATATCGCTGATAGATGAGCAATTATGCCGATCAGAATTGAGCGAAAACATCAGTGAATGTAGTGCTAAAGATTTAGCTAAACCCCCAGTTGCTGATACCTACTTACAAGAAACGTCAGGAGGTCGCTTTAGCAGAAGTGAAGTTTACCGTATTTGTAATGATATTTACAATGCAGGTTTTAGCGACTGCTACATTAAAATTTTAGAAATTTATCAAGCAAAAGCTTACGCGATCATTGCTATTTACCACGGTCAAAAGCTGTGGGGCTTGCTAGCAGTATATCAGAACACTGGAACTCGTGATTGGCAAGAAGATGAAGTTTACTTGCTCACCCAAGTGAGTACCCAACTGGGTGTAGCTTTGCAGCAAGCGGAATTTTTACAACAAATGCAACTCCAAGCAGCACAAATCAGTAAAGCTGCTGAAAGGCAAAGAGCCTTAGCGAACACCGTAGAAAAAATTCGTCAGTCACTGGAAATTGAAGCGATTTTTAAAACCACCACTCAAGAAGTCCGAGGGTTATTAGAAGTAGAACGAGTGGCAATTTATCGCTTTTATCCTGATTGGAGTGGTGAATTTGTTGCTGATTCTATTGTTGATGGCTGGACACCAGTAGTTAAGCCCCAACCTGTGACGGAAGGCGTTCTTGTCCAAGGAACTCAAGCAGGTAAGTATGCACGTAATGAAGTTTTTGTACCTATTTCTCAAGGTGAGAAACTTTGGGGATTGCTAGTAGCTTATCAAAACTCCCAGCCGCGTTATTGGCAAGATGAGGAAATTAACTTGTTGGCGCAAGTTGGTGTCCAATTGGGGGTAGCATTACAGCAAGCTGAATCTTTGAGACAGGTGCAAGTACAAGCCCAGAAGCTGGCTAAAGCCACTGAAAGGGAGAAGGCCTTAGCCGCAACGGTAGAGAAAATTCGTCAATCTCTTGATATTAACACCATCTTTGCTACCAGCACAGAAGAAGTGCGACGGCTATTAGAAGTTGATAGAGTGACAATCTATCGATTCCGGGCTGATTGGAGTGGCGAATTTGTCGCTGAGTCTTTAGCCCCAGGTTGGACACCAGTCAAACAACTTGTAAATGCAATCGCAGATGATTACTTGCAAAATAACCAAGGCGGAGATTTTGTTAATGGTAAAATAGTAGTTATTAAAGATATTTACAAAGTTAATTATTCTGTTTTTGACATTGCCTTAATTGACCTAATTCAGGCTAGGGCATATATGATTGTGCCAATTTTCCAGGGCGAGAAACTTTGGGGATTATTAGCAGCATATCAAAATATGAAACCCCGTGATTGGCAAGAAGATGAAGTAGATTTGCTAATGCAGATTGGCACTCAGTTAGGAGTGGGACTTCAACAAGCGGAATTACTCGAACAAACTCAACGTCAAAAAGAAGAACTCACCGAGACTCTCAAAGAATTACAGCAAACTCAAAGCCAGTTGATTCAAAGCGAGAAAATGGCAGGCTTAGGACAATTAGTTGCTGGGATTGCACATGAAATTAACAATCCAATTAGTTTCATTTACGGTAACATTACTTATGTTAGCGAACATGCAGGAAATTTATTAAAATTACTCGAACTCTATGAGAAACAGTATCCACAAATAACAACAGAAATTCAAAAACAAGCAGCAGAAATAGATTTAGATTTTATTGCCGATGACTTACCAAAAATTCTCACTTCCATGACAATGGGTGCAGACCGGATTTCTCAATTGGTGTTGTCTTTACGAAGTTTTTCTCGACTCGATGAAGCCGAAATGAAACCTGTTGATTTGCATGAAGGCATTGATAGTACTTTGTTAATTTTACAACATCGATTGCAACCACAAACTAATTCTTTTGCCATTGAAGTAATTAAAGAATATGGTAATTTACCTCCGGTAGTCTGCTATGCAGCGCAGATGAATCAGGTATTTATGAACATTCTCAATAATGCGATCGATGCTTTGGAACATGGAGTCAATTTTGGTCAAATAATTGACAATCCCAAAATTTGGATTCGGACAAAAGTCCGAGAGTGGAATACTATTATTATTTCCATTGCGGACAATGGTTGTGGTATTCCAGAAATGGTGCGATCGCGCATTTTTGAACCTTTCTTTACTACTAAGCAACCAGGACATGGTACTGGTTTGGGGCTATCTATTAGCTATCAAATTATTGTGGAAAAACATGGCGGTAATATCAAGTGTGTTTCTGATCCTGGTAAAGGCTGTGAGTTTTGGATAGAAATTCCCATGAAACACAGAGTTAGTTGAAGAAGAATACAGAACTCAGAACTCAGAATTCAGAATTTTGATGAAATAGTATGACACCAATATTATTGTTTTATGAAACAATAGCTCTTTGCGTCAGCGCATCACTAGTGGTCTATGTCATTAATTTTGATGGGTTAGCTGTGGTAATATCCCCAACTTCTTGAAGAATTCGGGGATCTTGCAATTACGAATTGGTATCAGCTCAACCAGAAACTGAACAAATCTCACTAGGAATTATTTGGCTACCAGTGCAACGCTCTACAATTGCTGGTAATTCCTTCTCGATATTAATTTGAGTTCCTCTTTTAGCAATTTCTTTGATTTCTTGAAAAATCTTAATTACTAAATCTTGGTTTTCAGCAATTTCTTCTCTACCAATCTGCTTGAGAGCCAGTTTGACAGCAATATATCCTGATTGCATTCCCAATGCCAAGCTACTTTTAATTCCTAAAATTTCCGGATTTAAACTTTGATAAAGTTTCTCATCTTTTGCTACAGCATTGACGTGAACACCTGCATAGTGAGTAAAGGCATTTTTTCCCACTAAGGGATGATGAGGAGAAATAGAAATGTGGGAATGCTCGCTAACAAAATCATATAATTCCTTTAAATGGCTCAAATTCCAAGACGATCTTTCTGCAACTATGTCTGTTAAATTTATCAGTAATTCTGCTAAATCAACAATGCCAGATCGTTCCCCTAGTCCCATGACAGTGACATCAATAATATCTGCTCCGGCGTTGTAAGCATCTAAGGCATTTGCTAAAGCTAAACCTCGATCGTTGTGACAATGAATTTCTATTTTTGGATATAATTCCTGTTTGGCAAATTCTTCTTTGAGGGTTTTCACATAATAAGAAATACTGCGGTTTTGCACAAATGGTGTTGTGTATCCAGTTGTATCAGCTATGCTGATGATATTAGCTCCGGCTCGTACTGCTGCCATCGCCGCTGCAATCACATTTTCTATTGGCGATCGCACTGTATCTTCGGGAGTATAACGAATTAATAAGTTTTCTTGCTGCTCTCTAGCATAAGTGATAACTTCTACAATTTTTTCTATCGCTTTTTCTAGACCAATATCATAGTCTTGTTGCAATCGTTTCTGGGAAACACTAAAAAAGATCCCTAAGAAGTTGATACCACACTCTAGTGCTTTTTTCACATCATCTTTTCGACAAAGAGCATGAGCGCCGATCTTCGCTTTCAAACCAGCATTGGCAATCCGAGCGATCGCTAAGGCAATTTCTCGATCTACTGCGGGATTACCAGCTTCAATAATATCAATTCCGATGCGATCTAAAAACTGAGCGATCGCTAACTTGATCTCAGGAGGAAAATAAACTCCAGGAGTTTGCTCTCCTTCTCTCAAAGTAGAATCCAGAATTTGAATCATCTGTTGTATAAATTTAGGAACAGAATTTCACTAAATTTTCTCTGTAGTCGATCGTACTAAGTCTTGAATGCCATAATGCAGCAATTTAATAGAAAAATGTGATTAAATATACAATTTTCTGGAAAAAACTTGAGAAGATGATTTTTAGCTAAAACAAAAAGAAGCCTCTCACTCAGTCCTCGATGACGAGTGATGAGATGAATTTTTGGGCGGTGAGGAGTCCCGCCCCCGACCAATAACGATTGTCATCGCTCTTGGGAGTGGGGTGGGCGACGAATCGCCAAACTTTGGACTAGGGTTCTCAACGCTTCAGACATCGGTATATCCAACGCATCAGCAAACTCCTTTAATAATCCCAGTTCTCTATCATTAAGCCTCGTTTCTACTCTATGTTTTCTTACCATAATTACGACGATTCACCGTAACTATGGTATACTTAAAAGGTGTAGGTTTAATCAAATTAATAGCTAACGGCTACGCCACTTGCTCCACTTGGGGAAACCCCAAGACCGCAGTCGCTCTCCTACACGCTGTACCTTGAAAACTCAGAGTATGGGGTTCTACCCAGTAACTAGACTTCATTAAAGTCGCTTTCTGTGGTTAGGTAAAACTCTGACAGTATAAAGGTGTTTGAACATTTGTCTTGAAAAGTTGTTCATGGGGGAAACCCCCAAGACCACACTTTTGGCTTTGTATTTGTTCAACTGTGCGGAGGGGCATCTCGTGCAGTCTAAATAAAGCTCAGTTAATGTCCGACGGAATACCGGGAGTCGCTGAGAAGCCCACACTGTATGCTTGCATCAGTGTGGGAGTATGTCACAGTGAACTAATTACCCATAATCAAGAGCGATCGCTTTGGGTTAAACTTGAGGCGATGTCTGGGCATCACGAGTTAACTAACCCATACCATCCATAACTGGATGAAAGTAGAAGGCGAACCCCAACACTGTATAAGCAGCTAATAATAAAGTGCCTTCCAGCCAATTAGACCTACCATCGGAACTAATGGTATTTGCAATCAACACTGACACAACCACAGCTACTAATTCAAAAGGTTTGAAATCCAAATCCATTGGCTGACCCAATACCAATCCTGCTATCACCAACACAGGAGCGACAAATAAGGCAATCTGCATACTCGATCCCACAGCCACGGAAAGGGAAAGATCCATTTTATCTTTCATTGCCACGGTGACCGCTGTGGCGTGTTCAGCAGCGTTACCAATGATGGGAACTAAAATCACCCCTGTAAACAATGATGTTAAACCTAGCTGTGATGTGGCCACTTCTAGAGAATCCACCAGCATTTCTGACTCAACTGCCACTAGCAAGGTACACACTAGCAGCACACCAACCCACAATGCAACATTGGGTTGGCTATGGGAAACTTCCTCTTCTTCAGTTTCTGCCACACCCACATCATACAAATAAGAGTGAGTTTTCATGGAAAACAGCAGCGTTAGGGCGTAAACCAGGATTAAAACTATAGCAACAGCAACAGATAGATATTGCAGCGTTTGTTCGTTAACTCCTGTAGCGGTGTAGTTCATGGCTGTGGGCAACAAAATAGCAATCACAGCCAAATTCATCGAAGCAGCATTTACCCGCGCCACAATTGGCTGGAATGTTTGTTCTTTGTAGCGCAGTCCTCCCAAAAGCATGGAAAGACCCATCACCAACAGTAAGTTACCGATAATCGATCCCGTAATACTGGCTTTGACTACATCTATCAAACCAGCCTTCAGTGCCACGAGGGCGATGATTAGTTCCGTAGCATTGCCAAAAGTGGCGTTTAATAACCCCCCTAATGATGGTCCAACTACCACAGCAATTTCTTCTGTGGCTGCTCCCATCCAAGCCGCTAAAGGCAAAATCGCTAATCCAGCTGTGATGAAAACTGTTAATTCTCCCCACTCCAGAAAGTGGGCTGCTAGAGAAACTGGGATAAACAGTAATAAAACGAGAAAAATAATGTTTTTAGTTGACATTTGTTGCTTTGAGTTGAGGGTATCATGCACAGCGGGTAGTCCTAGATTTTAAATTTGGAGTGTTGAATTGAAGAAGAATACAGAATTCAGAATTCAGAATCAATAAGTGGGGAATTCTCACCACTCATCACAGGATACTCTCAAGCATCTATAGACTAATTCAGAGATTTTACTGTTTTCAGGTTACTCCCGTGGATGTTATGTAAAATAGTGTTGCCATTTAAGAAGTTTTCGTAATCTTTTGTTGCAAAAGTATGAAGTGGATTCAGAATATTACACCAAAAATGGGGTTTAATATATTAAAAGACAATTAAATTTTTGATTGGCGCTGCCAACGAGAAAACCCCTAACAGAGGCGTTGTATAATGGCTAATGACTTGAAGCCTTCGGGGAAAGGGCTGTGCGATAACGCAGATTTCCCACTACAATAAGACCGCTTTCTCAAAAATTTGGTTGTATTTGATAGTTGTTGTTTATACCGGATTTTGTGTGCAAAGCATTGTAGAAACGTTTATGCACAAAATCGATCGGTGCAACTGCAAGTTTTTTGTTTTGGATATATATACATGACTTCTGCTGCTCAAATGCCAGCTAGCTCTGGCTCAACGTTAACATTAAATTCAGATTCTCAGAATACTCACCAGAGCGATCCCCTGAGAAAGGCTCATGGTGTTTATGTGACGGTGCATGGTCATTTTTATCAACCACCGAGGGAAAATCCTTATCTGGACGCGATTGAACGTCAACCGAGCGCTGCACCTTTCCATGACTGGAATGAGAGGATTCATTGGGAATGCTATCGCCCGAATGCTTTTGCCAGAGTGCTAAATGACCAAGGCGAAGTGACGGGGATCGTTAACAATTATGAGTATTTTAGTTTTAATATTGG
This sequence comes from Nostoc sp. CreGUA01, assembly GCA_034531095.2. Taxonomy (GTDB): domain Bacteria; phylum Cyanobacteriota; class Cyanobacteriia; order Cyanobacteriales; family Nostocaceae; genus Nostoc. The sequence continues at coordinate 11,676 of JAVRBV020000025.1, read as the reverse complement.
TCCAACGCTGATGTCGTGGCTAGAACGCTACGATGTGGAGGTTTATCAGCGGATTTTGGAAGCCGATGCTAAGAGTAGTCAACGTTTGCATGGTCATGGGAATGCGATCGCGCAAGTATACAATCACATCATCATGCCTCTAGCGAATGAACGCGACAAATATACCCAAATTCGCTGGGGTAAAGAAGACTTCCGTTCCCGATTTGGCCGCGATCCCGAAGGCATGTGGTTAGCGGAAACTGGTGTGGACTACCCCACTCTAGAAGCTTTAGTTGCTGAAGGTATTCGCTTCATTATCCTTGCACCGTCTCAGGCACAGCGTTGTCGTCCCTTCCCCACCAAAGAGAACCCCAATCCTGAATGGTACGAAGTCGGTGGCAGTCAGATCGATCCCACCCGTCCCTATCGTTGTTATTTGAAGCCGACATTAGACACTTCATCTTCACCTTTAAGTACGATCCCCGATAGTCCCAAGGATGGAAGTAAGGAAGGATTACCCTACATTGATATCTTCTTCTACGATGGTCCGATATCGCGGGACATGGGTTTTAGTGATGTGGTTTATAATGCCAATCGTTTTGCGGGGCGTATCGGTTCGGCAGTGCGTGGGGATCATCGTCCAGCTCAGTTGATTTCTGTGGCCACAGATGGCGAAACCTTTGGACATCATAAAAAAGGAACTGAAAAAACTTTAGCTTACGCCTTTACAAAAGAATTTCCCCAACAGAGTTGGACAGTGACGAACTTTGCCCACTATCTGAGCTTAAATTCTCCGACTTGGGAAGTGGAATTGAAGCCCATCACAGCCTGGAGTTGCGCCCACGGTGTAGACAGATGGCAGGAGAACTGTGGTTGTGGTGGAGAAGGAAGTGTTTGGCATCAGAAATGGCGTCGTCCGTTGCGGGATGCTCTCAATTGGCTGCGGGATCAGCTGATTGAAGTGTATGAAGAATATGGCAGGCAGTTATTTCGCGATCCCTGGCAAGCGCGGGATGAATATATTCAAGTGATGCGCGATCGCACTTCTGCCAATGTCAACCGTTTCCTTTCCCGCCACCAAACCCACAAACTAACAGCCGCCGAACAAGTAGACGCCCTGCGTTTATTGGAAATGCAACGTCATGCTTTGTTGATGTTCACTAGTTGCGGTTGGTTTTTTGAAGAAATTTCCCGTCCAGAAGGGACGCAGATTCTCCGCTATGCCGCCCGTGCTTTGGAATTGGCGGGGGAAGTCGCAGGCGTACAACTGGAAAAAGGCTTCGTAAAACATCTTGGTCTAGCCCCCAGTAATGTCGATCAATTCAAACATGGCGGCGAAATTTATCGCCAACTAGTACTCACTGCCCAACTGGGTTTTAAACAAGTAGCAGCCCATTATGCCATTAGTTCCTTGTTTACCAATCAGGGATCGACACTTAGCACTGGGCACTCAACACAAGGCACTCAGACAAAGCGGGTTTATTGCTACGCCGTCAATGAGCTAGATTACCAACTGCAACGCATGGGATCGCTAACTCTGGCTGTAGGTAATTTAAAGCTAGTATCAGAAATTACCTGGGAAAGCGAACATTTAGTGTTTGCGGTTCTGCACTTGGGAGGGTGGGATTTCCACTGCTGCATTCAACAATTTACTGGGCGGCGTGACTACAGCCAATTGAAAGAAAAGTTGTTTGGGGCGCTACAACAAGCAAGTGCAGCTCATACCATCTTGGCAATGACGCAGTTCTTCGGCGAAGAAACTTTCAGCTTGGAAAATCTATTTGCTGAAGAACGCCACCGGATTATGCGGTTACTGAGTCAGGAAACACTGACACGATTAGGGCAACTTTATACCCAAGCCTACCGTGATAATTATGGTGTGTTGATGGCGTTTCATCGAGATCAAATTCCTGTACCCCAAGAATTGCAAGTAGCAGCAGAGATAGCTTTGGGACATCGTTGTTTGATGACATTGCGATCGCTAGAGCAAGATATTACCGAGCCGCAAATGCGTTGGACTCACATAGTAGAATTAGAGGCGATCGCCACAGAAGCAAAACATCTGCGTTGTCAGCTGAATATACCCGACGGCAAGCAGATATTAGAACAGTTAATTGTGCGATCGCTCTGGCAATTATTACATGATGCCAATGGTAGTTTTAATGCAGATATCCAACAGTTGGAGCGACTGATAGATGTCGGGGATCAATTAAATATTGATATTTCTTTACATCGATCCCAAGAATTATATTTCAGCTGTCTACACAATCAGATAATACCTTTATGCATCACCAGCCTGAGCAATGAAGAAGATATTCATCAGTGCCGACAATTGCTGAAGTTGGGCAAAAAATTAGCCGTTGATGTCAGTATGATTTCAAATCAATTTCCATAACAGGTGGGGTAGCACAGCTGTGCTACCCTTGAACGCCCAGGAGTGTCAAAAATCAAAATGGCGTCTAAACCGGGGATCAATGCTGTCAGTTTTCTGCTGATTACAAGCTAGGCAGAGAGTTTGTAGATTGCTGATATCATTTTGACCGCCACGGGCGAGGGGAATGATATGGTCGATGGTGAGGTTAGTTTCGAGTGAAGTTTTACCGCAACTCCGGCATTGATATTCGTCACGTTGCCAGACATATTTCTTTACTTCCAGTGGAATAGGAATGCGGGGGGTTTTGCTCATAAAATAATTATCAAGACTTTTTCAGTAGTAGCGTGGCAAAGCTAACAATGTTGCAAAAGTAGCGACTGTCTTGAATGTCAAGTGCGATCGCTCTTAGCAGGAGAGACATGATAAATTTACTCCTGTTGGTTTGACTCAATTATTTTCGGTCATTTTGGCGCAGTTGTGGGAATTAATGCTTATGGGATGTTCGCTTTTTTTCAACGCAAAGGTACGCTGAGGTTAACGCAAAGTTACGCGGAGGTTTTTTAAAGATAATTCGCTATGTCCCAGAATAATTAAGCATATCTTCATAGAGAATTGGTATGAAATAGTCAAATCAGAGAATTTGCGATTTCTTGAAGTCTCTTAACCAACTTCTCTCTTTTGTAGGGAAGTTGAAAATAATTGATTGCCTTCAAAAATGGTTCCTTAACATCATTAACATAAGCTGACATAACATCCGTTACTTGATGAGTTTTATCTGCCAATAAATAATCAATTACTTCGTTATATTCAACCCCGCACAAATTGTGCATGAATTGGTTACGCAGGTCATCTTCTGTATTTCTCTTAGAGTCACAATACCATAGTAATAACGGCCACTTAACAAAAGTGTTATCTATATTCCTTAACCAGGCAATTAAAGCAAAATTTTTATTGGTAATATCAAAATCTTTATCTGTATTAAATCTAAATCTATCTACAGGAAACTTTAATTTTTGTAGAATTAATTTTTTGTCATTAATACTTTGATGATTAATAGATTCTTTTAAAAATAAGCCACGAGGAATCCACTGTACTAAATCGCAGACTTTTTCAGAGCTATTATTTAAAATCACAGTTTCATTAATTAATCCTAATTGTGATACAATCGCTACCTTTAAAAAAGTTTCTTGAGCAGCAGCAAGTAGAGTGATACCTTGGAGATAATTTTTTTGATTGAAGAAAAAGCCAATGAGGTCAAGAGCGTCAACAATTCGCTGAGTAGCTTGGGGAATAGTCAAATCTTCGCTGCTATTTATTAGAGGATTGTAGAGATTGAAGAAATCAACAATATTCTCTAATTCAGTAATGGTAATTTTTTCTATTCCGTTTATGTTTTCTAATATTTTGAGTGCAGCACCAGGGAAGCCACTTGTAATTAACTGCTGTGCTTTTTGAATTTGCATTCCCCGCCAATAATTAGAACTTTCAATAGCTTCTGATTTTGATTTTTGCTCGTAATTTTCATCAAAATATTCGTTACTCACTAAAAACTGAACGTTTTTGAATTTACCTAAGCTAACAAATTGCACAGCAGAAGATATGGCTGGTGTACCAGCTTGATGGCTAAGATAAACTGTTTTTACTTGATTACAGTCTAACTCGCGGAATTTTTCTTCTACTAAAGAAAGAGTTTCATTCCAATTATCTATACCTTTATTATCTTTGTTTGTTGGTGTTAGATATAAAAATTCTAGTTGATATTTGTCTTGAAAATACCATTCTAATAGAGGTCTAAGCGTACAAGTATCTTGCCAGTAAGGGCATTTTTCGTAAAGAATTTGGTCTTGTTCAAAAATTTTAGTTTGGTCTGTCAGCAAAATAATAATTTTTTCCGGCTTGATATTGTTATCTTCAAAATATTGGCAATAAGTATCAAGCAATGAAAATTTTAAATCTGATTTGCAATAATCAGGTTGATTTCCATACACTAAACCTAAAACTCTCGCAGGTATAGTATAACCAGCACTTTTATCTTTGGGGTCTCGTGGCGAAGGTGAAGCAAATTCTGTACATTCTAAATCAAATCTAACTTCACCGTACAAACTTCCCCAAGTTCTATCGTGTTGAAGGATGACATCACTATTACCTGTTGTTAAAATCCAAATACTCATATTTTATTCTCCCCAAAGTTTGGTAAAATCACTGGTAGGTAAAAAACTTAAAAATTCCTGTGTTGTTTCATCTTTTTTATCAGGAAAAATTGTTAGCAATTCTACATATTCTCGACCTTTACGTTTGATTTCTCCTTCTCTGTTTTTGATATAGTGCGGGTACATGCGATGCCAAATTCTACCAATTTGACTCATTTTACCTGTGAGACTTAAACCTTTAATTGATTTGCTGCCTTGGTAATTACCGTGAAACCATCTCACGGCTAAACTGTCATCTTCATCTTGGGCGATGCGTCCCCAGATTTGGACTTTTTGCGGATTGAATGATTCGCGCCAAGAATTTATTTTATTACTTGGGGTTTTACCTTTTAATTTCAGCCAGTTGTTTATAGTTTTTTGAATATCATTCAAGATATTTGTGATATGGCTGAGGCTATTTACTGGGAAGTAATATTGATTTGATTGCTGTGTAAATTGCCAATGACAACCTATCATTGGTTTTTTATTACCATTTAAATAATCTGGGAAAAATAAACGATGGTCAATGCGTCGCCAGGATTTTCCGAAGCCACCAAGCAGCATCGCAAATCTGAGAATTTGTGTTGCTAATGTCTTCAATTCTTTCTTGTATTCTTTGGACAATGTACCCATGCAAAGAATATTCAAAGTTCCTACATTTAAGTCATAGGTAGGCATGATATTCCTACCATATTTATATTCATCCATTTCTAAATCAACGGCATTAAAAGAAATTCCCAATTCTCCCACAACTGCGCCATTTCTCCCAGCGAAACCTCCCCAAAGTTGTCTAGTTAATTCTTCGGCTGTGTTTTCGTCGGTGACGCTGCTAAATAATCGCAGGGTGTGACCGCGTAAGGCGGCTTTAAAAATATTTGGTCGAAATTCTCCTGTTTTATCGGTTAGTTGTGATGCTAATCCTTGTCCGCGTAGGTTAACAGTTACTAATTTGGTTTCTGGGTGGTTTATCGGTTGACCGTAACCCGCACTAACTCTAGAACCTATACCTTTTTCTATGGCTTTATCCCAAATACTCCAGATAATTTCCCATTCACTGGCGTCTAGTTTTTCGGTGCTGGAAATGCCAAATACTAAGGTGGGTTTATAAAGTGATATTTGAATAAAGGCTGAGTGGCTGCCGTTATTTTTAACTTGCCAATCTTGTTGAGGATGTACTACGTCAATTAATGGTTCTTCAACCCATGTTGCATCTTTGGGATAACCACCGTGAAAGCGTAAAATTCCTGGTTTGGTATCGTTGCTAGTTAGTTTTCCACCACAATATTTTTTAGCTTGTTCTGGAGTACAGGCGCGTAAAAATGCGCCTTTCATACTTGCGCCTGGGTAAAAGGGAAATCCTTTAGCGGCGATGACTGGCCGAATGATATCTTCGTCTTGTCCACTGTTGGAAACGAAGCGCCAAGTTATTTGATATTCTTTTGTTTTAACGTTGCTGCTAAATTTAGGTGGGTCTATTGCAGCGGCTTCTACCCATTCGTCAACCCATCTTTCAGATTGTTCGGGGTTTCTAATATATTGAATTTGTCCGCGTCCCGAGATTTGCGCTTGAAACATTAATGGGACTTCATTACTATTCGTCATCGCCAACTCCTGATTTTTTATAGCGCTGAGTCCACCAAACTAAGCTGTCACAAAATTGAGTCAGGACGGCTAAACAAATTCTTTGGTCTTCGATGGGAAGTTCCCATAGTTTGGCGGCGACTTCTTGAATTTTGGCGGTGTCTCTACTGCTAACATCTTCTTGGGGGAGTTTAATTCCGGCTTGTTGCATGATTTGGACAAAGCTTTTCCAAGTATCGCGCCAATATTGACCTTTTGGTGGTTCTTTTTCTAAGAGTCTTAATTGTTCTCCCCAGAATCTTTCTAGGCCGAATGCTACGGTGATTCGCATTTTGTGAGATTGACCGATGACTCCTTTTTGGTCGCGGTGTTTGAGGACTAGGCGTTGTGCTTGTTGGTCTAAGTCGTAGGATTTCCAGGTCATAAGTGATAGTAATTCGTAGTTCGTAATTCGTAATTCGTAATTCGTAATTAAAGATTTGTAGGGTGTGTTATGCCGTAGGCTAACGCACCTTGAATTTTTGATGGTGCAAAACGATACATCTTTTCCTAATTTTGTATGATGATGAGTCAGTTTTTTTATTTCACGCAAAGGCGCAAAGACGCAAAGAATAGTTTGAGAGTTTAGATACCGTTTAAGGTTAAGCTACAGTGACCGAAGCCGATGGACTCTAAGCCGCCAAGGTAGATGTCTGTGGTTTGGGTATCGTTGAAGGGTTGCCATTTTTTCCCTGATTTATCGTCTCTGATGGCGATGGGAAATACTAAGATGGTTCCTTCTGGTAAGGCTTCGGTGTTGAAGAAGCCGCCGCCTTCAACTACTTTTTGATCGGATTTTAAACGGACGCGACTTTGACGATATAATGCCATGTCATGAATCATGGATATATCACTGTCGTCTACTATTAGCGATGGTTTTTCTTTGCCGGATGGGAACCAAGGGGATAAGTCTGTTGTTTTGTTGATGGTCACAAAACCTAAGTTGAAAAATAAGGTTTTTTTACCTTGTGATTCCCGCGCTTTTAAGTTTTTAGAACCTGTATAGGGGTCGGGTATTTCTATTTCTTTGAGAGATTTACCGTTTATTTTGATAGTTTCGCCGGCTATTCTTTGGTAGCGTTGGAGTAGGCGGGGACTAGTTACCCACACTATTGGTTGACCGGGACAAAAAACTGGTAGCCACAGTATGGAAGCGTATTCAAATTTGATGATGGACTCGTTATTAATTTCTGATTGTTCGGAACCTGCTGCATCACCATACCAATAATTTGCAGCTTGTTCTCCATCCATTAAGCGCATTTCAGAACGCAAACGACCGCGAATTGAACTTCCTGGAAGTATTCCTGTTTGGGTAAATTGGTCGCGGAATATTAAGTTTAAATTTCCGCTTTCTTCTCCGGCGGTTGCACCTACGTGTAAGGGTGCTAAGGTTTCTATGATTCCATAGGCTTTTTTGTACATGTTAGGCGACTCCTTTAATTTCTATTGGTAAACATAAACCGCATCCTACACGTTTTAGGCTGTAACCTTCTTCGGGAAACCATGCTTCGTCCCATTGGTACCAAGGTTTGTTTAAAGGTTCGGCTAAAACATAAACGCTACCAGCAGGTACGGCGTAACGTCCTCTTCCTAAGTTACCTTTGGCGCGGTAACGGTAGGGTACTGGTTTATCTGTTAGCATTTCTATGGTTTGGGGAAAGGTTTTATGTTGAGGATGGCGGTGAGAGAAGCGGTTTGAACCCCATATACCTGGTGCAATTAAGGCGAAGGTGCGTTTTATTGGTTCATTTAATAGGGCTAAAAATTTTTTATTTTTAAGTTCTTCGCACTCGATTTCGACTATGTGGTTTTCTCCGCCGAAGCGATACCAGCCGTTTTCTAGAGGATAGGTTGAGAGATAAACTAAACAACTATCGTCTGACATTTGGACGGAGTTTTCTAAGAAGAGTCCGTCTGATTTTTCTACACAACGTTCAGATGTTTTGATTTTGGGATGCAGAAAGGAAACGTATTCCCAAGGATTTTTAGCTACAGACTCATTAGATTTCAGGGTTTTTGGTGCTATTCCCCAGGAATTTATTGTTTGCCAACGATAATCAGGTTCTAGTTTCTCGCTTTTATTTTCTAATTGCCATTGACCATTTTTTAATTCCCACTCATCTACTGCTTTTTTGGCAATGATTTTATTCCAAGGGATGGGAATATAAAAATTTTGCTTGTCTTTGAGTTTTGACCAAAAAGGGCCAGCTACAAATAGGTTTTCACGCAATTCTGTTTGAGGGAATTTTTTGGTAATTTTGTTGACGCTAAACATTAAGCCTGAGAGGGTGGCGGCTTCTGGTGGAAATTTAGCACCAGAACGACCCACTAAGTTTTCTGGGGAAAGAAATGCACCTGCACTTCCATACATTAATCCCAATGGATTGATTGTTATTATGTATTTGAACATAAATGTCAGCCTATTTAAAATTTAAGAATATTCGTAGGTTGGGTTGAGGCTTTGCGAAACCCAACATTTTGCGGAATTTGTTGGGTTTCGTTCCTCAACCCAACCTACATATTTTTTGAAGGGATTGATTGTAATTATGTATTTGAACATAAATGCCAGCCTACTTGAATTAAGTTACTTATCCACTCAATTGTGGCTTTGTTTCTTTCATAAGCATCATCTTCGTCACTAAAACCGACGAGATGTTTGGCACGTTCAGGATTGAGCAATTCTTTGCCTTCGCCTGGGAAATAAATATCGAAGAATTCAATGGCGAATTTTTCCACAAAGGTTTTTTTATCAAGATTAAATGCACGTCGTGATTCTAATTGTGCTAAATCTTGATATACATGACTCCAGTTTGATTTTTTCTCTCTGTCTTGGTATTTGGTTAATATGTCTAAATAATCCCAGGGACAAGTCCACTGCACATATTGACCGCTGTTAAAGACTATGCGAATTGTAACTCTATCTCTTCCTAAAGATTTAGCTAGTTTTTCGGCTTCTCGACAATGTTGCAGGACATCTCGTTGGGGGACGCTACCTGCAACCCAAACAAATCCAACACTGACAGTCAGAGGTTGTTTATGTTCTTTCCATTTATTGTTTAATGTCATTAACCATTCAAATGCTTTGAATGGTGGAATAGGTTCGGCAGGATTTTTACTGTAAATTATGCCTAAGAAGTCGTCTCCACCTGCATAAACTACTCTACCTAATTTTTCGCGTAAGTTGAATTTTTCGCCAAAGTCTTTGCCCCAATCACGGATTGCATGAGTAAAATTTTTCAGTTCTTCATCACCATTATTTTTAGCAGCTAATTTTTTTAGATAATCGCCAACTTTATCGCCATCTCCCATAAACCAACCTGTCCATTGTCCAGGGATATTTTTAGTTGGTTGGGGTTTGCGTTGAATTTCTCTAAAGCCTTTATCTAATGGTTCTATTTTGAGGTTATCTCGAATTTCAGGCCAGGTAACTAAACGTTTTACTAATTCGGGAATACTCAGTTTTTCGTTAGGTGCAATAAATTTACCTTCTGGGGTTTCTTCTTCTGGTTCTTCGGTGATTGCTGCTAATGCTGTATAAAATTTTTTAATTTGTTCGTCTTCTAAAGAATAGGTGATAAATTTAGGATCTCTGGCTTTTCCACCCAATCCAGGAAATGCGATTCCATCTGTTCCTGTTAAACTAGAACTCTCTCCTATCCAGTTAAGCGCTGTCCATCCACGGGAAAGTTTGCGCGTTTCTAAGTCGTCCATCGCTAGTGGAATGCTGTCGCCTTCTCCCCAAAAGATTTCCCAGGCGTGGTTTCCCCAGTTTGTCCACTCTCTCTCCCAATGGTATTTATCTGAGACTTTATCTTCTATCCATGTGCGACATTCGTACAATATTCCTTTCCATGCTGATAACAGCGTTTGTTGTGCTTGTGATTTGGAAAATTGTCCTTTTATTAGGATGCGATTTGGCATTCCTTTTTGGAGTTTGGGAAGTCCTGGGGATATGACTGTTGTGGTTTTTTCTGCTTCTTTTACTAGCTGCTGGCTGAGATATGAGAGAATCAATGATGCACCGTACAAGTCTCGGAGTTTACGGGATTTCTCGATAAATCCTTGGACGGGAGCAAAGGTTATGGCTGTATATTTGGTCACGTTTGCTTTTGTCACTGGTTGCAGTCTTGTTTAAGTTACTGTAGAAATTTGAGTTTTTATTCAGTGGTTATACTTTGTAATAATTCTCGATTTGGTTAATTAGGAGTTATGTAAGGGTGGGTGAGTTATTGTGACTTTTATATCTTGGCGGAAAATTTGAGGATGTAAAGGCCTTTTCATGCGAATGACGAAATTTTTTTTTCTGGGTAATATAGCGATTCTCTTTTGAATGAGGTACATGGGTAGGGGCGCACAGCTGTGCGCCCCTACGAGGATCTATTTTTTTCTGTACCTTATCCATGTGGGAAACGCTATATTTAGTTGTGTTGCATGTTTGTGAGATGATTTATGTCACGTACAGGCACAGAGAGGATGAGGAATTTTAGATGTTCTTCGACACCACTCGCTAAATTGCCGAAACCCTATATTTTTCGTTGAGTGGTGTCGATTCCTTGGTAGGTAAGGATTTCATGTATGCGTGTTGTTCAATTTCACACAACATGTATAATGTTTTTTAGAGTGGTGTCGATTTGGTGGCTGAAAGCCTTACGGGGCAAAGGCTCCTGAACGAACTCTTTACCGATCGCTCAAAATCGGAATTAATGGAAACATAATATCTTCCGTTCGTAACTGTGTACGACTGGTCTTTACCGATCGCTCAAAATCGGAATTAATGGAAACGGAATAGCTTCGTAACCGCACTCTGGACAATTCCAGAACCTTTACCGATCGCTCTAAATCGGAATTAATGGAAACTCTAGTAATTTAGGATCGAAACCAGAACTGTTTTGTACTTTACCGATCGCCCTAAATCGGAATTAATGGAAACTAGTCGATGGCAAAGTTCGCCGAGGGCTTATTAGGCCTTTACCGATCGCTCGAAATCGGAATTAATGGAAACGTTGGATAGTGAGGTCCTATGTGTTGTCGGAACCAACTTTACCGATCGCTCTAAATCGGAATTAATCGAAACTAGAGCATTACACCAAAAAAATCCCCGGTTTTCCTAAAAAGCCGGGGATTTTATTTTGAAGACGCGATAAATCGCGTCTCTACAATGAGGTTTTGGGTTATTGCATTAAAATCTGACGGATTAAAATACTCATCACTTCGTCAGCATTGCCAGTTCGTACTAATGGACTCCAGTCGCCGACGCTAGCGTAGCCAATGATTTGCAGATGGTGAATTGTGCCGATAACTGCTTTTGAAGAACCCATTATTGACACTCCCCGCCCTTATAGGGCGGGGATTCTAGGTTCAAAGACTCGTCGTTAGACGACAGGTTTACACCAATCGCCCAAGAGGGCAAATCTCCCCAAGCGTAAGTTCCCGTGTGCCCCACGGTACTGATTCCGATTCTCAAAATATTGATTGCTGCATTGATATCTCTATCTTCCACATATCCGCAATCAG
>JAVRBV020000024.1:0-20923 GCA_034531095.2 Nostoc sp. CreGUA01 | reverse complement strand
CCAATACGCTTCTTTCAACAACAGCCGTTCCTTGCACTTCTTCCTAGCAGCATGGCCTGTAATCGGAATCTGGTTCACCGCCTTGGGTGTAAGCACAATGGCTTTCAACTTGAACGGTTTCAACTTCAACCAGTCCATCATCGACTCTCAAGGTCGCGTCATCAACACCTGGGCTGACATCATCAACCGCGCTAACTTGGGTATGGAAGTAATGCACGAGCGCAATGCTCACAACTTCCCCTTAGATTTGGCTGCTGCTGATGAAGCTAGAGTGGCTCTAACTGCTCCTGCTATCAACGGTTAATTGACAACCAAGCTAACTGACTGAAAATTAAATAGAATCAAAAGCGCTCTCCGAAAGGGGGCGCTTTTTAGTGTCATAATCGCCAAAAAGCTTAATTTATCCTAGACGGAATCTGACTCAATTTTAAGGTGTTTCAACCGAGCGATCGCCTCTAGCAATTAATTTCACCAGCTCCGTAAGCTGAAAATTACTCCAAAATTCTTGAGGAATGTCATCATAGTTAAGGTGAAAACATTCTGGAGACAAAACCACGGTTTACGCACGTCCTTTAGCACGGTTAATTGAGCAATTGCAACGCTTACCGGGAGTTGGCCCCAAATCTGCCCAGCGACTGGCTTTGCATATTTTGAAGCGACCAGAAGCAGAAGTAGAAGCTTTGGCGCAAGCTTTGATTGAGGCAAAAAAACAGATCGGCTTGTGTTCTGTCTGCTTTCATTTATCTGCTGAACCAGTTTGTGAAATTTGTCGCAATGTCAACCGTGATAACAATACTATTTGTGTAGTAGCGGATTCTCGTGATGTGATTGCCCTAGAAAAAACTCGTGAGTTTAAGGGCAAGTATCATGTTTTGGGTGGGGTAATTTCTCCCATTGATGGAATTGGCCCAGAACAGTTGACCATTCAAGCTTTGGTACGTCGGGTGAGTAAACAACAACCCCAAGAAGTCATTTTGGCAATTAGTCCGAGTGTCGAAGGGGAGACAACGACACTGTATCTCGGTCAGCTGCTGAAGCCATTTACTAAGGTGACACGAATCGCCTTTGGTTTACCTGTGGGTGGTGATTTGGAGTATGCCGATGAAGTGACTTTGGCAAGAGCTTTGGAAGGACGCCGGGAGTTGGATTAGATTTACAGACAGAGATGAAAAATACTGAAGAAAATAGTATGTAATATCACAATTTTTCTCCAAGTAAATCTGCAATTGAGGTCAGTAGTTCAAGTGGTTGTACTGGTTTGGCAACATGTTTTTCAAAGCCAGCAGCCAAAACTCGTTCTCGATCGCTTTCTCCAACATAAGCCGTCAGAGCGATCGCCAGAATTTCTCCACCTTGCTCTTTTGGCATGGCTCTAATCCGCTTCATCAAATCATAACCGTCTATCTCAGGCATTGCTAAATCACTGATTAATAAATCAGGTACCTTCTGGACAATGGCAGTCAGGGCTTCTGTTGCTGATGCGGCAACAGTTATCGCTGCGCCATTTTGGCGTAGCAAGAAAGACACAAACTCTCTAGTATCAGCATCATCATCAACAATTAATACCCGTAGTCCATTCAGCACCGAAAAGTTAAATTTTTCCGTTCCTCCCCCTACTCCCCCTGCTCCCCCTGCTTCCCCAATCTCTTTCATCACCGGTAGTCTAACGGTAAAAATAGCTCCCTGTCCAATTCCTGGACTATCGGCCGTCGCATTTCCACCATGCAATTCCACCAAGTGCCGAACAATTGCTAATCCCAGTCCCAGCCCCCCAAATTTTCTGGTTGTGCTGGTATCAGCTTGCCGGAAATATTCAAACACGTGGGGTAGGAATTCGGGTGAAATACCTTGACCTGTGTCTTTGACCTGAATTATTGCCCATTGAGAAGTCAAATCATCACTTAATGAGAGGCTAACTTCCACTGTTCCATGAGCAGGAGTAAACTTAACGGCGTTGGTGAGTAAATTTCCTACAACTTGCTGTAAGCGATAAAGATCGCCAGAGACTTTACCCACATTTGGGTCAAACTGGGTTTTTATTTGGATCGATTTGGTTTGGGCGATTAACCGGACTGTTTCCAATGCAGCCTCAATTACAGCTACTGGGTTGACGGGGGCAAAAGTCAAATTTAGTTTACCGCGAATAATTCGGGAGACATCTAGTAATTCATCAATTAATTGAATTTGCAATTGAGTATTTCTTTCGATAGTCTCCAGGGCACGATTAGTAGTATTTTCATCAAATTTGCGACTTCTGAGTAGAGAAGACCACCCCAGAATCGGGTTGAGGGGCGATCGCAATTCGTGGGAGAGAATGGCCAGAAACTCATCTTTATTGCGGTTTGCTTGTTTGAGTTCCTCTGCTTGTTGCCTCAGTGCTTTTTCTAATTGCTTTCTGGGGGTGAGGTCAAGAATAAAACAAACCCAAGACATTGGCGATCGCGTGACCATTGCACCACCAATTAATATGGGAATGCGGGAACCATCCTTGCGGATATATTCTTTTTCATAAGCATTACATACACCAACGGTTAAAAGTTGTTCTATGCTGTGGCGATCGAGAGCATGATATTCAGGTGGAGTGATGTCTTGTCTGCGTACCTTACCTCCCGACAATTCCTCTCGCGTGTAACCTACCATTTCCAAAAAAGCTTCGTTGGCCTCAGTAATGTAGTCAGGAGTAGCAAATATAATCCCGATAATGTTGGAATCAACTAACCGCCTTAATTGAGTTTCGCGCTGACGCAAATCATTTTCTGCCTGTTTGCGCTGGGTAATATCTTGAGCAGTACCCATCAACTTGACTGTTTTGCCATCGGCATCATAAAAAATCCGACCTTTGGCATCGATCCAATGAATGGTAGCATCAGGCCAAACAACGCGGTATTCAATATCACAATCAACTCTTTCTGCCAGAGAACGGCTGATTACTTCCTGCATGAATTGGCGGTCTTCTGGATGGATACAGTTGAGGAAAATTTCATGGTTAATTTCGACTTTTGGCGATAATCCAAACAGTTCCTTGCATTTGTCTGTCCAAATTAACTCATCCGTGGTGAGATTCCAAAACCACATACCAACTTCAGCGGCGGTAGTTGCCAATCGAATCCGTTCTTCACTTTCTCGCAGCTTTGTTTCGGCTTGCTGGCGATCGCGCAGTGCAGCTTGTTGTTCGGTAATATCAGTACTAGTCCCAACTACCCGAACGACCTGACCAGTTGCATCTCGAACCGCAAACCCTTGGTCTTGCACCCACAAATAGCGACCATCCTTGTGGCGCACGCGATACTTGATGCTATAACGGTTGCCATTCTTCATACTAGCAATAAAGCGATCGCTGACCATTTGTTGGTCATCAGGGTGGATGCGTTCTTGCCACCACTCAAAGGTAGGTTTAGCTTCTTGTTGCGTGTAGCCAAAAACCTGAGTTAAACCCTGAGTTCTTTCCACAGTATTTTGATAAATTTCCCAGTCGTAAATCAGACAATTCACTGCTGCTGCTGCTAATTCAAACCTTTCGTTACTTTGCCGCAGGGACATTTCTGTGCGTCGTCGGTCTGTAATATCGAAAGCGATTCCTAAAATATGATGTGTTAATCCTTGGGCAGTTCTGCTGTACACAGTGTCATAGCTACAAAACCAGCGCCACTCACCATTGGCGTGGCGAATTTGGTATTCAAAACTCAGGACTTCTGCGTTGTTAATAGAATTAAATTTTTCTAGATAGCTAGGGAGTCGAGCTAAATCTTCAGGGTGTAGAAGTTGGGTAAACAACTCATTTCCCATAGCTTGGATTTGTTCTGGTGTGTAACCCCAAACCTCAGCAATTTCGTAATTAACGTAACAATTTCGCTGCTCAATTACGTCATAGATATAGAGTATACCCGGAAGAGTGCCAGCAATTTGTTGAAACAGACGTTGACTATCCCACCGCAGCCGAAAATTCTCCACATCCATTTTTTTTGTATCTTCAGCACAGCTACAGTTTTCCTCAACTTCGAGATATTTAGATTCAGTAATATCTGAAAAAGTTATGGCGATCGCGTAGGGAGTAATTCCTGTAATCTGAAATAGCGGTTGTGAAGACAATAACAGCCAGATTAGCTGACCATTGGGCTTATAGAAGCCACACACTACATTCAAACAAGGTTTACCCGTCTTCAGGGCAACCATCGCCGGGTGAATCTCACACCGCAAAGGCGAACCATTTGCATCAATAAATTGCCATTTGGGTTCGAGTAGATTTTGCCCCACAAACTGCTCGGTTGTCACTCCCAGAATGCTCTCAACAGAGGCATTGCAAGCCTGAATTCTGCCATCAGGTAACAGAAGGATCGTGCCCTCTTCTTTACTGGCTACCAACGAATAATTTGATTCTTTACTAACTTGCCGATACAGCAGCTTGTCACTAGCCAGCTGGTTTTGGAACTTTTCCGCGTCTGGCATTCTATTAAACTTTAAGAAATTTAAAGTGAATAAATATAAGATTCAGTATTTTACAATTACATAAATTTTAGGGCAAATTCTTCTACCTGAAAGCTGAATATGACTGAAATTATTGGTTATTGGGCATTGGGCATTGGGAGTTAGGAGTTAGGAGTTAGGAGTTAGGAGTTAGGAGTTAGGAGTTAGGAGTTAGGAGTTAGGAGTTAGGAGTTAGGAGTTAGGAGTTAGGAGTTAGGAGTTAGGAGTTAGGAGTTAGGAGTTAGGAGTTAGGAGTGTGTCCGGTGTGTCCGGTGTGTCCGGATGGGGAAGCATTAATTCTCTTTCCCCCATCCCCCCACACTCCCCACACTCCCTCATCCCCCTCATCCTCCTCATCCCCCTCATCTCCCCACTCTCCACTCCCCACTCCCTCATCTCCCCATGCCCCCTTTAAATCAACATCCCAGCAATACAAGCGGTGATAAAACCCGCTAACAATCCGCCAATCATTGCCCTGACACCCATGCGAGCTAAATCATGCTGGCGATTAGGTGCGATACCAGTAATGCCGCCGATGGTAATGCCAATTGAGCCAATATTTGCAAAGTTACATAATGCGTAAGTCGCAATAATTACTGAACGTTGGGAAATTTTACCACTCTCAATTAGTGCCTTCAAATCCAAAAAAGCAATAAACTCATTCAAAATTGTCTTTGTACCCAATAGCGCCCCAACTTGCCGACAATCAGCCCAAGGTACGCCCATCAAAAATGCAACGGGAGCCATCAAATAAGATAAAATCCACTGTAGTGAAAGTTGCTGTAAACCAACAAATCCCCCCAACCATGCCAGCAGGGCATTTACAGCAGCTAATAATCCCAAAAAAGCAATAATCATCACCCCAACATTAACTGCTAACTTTACGCCGTCAATTGCTCCGCTACTAGCCGCATCAATGACATTTACATAATTAGTTTCGACATTCGCCTTTACTTTACCAGCGGTTTCTGATACTTCCGTTTCGGGGTACAGCAATTTTGATACCACCAACGATGTGGGAGCAGTCATAAAAAAAGCCGCTATCAAGTGTTCTGTTTGTACACCAAAGGAAATATACGCTCCTAATACTCCACCTGCAATTGTGGCGAAACCAGTGGTCATCAGGGCATGGAGTTCAGATTGGGTCATCTTCGCTATGTAAGGTTTCACCATCAGCGCTGACTCTGTTGGCCCCAAAAAGATATTACCTGCACAGGATAAAGATTCAGAACCAGATGTTTTCATTGTCTTCATCATCACCCACGCCATGACGTTTACCACTCGCTGTAAAATGCCGTAGTGATATAAGACACTGATGAAGGCAGAGAAAAAGATAATTGTCGGTAGCACTTGGAAGGCAAAGAAATGATCCTTAAAATTTTCTCCAAAGACAAATTTCGCACCGACATCGGAAAACGCCAAAAATTGACTGACAATATCTCCGAGAGATTTAAACACATTCAAACCCCAAGGAGTTTTCAAAATCACGAGAGCAAATATAAACTCCAATCCCAAGCCCCACGCGACTATTCGCCAACGTACCGCCTGACGATTCACCGAGAAGGCGTAGGATATAGCGAGAAAAATTAAAATTCCCAACGCAGAAATAGCGCGTTCCATGTTTACTCTGGCGATACAACTTTTTTATAACTTTGTCGTCAACACTTAAAATTACTATTACTCTGTTCAAATTTATGAACTCAGATCAATACCTTCTCTGCGAGACGCTACGCGAACGCCATTTTTTTGTAGGTTGGGTTGAACGAAGTGAAACCCAACAAATACGTTGGGTTTCGTACCTCAACCCAACCTACGAATTGAGCGATTTTCCGATTTGGCGAAGGTATTGTCAGATTAAAGGGTTTTTCATCTATTTGAACCATAATCCTCGTAGGGTAGCACAGCTGTGCTACTCTACAACGTGGTCTATTTACCGGAAAATTGCTGTAATGTACGCATAGCACTGGTACTTCTAATACTGTATTCTCTGATAAATTAGCGTCTGCAAAAACAGGGATTAGCAGTGATTCCATTCCGGTTTCCACCAGGGAAAGTAAGTTTGTAGATTTGTCTATAAAATTACAAACTCTTAAGAGTAAAAATACTATCAATTTCTGTGCCTACTCAATCAATGTAGGTTAAAAATCTGACCAGACAAGCATTTTAGATTTATCCAAACCCCAAGATGCCTTCTAAGCGAATCTTGTTTATCAGTAACGGCCACGGAGAGGACAACCACACCTCTCATGTGATTCAAACCCTGCGCCAATTGTCTCCTTCCATTGAAATGGCGGCAATGCCGATTGTGGGGGAAGGAAAAGCTTACCGTAGCTTGGATATTCCCATTATTGGCCCCACACAAATCATGCCTTCTGGGGGATTCTTCTACATGAAGCGCCTCTATTTGCTCAAAGATTTTCAATCGGGATTGATTGGGTTGACGTGGCGACAGTTACAAGCGGTGTTGCAGTATGCTCCCAGCTGCGATTTGATTATGGCTACTGGGGATTTTGTCTCTCAAACATTTGCTTACTTGACAAAACGTCCCTTTGTGTCGTTTATTTCTTGTCTTTCTGCTCTTTATGAAGGGCGATTGCGTATCAATCCGCTGCTGTGGCACGATTTGAATTCTTCTCGGTGTCTGACAGTTTTCACCAGAGATTCCTATACGGCTGGGGATCTCCAACGGCAAGGCATAGCTAAAGCTCAGTTTGGCGGGATTCCGGCGTTAGATCGGCTTGTCCCTGCTGGCAAAGACTTGCAGCTCAAATCCGACGTTCCGGCGATCGCTCTCCTCCCAGGCTCACGAATGCCAGAAGCCGCACGAAACTTCTGTTTGCAGTTACAGCTAGTGGTAGAAATTGCCAAGGTGATGCCAGAGTCAGGATTCCAGTTTCGCGCCGCCCTAGTACCACGTTTGATGGCAGAACTAGACGACATTGCTAAAAGTCAAGGTTGGCAACTAAATCAAGGCATACTTACCTATTCTGAATCACCGCTTGTGGAAGTGAGATGTTACTCAGATGCTTTCAGTGACATTGTATATTACTCTACCCTCGTTATTGGGATGGCAGGTTTGGCAGTGGATTTAGCAGTGGCGATCGGCAAACCGATTATCCAAATTCCCGGAGAAGGCCCGCAATTTACCTATCAATTTGCAGAGGCGCAAACGCGGCTACTAGGCATTAATGCCCAAACCATTGGCACTGAGCCAGCAACCCCTGAGATTCTCAAACAAGCGGCAGGGCGAGTAGTCGAGACTTTACAAGATGCAGACTACCTGGCTAAATGTCAACAAAATGGCCCTGAGCGATTTGGCCCTCCCGGCGCATCTGAAAGAATTGCCCGCTTTTTGCTAACTTCTCTAGGAGAAATTGAGTAGAAATTACAAAAAAGGCAGGGGGCAGGGAGGAGGGGGGCAGGGGGAAGTGTTACAATTGGGAGTTTAAAGTTCAGAGGTTCAACGATGAAGCTCAGATATTCAACGATGAAGCTCAGATATTCAACGACGAACCTCAGATATTCAACGACGAACCTCAGATATTCAGCGACGAACCTCAGATATTCAACGATGAAGCTCAGATATTCAGCGACGAACCTCAGATATTCAACGATGAAGCTCAGATATTCAGCGACGAACCTCAGATATTCAGCGACGAACCTCAGATATTCAACGATGAAGCTTAGATATTCAACGACGAGCCTCAGATATTCAACGACGAACCTCTGAGGTTCCTTGTTGAACTTCTAAACTTTAGATTTTCAAATTTAACACTGCCTCATCTCCCCATCTCCCCACTCCCTGCCCCTGCCCCTGCCCCCTGCCCGATCTCACCAACAATTATTGACGCCGACCTCCTTATGAAAGTCCGTTCTAGTTACTGGCAACTGTTACCTTATCTGTGGCCTCAATGGCCGCTGTTAGTTCGGGGATTGGCTTGTATTTTAGGATTTGTGTTGCTCACCCTAGCACTGCCCTACCTAGCAGGTCAGGTCGCTCTTTTTGTCGGCCAGGGAAATGTTAACCAGATTGCCTACTGGCTCGGACTAGGTACTTTGGTATTCTTGCTTCGCGGGCTTTGTCAATACGGGCAGAATGTCTTTATGATTGCTGCCGCCCTCAACATGGTTTTAAACTTGCGTAAGCGAGTTTACGCTCACCTGCACAAACTGGGATTGGATTATTTTGAAACCACACAGACGGGTGACCTAACTTATCGGTTGACTGAAGATATCGATCGCGTGGGGGAGATTGTTGACAAGTTATCCCATCAGTTTCTTTCCAATCTCTTGCAGTTAATTGCCATTCCCATTTACATGCTTTACCTGAATTGGCAACTCACCCTTGCAAGTTTGATTTTAGCTCCCTTGATGGCTTGGTTAATTGGGTTATTTGGTCAGCGATTACTTGTGCTATCTCGCCAGAGTCAAAATCAGGTTTCCAATTTGTCAGCGATGCTAACTGAAGTATTTAGCGGGATTCGCGTGGTTCAGGCTTTTGCCGCACAAGGGTATGAAATCAAGCGATTCAATCAAGAAGCAGAACAAAATCGCCAAGCTAAGTATCGCGCCCTACAACTCAAATCCATTCAGTTTCCCGTTGTTGGTTTTTTGGAAGCAGTTAGCATTATGCTGTTGTTTCTATTGGGAGGATGGCAGATTTCTCAGAATCAACTGACGGCTCAAGGGTTTATCAGTTTCATCGCTGCTGTGGCTATACTGATTCAGCCAATCGATTTGTTGATTAGCAATTACAACGAGTATAAACAGACCGAGGCTTCCGTGGAACGCATCTTTGAGTTGATGGCGAAGCAGCCGAGTTTAAGCGAAAAACCGAATGCTAAGGAACTGCCACGAGTTGCTGGCAAGGTAGAGTATCGTCATGTGAATTTCGCTTACAATCTCGATCGCCCAGTCCTCAAGGATCTGTGTCTGGACGCTTCACCGGGTAATGTCATTGCCTTAGTTGGGACTTCTGGGGCGGGGAAATCAACGTTAATTAACCTTTTACTTCGCTTCTACGACCCCCAAGCGGGTGAAATTTTGATTGATGATATTGATATCCGCGATGTCACAATTACCAGTTTGCGCCATCAAATTGGCATTGTTCCCCAAGATATTACGCTTTTTTCCGGAACGATCGCCCAAAATATCGGTTACGGTCAAGAAGAATTAAATTTAGCAGCAATTGAAGAAGCGGCGAAGATTGCTAACGCTCATTCTTTTATCAGCCAGTTTTCCCAAGGTTACCATAGCTGGGTAGGGGAACGGGGAGTTAATTTATCTGGGGGACAACGCCAAAGATTAGCGATCGCCAGAGCAATTGTCAACGATCCGCGAATTCTCATCCTCGATGAAGCCACTTCTGCTTTGGATTCGGAATCAGAAGCGCTAGTTCAAGAAGCACTGGAGCGAGTCATGCAAAACCGTACCGTATTTATTATCGCCCATCGCTTGAGCAGCGTTCGCCGCGCTGACTGCATTCTCGTACTCGAACAAGGACGGGTGGTTGAAGCTGGTACCCACACCTCTCTGCTGTCTCAGGAAGGACGCTATGCGCGTTTTTATGCCCAACAGTTTTACTCAACAGATGAGGGAGGGAGTGGGGAATAGGGAATTGTTTAGACCGAAGTTTCGGCGATATCATCAGATTGCGATCGCAATAGACTCAATAGCAAGTTGGCGATCGCCAACTCCAATGACTTGCTAAACACAAGTAATTTTTTATGTGGCGTTGGGTTCCTCTGGATTTTCACCAAGGATTTGCTGTGCAGCGTGTCGGATGTGCAGAATACGTACTGTAGATACCTCTTGCCCCTCCAAAATAGTGAAAAGGATGCGGTATGAGTTGCGTCCTCGACCATAAAGTAGTTGTCGAATCTCTTGAGAGAGATACTCGTTCTCTGGCGCTAGAGGACAGCGCTTCGGCATTTGAGACAAAGATTAACAATTCAAAATTCAAAATTCAAAATTCAAAATTAAAGACAATTTCAGACGGGGATTTAAACCCCGACTGAAATTGGGTCTACCTCTAGAGGTAGGGGTCTTAAACCCTCGAATGTACGATCAATCGCTTGCAGCAATTGTGCATACCATTGACTTGCCTTTGAAGGTGATGTAATTTGGGACAATCGTAAGAAGGCTTTGTCTGCTTCAGACTCTGCCACACTGGAAATTTCAATACGATATTTCATGAATCAGTTGGCAGATCGTACTTGCGGCGCTGTTCTTCGGCAAAGTCATGAAAAGACCGGAATCTTCCAGCCTCAAAATCATCTAATCCTTGTTGAATTCCCTTTATCGCCTCCTCTGATTCTTGTACCTCCCACTCTAGGAGACTGGTAAGCAACTCAGACACTACAAGACTAACATCTTGACCTTGGCGAGCAGCTTTATCGCGTAGTAATGCTTCTAATTCTGGGCTAAGGGAAATGACAATTGACATAGAGCTACTTCCTTGGGGATTCAGCCTGTGGGCAATATTCTAGCAAATATGCCCAATAACAATGAGACAATTTCAATCCACCAATTTCTCCGAATCTTATTTTCTTTTTTGCTATAATCACTTACTAAGTAGATAGCCATGATTAAATATAAGATGTCATTGCGAGCGAAGCGAAGCAATCGCAAAGTATCTGGGATTGCTTCGCTTCGCTCGCAATGACAGAACATATTATATTTAATTATGTCCGTCTACTTATTACTTCATGGTCTATTTGATTCTGATTTTTTTCTTCATTCATAATTAACCAACCTTAATTCAATAGGGTAATAGAGATTAAACCGTGTTTTTTGTGTTTCACAACCCCATAACTGTGCGATAATGTGCTTCAATTTGTGCCACGGTTTCAGATTTACGTTTTGTCTCCCATTGACTGCGGTTAAATAATTCTTGTCGCAATTCATCAACATTAATGCTTGTAAATTTCCCATCATCAATAATTTGCTTGCCATTCACCCAAGCACTATGAACAACATTACTAGGACGACCCAAAACTAATAAGCCAATGGGATCTGTACGCGGTAGCAATGATAAATTTGTCAGGTCATAAAGTACCAAATCTGCTTGTTTCCCAACAGTTAAAGAACCAAGTTGTTCTGCAACATTCAATCCTTTTGCACCTCCTAATGATGCCATTTCTATTGATTGTCGGGGTGTAATCCAGTGCTGATAATCTAAATCTGTAGCGTTATGCAATATAGAACCAATTTTAATCGCTTCTAATAAATCTTGAGAGTCATTACTGGAGGCACCATCACAACCAAAAGTGACATTGACTCCAGCTTGGCGATATTTTAAAATCGGGGCAATGCCACTGCCTAAACGTAAATTACTTAAGGGATTATGAACAACTGTAGATTGAGTTTTGGCAAGAATAGCAATATCAGTATCATTTAACCAAACACAATGGGCTAGTGAAGTTTTATTATTTAAATATCCGATTTTTTGCAAATGTTCCACACCCGTACAACCGTACTTTTCTTGGGCAAGTTTTTCCTGTGCCCTGGTTTCTAGTAAATGGGAATGACGACAAAGATTGTAGCGATCGCTTAATTCAATACACCCTGCAAACAAAGCATCTGTACACAATTGTATCCCCGTTGGTGCAACTAAAATACTCACGCCTTCATCTGGGCAATGAAATTTTCTCACCGCTGCTTCGATGATTTCTAATGTTGCCGCAGTTGAGCGAAAATAAGGTTGATGATTTTGGGTTGACTCCCCAGATGGTATGCCTGCGGTGAGAGATTCATCTTGAATTAAAGGGGCAATAAAAGCCCGAATTCCCACTTCTTTGTAAGCGCGAGTTGCAATGGCGATGGTTTCTAATTCTTGTCCCGGAATTAACACCAAGTGATCTACTACACTCGTGCCGCCGGAAAGCAAAGTTTCCACCGCCGTTCCCAAAGCGCTGAGATAAACTTGTTCAGTATCTAGAGGTGCAAAATCATACAATTCCGCCAACCATAATTCTAAAGGCAAAACCGACATAATTCCGCGTTGCCACATCTCTGAGGAATGGGTGTGGGCGTTAAAAAAGCCAGGAAGCAGAAGTTTATTTTTACCATCTATAGCTGTACCGATGACCTGGAGATTCGGCGCGATCGCAGCAATTTTACCGTCTACAATCTGTACATCTACCGTTGCATAATCATCAACGGTGGCAATTAAAACATTTTGAATGGTGAAACTTAACATATTTAACCTTGATTAAGCGATCGGATTCTGGGCTGAGTTTCAAGTTACAAAATAGAAAATGGTATTAGCTATTGCAATTTTATGAATTTACCATTACGGACATTAGGGGTTCCGCCAAATGCGTGGACGGTGAATGATGCCATTGCAGATATTACCCGTCCGCAAAAGACCCCACAACCCGTTATCTTAGCAACAGAAACAAAAACCCTGCGTCTAGACCTCGCAAAAGCCGCTATCCTCGTCATTGATATGCAAAACGACTTCTGTCACCCTGACGGTTGGTTAGCCCATATCGGCGTCGATGTCAGCCCAGCCCGTCAGCCCATCGAACCTTTAAACAGCTTACTGCCAGAACTGCGTACTGCTGGTGTTCCAATAATTTGGGTGAATTGGGGAAATCGTCCCGACTTACTCAACATCAGTGCAGCTTCACTCCACGTCTACAACCCCACAGGAGAGGGCGTAGGCTTGGGCGATCGCCTACCCAAAAACGGTGCTAAAGTACTCATGGCGGGTAGTTGGGCAGCGGCGGTGATAGACGAACTACAACCCCTAGCCGAAGACATTCGCGTAGACAAATACCGCATGAGTGGCTTTTGGGACACACCTTTAGATAGTATCTTGAAAAATCTAGGAAAAACGACACTATTCTTTGCTGGTGTCAACGCTGACCAATGCGTACTCACAACATTATGCGATGCCAACTTCTTAGGATATGACTGCATATTAATCAAAGACTGCACCGCCACAACATCACCTGAATATTGTTGGTTGGCGACATTATACAACGTCAAACAATGCTTCGGTTTTGTCACAGATTCCCAAGCAATTTTAAAAGCATTGAGTGATGAATAGAGACGCGATTCATCGCGTTTGTATTTAAAGATTAGTAATTTTGTGAACTAGACAGACAACTACATCAAACCTAAATTCTTTGTAAAAATCTCTCTTATATCTTTGCGCCTTTGCGCCTTTGCGTGAGATTATTTTCAAATCTCCATTCACACCCCAAACAAGATAACTCTAACAACTAAATATTCAACACTCGCATCTTTTGTCATCACCATCAACAACTTCGAGGGAATAAACAAATGCAAGCTACTCGTTGTGTAATTCCTATTATCAAATCTCCCAAAGATTACCAAGTATATCGCATCAGTCCTACCGACTCTAATCGGTTAGCAATTATCTTCGATTCGACAAATGCCAATACTTCCTTGACTTGCTGCATCGAAATATTTGATGTGGGTGGACAAACACCGCCAAATCGTCATCAATGGGCTGTTGAAATGTTTTTTGTTCTCAAAGGTGAAGCAATAGCTATGTGTGACGGCAAAATTGCTAACATCCAAGCCGGAGATAGTTTATTAGTGCCTCCCACTGGTACACATTTGATTAAAAATACAGGTTCCACTCGTTTGTATACCCTAACTGTAATGGTGCCGAATGAAGACTTTTCGGAATTAATTCGCAGTGGAACACCAGTAGAGTTAGATGCAGAAGATATGGCGGTATTAGGGAGATTAGATGCTTTAATGCCTTGTTGAAATTGGGTATGGGGCGGCATGGGGAGTGGGGAGTTAGGAGTGAGGAGTTAGGAGGTGTGGGAGGTGTGGGAGGATGAGGAAGCATTAATTCTCTTTCCCCACACTCCCCACACTCCCTCATCCCCCTCATCTCCCTCATCCCCCTCATCCCCCTCATCTCCCTCATCCCCCTCCTTTTTACTGCTCCCTACCAACATAGAAGTAGCAGCAAGGGCGGCGGTTTTTGCGTCATTGTAGCAGCACCAGAAACATTTCAAATAAGCGCCATTACACGCATTACTAGCTCATAAATCAAGAGCAGTGTCAATGTTTTGGCTTCCAAGGATTGCCATAATTTCAACCACATCATTTTCAATGCGGTAGTAGATGCTATTCACACCACATATGCTGCGACGATAGCCTTTACGGATAAAATTAACCTCAGGGTATAAATAGGGCTGTGCAGCTATCTGTTCAAAGCGGTCAAAAAGTTGATTATAATACTGGTCTGCGGCTGCTTCCCCCCACTTCTCAAAGCCATAAAAATAAATTTGTCGTAAGTCTTCCTTGGCCGCTTGCGTCAATCTATAATTATTCATTACTGTGCAGCGCTTTTTTGAATTCTGCAAGAATTTCCTGGCGGTCAAGGCTGACAAAGCCACTTTGTTCCGCTTGAGTTAGCCTTTTTCGGATTTCTTCAACTTCCTCTTGTTTGGCACGAGCCTTACGTATGAGGTCATTCACTACATCACTTTTACTTGTGTACTCCTGACTCTCAACCTGTGCTTTTAACCATTCATCATTCGGGGGTGTAAGTGAAATGCTTTGACGAATCATAATCTTTGTTTGCATAACATCTGGTGCAATTCTACACCATAATTACACCAGATGTCAGAGATCAAATCTATCGCTTCAAAGTCTGATAAAAATGTTGGCTGAAAACCCCGAAATTAAAACCTAAAAACCCAAAAAATTTTGAGCTTTTAATGTCTTTTAAGTCGGGGATGAAAGCAGTGTTTTTAACCTACCTTACTAATATAGGGACTGGTTAATTTATCCAACTGCTGAATCAAAAGGCTGAGGAATAATCCCACATCTGTGACTACACCTACTGATTCTACAGAACCGCGATCGCTCAATTTAGTCACCACAGCTGGATTAATATCCACACATACCATTTTCACCCCTGCCGGAGTCATATTCCCTACGCCAATGGAGTGCAGCATTGATGACAGCATCAAAATCATCTCTGCACCTTCTAAGTTTTTGGCATATTCTTCCTGTGCTTTAATCAAATCCATTTGGGTATCTGGCAAAGGCCCGTCATCCCGAATTGACCCAGCAAGCACAAAAGGTACATTGTTGTGGACGCACTCATACATGACGCCACTCTTAATTATCCCCGCCTCCACAGCTTTGGGAATGCTGCCGTAACGGCGGATGGTATTAATTACCTTCAGGTGATGGCGGTGTCCACCACGGACGGCGACACCCCGTTTCATGTCCACACCCAAGGAGGTGCCCATGATATTTTGTTCGATGTCGTGGACAGCGATCGCATTTCCACCGAGTAGCGCTTGTACGTATCCTTGGCGAATTAGTTGCGCTAGGTGTTCGCCGCCGCCTGTGTGAATCACCACGGGTCCAGCCGTGACAACTACTTTACCACCCGCGTCTCTGATTTTACGTAGTTCCCACGCCACTTGTTCCACGACTAATTCCACGCGGCGTTCGCTGGAAACTCCCGACGACATAAAGGTGAATTCTTGGGTACTGCGTTGTTCCCGCGATTCGGTTTTGCGGATGGTACGGATACCCAACACGTCTGTGACTACTTGTTCGCCAATTTCTAGATCGCGTAGGATTTTACACCTTGCTTGGTAACCATTGGGTGTTTGAGTAATGGCGATCGCCCCATCCATCCGCTGATTTTCTACCTTCACCCACTGACCCTTAATTCGCACTTCGGTGGGATAAATTGTACTGACGTAGAAATCATCAGGCGCTACGCCATTTTGGATTACAGGCTCTAATTTCGCGTCTCGCTCATCTTGGGGTAAGTCTACAGCACCTAAATCAATCAATCGGGAAATGATTTCTTCCATCACTTCATGGGATGGTGCTGATACCTTCACCTCGGCGGCGGAGGTACTTTGGCGCTGTTCTCCCAAGTTGAAATTTAAAACTTGGAAACTGCCGCCAGCGTCTACAATCAAATCGAGGGCGCGGTTAATCAAACCAGCATCTAGCAAGTGTCCTTCCATGCGAATGACGCGGCTTTCTACCGAGACGTTGGCATGAAGTTCTTCTCTAACTGGTTCTGTCACCCGCAGAGTTAAACATTTAGCCGCACCACCAGCTTTGAGAAATTCCGTCAGCGGCGTTTCCAGCACTTGGAAACCGACATCTGCAAGGCGGGATTTTAAAGCATCACTCGCCTTGTTCATGATGACGATGCTTTCCACATTTACCGCATTACAAGCGAAATTCACTGCATCAGCTTCGGCAATGGCGATTCGCTTTTCTGGCGCGACTCGCATTTGAATTAAACGGTTGGAGTAAGAATCAAAAGCGCCTGGATAATACAGTAAATAGCCGTTTGCCAAGGGACAAAAACAGGTATCCAAGTGATAGAAACGTTCGTCTATCAATCGCAGCGACAGTACTTCAGTATCCAGCCATTTGGCTAGGTAAGGGTGGGAATCTAATTCTGAACGGAAACCGTATCCCGCCCATAACCAACGTCCTTCGCGGTCTAGGAGTGCGTCTCCTGCCCCTTCAAATGGTAAATCTTTGGGAAGTTCATTTACTGTGTAACCATTTGCCTCAAACCATTGTTTGAAGTAAGGTTCTTCTCCCTGACGTTCTTTGTGTAAAAAGCGACTGAGGACGACGTTTTCTCCGAGTACTAAACCAGCGTTGGCGGTAAAAACCATATCCGGCCAACCTTTCTCTGGTGTTACTAAGTCTACAATGGCGTGTTCTTTAAGAATCTGGTGTAGTCCCTGCCACTGTTCTACGGCGCGATCGCGCGATGATTTGTGAATATTCCCTTCCATCCAGGGATTAATCACATAATCTACATCATAGTGATCGGGGGGACACATCAAAAAGCGAATCCGGGAAGTCATAAAAATTTTACAAGTGTATTTTGGATACAGATTTTCGTTTTTCCAATTTTGTCAAATCTGCTACTAAGGCTCTACCTTTTAATAGCGGATATCTTGGTGATTACAAAGGGTGCGATCGCTTTATTTTACTGCTGTGTTAAGCTGTCGTGTATTTAACGCGGCAGATAATTATAATATTTTAGGTACTCAAAAGTCCAGAGTTTAACAAAAAAGTAATTTGGGGGATGGGAATAAAACGGTTTTAGGACTAAGGCGTGTCTTCAAAGTAATAAATATTACCAAAAAAAAAGCGGGCACGGGGATTAGGGGACGCGGTGACACGGCGAAAATTCATTCAAAAACATCTCCGCGTCCCCGCGTCTCTCCCTCTCCAATTTCAAGTTTGAAAACACCCCCTAGTTCCCCGCTTCAATCTATTCAAAAGCAAATAGTCTAAGTACATCATGTATTAAGTATATTTTCTGACGTTTCTCATAATGGTTATTGCTTACCCTAAGTATAGGATTTGAACTTAAAGTAAAGATGTCGCTACTAACTACTGGCCAAATAAACTACCAATTTTTACTCCTCACACACATGGCGTGTGCTGACGAACAAATTCACAGCGAAGAAGCAAAAGCGCTGCAAGATTTAGCACAGAACGCCAAAATGGGAACACGCACCATTGAGGAGATGCAGAAAATACTGAATCAAGATGAAGATTTCATACCTATTGAAGAGGTAGTGCGTCAACTCCCGGCGAGGGATCAAAGTGAGGCAATACGACACATACTAGCAATTGCCTACGTTGACGGCTACTTTTCACCTTCAGAAAGGGAAATGGTAGACCGTATAGCAAAAATTTGGAATTGGTCACAGACAGAACTTACAAGTCTACTAGAAGAAGCAAAAAACTTTGGCACAGTTAAACGCATTTATGGAGATGTAGAAAAATATGAGTTATCCGTTGGTGCGCGTCTTTTAAAGGGTATTGATTCAGTTTTATCACGCACACTTGTGGATAATATTACAAAAATTGCTCCTGAAAGTGTCGGACGCAAAATAGAGACGCTACGGAAGGAAATATTACTATCAGGGCCTGAATATGAGAAGGCTATCCAAAAATGTAAATCAATAGCAACTGAAGATTATAAATATACAGAAACTTCACTACAAAGTGCTTATGATGCTCTTGAAACTCTAGTTGAAAATATTCAAAAAACTACTGAATCAATCCAGAAAAAAACAAGTAATAAACGACAAGCTAATAGAGCCAAAGAAGTCGCAAAACAGCTTGAAACTACCAGAAATAGTCTCTCGACTGAAATTCTCAAAGAACTTGAAGGGGTACGTGAATCGCTACGTGCAAAACAACGTGCTTTAAACTATTTTAGTATCGCTTTCATGGGTAAAACCAAGGCTGGAAAAAGTACTCTCCACGCAATTATTACAGGTGGTAGTTGGGAAGCGATTGGTGTTGGAAAACAGCGTACTACTCGTTTTAACCGAGTTTATGAATGGAAAAATATTCGGATTATTGATACTCCTGGTATTGGTGCGCCTGGTGGAGAAAGTGATGAAGAGATTGCTGAAAGAGTTATCGAAGAATCTGATGTTATCTGCTATGTAGTCACAAATGACAGTATCCAAGAAACTGAATTTAAATTTTTAGAACTTTTAAAACAAAAAGCCAAACCTCTGATCATCTTACTTAATGTTAAGAATAACCTCCGCGACCATCGCAGGTTAGAACATTTTTTACAAGACCCCAATAAACTATTTGTAATGGATAGTAGCAGTGGTTTGCGTGGACATATTGAACGCATCCGTCGCTACGCCAAAAACCATTATGCTAACGATTACTTCGATATTATTCCGGTAATGCTCTTGGCTGCACAAATGTCACAAGAACCGGAGCATCAAGAGAATAAAGAAAAGCTGTTTCAAGGAAGCCGTATACAAGATTTTCTTGATGCAATTCGAGTTTCACTAGCAGAACATGGAGTAATTAGACGTTCTCAAACTCTACTTGGCTCTACTGTCACCACAATTGAAACCCCAAATAAATGGGTGACTGAACAGATACAAGTTTATCAAGATTTAACTAATAATTTGAAAGATATGCGTGATAAGTTTAAAAAAGACATCACAAAAGCGGCGAGAAATAATCACGAATACCTATTTCAAGAAATTAGAACCACTTTTAAAGAAGTATTCGATACAATTCAACCTTTTTCAGAGGAAAATTGGGACGCTGATGAAAGTCAGTTAAAATCTAAATGGGAAAATAGACTGCAATTATTGAAATTTAAAGAAAAATTAAATAATGCTTTTGAAGAAAGTGGAAACAAATTCAATCAGGAAGTGGAAGAATTGCTAGAAGAAATTGGTACAGAATTACAATTATTAGCTAGATTAGGAGGCGATAATTTTAATTTTAACAAGCAGAATAATATTAATTTTAAAGATATGTTGCGTATTGGTAGCGTTCTTATAGGAATTGCCGGAACTATTGCAACTATTTTTGCAGTTCCTCCACTCGGTATTGTTATGGCAATCGGTACAATTATTAGTGCAGTTGCTAATTTTTTTAAATCTCAAAAAGAGAAACAACGCGAAGCAGCAGAAAATATTCGTAAATCTTTAAAAAATCAATTAGATGATTATCAACAAAAAACACTTACTAAAGCTAAAGAAGAATTTACTAATTATTGTAGTACAGTAGGGATTAATATTAATAACTACTTTAATGAAATAATTCAATCCTTGGAAATAATTAGTGAACAACTAGCAAATACCCAAGATAAATTAGATAGCTCTGCTAATTATATTAATCGTGCTTATGCCAAACGTGTTGTCGATTGGTGTGCAGATAAATATGAACCATTGACTGATGAAGCTATTCTCAAAACTATAGATAAAGTGGAGAGGGATTTCGGACGAACTATAAAAATTCAAACTAAATCTGAATTTAAGCTCAAAAAATCTCAGGAAATAATTAAACGAATTTTGCAAGAAGATATTTCTATTATCTCCGTGGAAGCTTCTGAACAAACGTTTACCACTCTATAGCCTAAAGCTTAAATTCTCGTTAACCCCACTCTTAGAGGATGTCTGAAAAGTTTTTTGTATATACCTAACCCTTGGAGATCCCCCTAAATCCCCCTTAAAAAGGGGGACTTTAATTTCGGTTCCCCCCTTTTTAAGCTACGGTGTACACACAAGTCTTTTAAAGTTGCTTCGTAATGTAGGGTGGGTTAATTTTTGTAGGTCGATGCAACAAAGGTGTGAGTCGATGCAACAAAGGTGCGAGTCGATGCAACAAAGGTGTGAGTCGATGCAACAAAGGTGCAGATCGAGAGACTTGTGTGTACACCGTAGCCTTTTTAAGGGGGGCTAGGGGGGATCGATAAGTGCCTAAAATCACAGCCAAACACTTTTAAAACAACCTCTTAGCGTCAGCCCTAATTAACGCTAATTCCGATTAAACAACCACAAAATTATTGTTGGTTAATGATAATCCAGCAGTCACTAAAGCAAATTGTGTCTGAGTAAACTCAGATCCACTACCGTCTCGATCGAAGAACAATGCACCTGTAATGTCGTTGTAGATAAATCGCTCA
>JAVRBV020000023.1:0-134112 GCA_034531095.2 Nostoc sp. CreGUA01 | reverse complement strand
GCCGATCGTATCTAGAACTAAATCCACACCCAGTCCATTTGTTTCTTGACGAATGACTTCTACGTAATCTTCATTTTTGTAATCAATCACTCGATCTGCGCCCAGTTCTGTCACGAAATCTCGGTTTCTAGAACTACACGTTGCAAAAACGTATGCCCCTATTGCTTTGGCGAGTTGAACTGCGATCGAACCAACTCCACCCGCACCCGCATGGATGAGAACTGTTTCACCAACTTGTAGATTGCCCCTGGTCACTAGACAATCCCAAGCAGTTCCGCCTGCAAGCGGAAAAGAAGCTGCTTCAATGTGCGATAGATTTGCAGGCTTCAATGCAACAATCGCTGCATCAGCCACATGATACTGAGCGTAGCTACCGAATTCTCCAAAAATTTGCGGCGAGTAATACACGTTGTCTCCAACCTTGAAATCAGTCACGGCTTCGCCAATTGCCTCAATCACCCCTGAAACATCGACTCCAAGGATGGCGGGTAATTGCACCAGTTCCTTGTAATCACCGCGACGAGTTTGGTAATCGACCGGGTTAATCGAGGTTGCACAAACTCTGACTAACACCTGATTCGCCTTCAGTGTTGGTGTGGGAACCGTTTGAATCTCAAACTTCTCAGCATCACCAAACGCAGTTAATACGGCTGCTTTCATAGATTCCATCTGTGCCAACTCTCCTTGATTTAGAATAAACAGTGACGGAATTTTGATACCACTCAGCGGAGGTACCTCCCTAACTTCGCAATAACCCGTTGCCTTTAAGTGCAAAACTCACGCAACAATTGCAGTCACGCGGATTTCAATTCGCATCGTTGGCAGTCCAAGAGCCGCGACTCCTACCTCTGTCCAAATAGGGGCATGGTTGGGCATATAATGACGAAATAGCTTGACCATCACATCGTTAACCTCTGGGGGAAACCCGCCAACATGGTAAGAGTTGATGTGGACAACATGCTCCCAACCCGCATCGGTAGTTGCCAAGGTTCGCTCTACGTTCCGAAACGCCTGAGCAATCTCGTCCGCAAGCAATTCGGGAATTTGCAGATTGTCATCCCAGCCACCTTGTCCTGATGTCTCCACTCGATCGCCAATTTTTACCGCTTGCGAGTAATGCAATTCATTCAGCAGGCGTTCCCCATAACCAGGGGTGACAAAAAACTTGGGCTTATTCATGGTGTTCCTTGTGTAGTACGTTTGACTCTATCTCGCGTTGCTGAAACGAGTTTGTTTCGGCATCATCCGATTTAGACATTAATGTTCAGAATTCACTTGCCATGTAATCACAATGAGTTCTGCTTGCAGTAAGACAACTAATACCCACGAAAGCGCTTGTAAAATGGCTTCCATCGTCCAGTTCTGACTCTGAACCTCCCAGATCATCGAAATAATAGTGAATCCAATCACCAACCAGGGTACAATGACCAATGAATTGCGTCTGCGATAGAAGCGGATCGCTGTCTCACGCCAAAATGGAAAGGTGCTGAGGATACAAACGAGGTAGGACACTCCTGCATTGATGAACAAGCTGGTTTGAAGACCCGAAGGCAGGTTTGGGTATCCAAGTGCGATCGCACTCAGGCAAACTCCGAGCGCGAGGTAAAGAAAAGTAAACAAGGTAAATCGTTTCATTATTTCTTCTCCGGTGAAGCTTATTCTCTGTACCACACACGCACACATTGAAAGCAATTGACTGTAACGCCCTGGCTGATCATCACTGGGTAGACCCCATTACTCCAGCTTCTCCAATCCCGCTCGTGCTTGCGTAGTGTAGATCCTGTGTTGCTTGATACACAATAGGAACGAGAATATGGTCTTGCAAGTTTTGACCCACACCGGGTCGATTGGCTATGACCGGAATATTGAGCGATCACAGTTCTTCTGCATTACCAATTCCAGACAACATTAGTAGTTTCGGCGAATCGAACGCACCTGCTGATAAAATCACTTCCTGATTGACCTGAACTTGATGCCGGGTTCCTTCGTGTAGATATTCCACTCCAACGGTGCGGGTTCCTTTAAATAACAATCGAGTCACCAATGCTCCAGTGGTGACGGTCAAATTGGAACACTGGAGAATGGGTACAAGAAAAGCCGCAGCAGCACTATGCCGCTTGCCATCTTTAATCGTAACTTGATAGCGTCCTGCTCCAACTTGTTGTTTAGCGTTGAAGTCAGGGTTATAGTCATATCCGGCTGCGACGCAAGCCTCTACAAATCGTTGAGCGATCGCAGTCGGCGCAATCAGATCGGTTACACTCAGTTCCCCATCAATTCCATGAAATTCAGATTCACCTCGTGAGGAGTGTTCCGATTTTTTGAAATAAGGTAAAACATCCTGATAACTCCAACCCAAATTTCCCAATTCCTTCCAGTGATCATAATCATGAGGATTACCTCGAACATAGGTCATGAAATTAATCGAACTGCTGCCCCCCATAACTTTGCCACGGGAACAGAATATTTTGCGGTGATTCAGGTAGGGTTCTGGCTCGGAGAAATAGCCCCAGTCCACATCAGTTCCTAATAGATTGACACATTCTGCTGGAATGTGAATCTCTGGTTTCGTATCTGGATTGCCTGCTTCGAGAAGTAACACAGTTGTTTCAGGATCTTTGGTCAACCGATTGACAACCACGCAGCCTGCCGAACCTGCGCCGATCACAATGTAGTCGTAGTGAGTCATATTCTCCCGGTTGAGTTTGGGGATTACAAAATTTCTGAGTGCGTTTACTGATTCACACTGCTCATATGTCCAGATGCATAACGTTCTCCAACAGCAATTCCTTTTGGTGCAACTAGTTCGATACGCTGTAGGTCTTCTGGTGTAAGGGTAATGTCTGCTCCGGCTGCATTCTCTCCTAAGTATTTGCGACGTTTCGTGCCTGGGATCGGTACAATATCTTTACCCTGAGCTAAGAGCCAAGCCAGAGCAAGCTGACTGGGCGTGACGCTTTTTTCAGCTGCAATAGCCTTCACTTGCTCGACCAATTGCAGATTCTTGTAAAAATTTTCACCCTGAAAGCGAGGAGATTGGCTGCGAAAATCGTTTGGATCTAAATCTTCTGGTTTGGTAATTGCACCAGAGAGGAAGCCGCGCCCTAGCGGACTGTAGGCAACAAAGCCGATCCCCAATTCGCGCACTGTGGGAAGAATCTCATCCTCTGGATCGCGGCTCCATAGCGAGTATTCTGTTTGCAATGCGCTGATCGGATGAACTGCTTGCGCTCGTCGAATTGTAGCTGGAGCTGCTTCTGACATACCAAGATAGCGAACCTTGCCTTGCTGTACCAGTTCTGCCATTGCTCCGATTGTTTCTTCGATCGGTATAGTCGGATCAACCCGATGTTGATAGTAGAGATCAATTGTGTCAATTCCCAAGCGCTGCAAAGAGGCATCACAAGCAGAGCGCACGTAGTCAGGTTTACCACTCACGCCTAAAAATTGCCCATCCGATGTGCGAACGTTACCAAACTTGGTAGCAACAATCACTTGATCGCGACGATCGCGGATTGCCTTTCCAACGAGCTGCTCATTCGTGAATGGACCATACATATCTGCGGTGTCAAGGAAGTTGATGCCTAGATCAATTGCATGATGAATTGTAGCGATTGATTCTCGATCGTCAAAGCTGCCATAGAACTCAGACATGCCCATACAGCCCAACCCCATCTCTGAAACCATTAGTCCTTGATTGCCTAGCTTTCGTATCTGCATGATTACTTCTCCTGGGATAATCCCCTAAGACATTGGATTCACTTTATATAACTCGTGATTCTCAGACAATTCTTAAACTGATTCTCTCAGCGTCTCTAGAATCATCAACACTGGCGCTTCTGGATTTTGCGTTGCTTAAACGCTCAGCCTCTCAAAACGATCGTATTAAAAATCTTGTCGTGCCAAGTTTGCTGCTGTTCATCAATAAAGAACCAGAGGTAGCCCCAGTCGATCGGTGCGTCGCGCTCCTAACATCACCCGTAAACCCTGACGAGCCAGCAATCTAGCAGTTGCTTCACCAATACCGCTACTTGCGCCTGCGATCAGCACCACTTTTTGAGTGTCTTTATTCGTCGTCATGAGTCTTATCTCCTAGTTATTTTGCGGTTATCGAGCGAACTTATGGTGCAGTGCTAAAACGTTTTATTGCGCGGTAAAGACTTCTCGCAGTGCTTGTGCCGCATCAATCGAGCGCGGAAAACCAGCTGTTACTGTGGTGAGGTAAATGATTTCTTTAAGTTCGTCTTGCGTTACGCCAAGTCTGAGGGCATAGCTTGCGTGGATCTTCAGCTGTGGCAAATTTCCGGCGGCGGCAAAGGCGGCAACAGTGGCAAGCTGGCGGGTGCGATCGTCTAGCCCCTGACGCGACCAGACCTCACCGAGTGAATAGTCTACGATCGCATCTGCAAGAAATGGGAAATCCTGACGGAGGGCATCTAGTACGGGTTGCCCTGCTCCACTGGTTAGCTTATTGATAACTTGATTGCCTCGCTCACGGCGGTTTTGTTCTGGTTGAGTTTGCGGTGCAATCATTGCTGGTCGAGTTTGTGCAGTAGTAGTAGCAGGTAAAAACACAACGAGTAACGTAACAAAAATGCATCCTAAGGCAGTGATTATCTTGTTGATGATTTTTCTCCTGTGATTGCAATGACTTTGTTTTCTGTCGTTGACATCGAAAGTGTTCTCCTTTTTACTTTAGGTATGTTGCATCAAAACTACTTTCGTCTACCCGTGCATTTTGCTACTTTGACAAGCGCTGAACTGGTTCCATATACAGCCGCGCCCATGCGATCGTGTTTTCTCTCAGTCCGACAACAACAACGCCTCGCATATCAAGTTTTGTGCCGTTGGTATAGTTGCCTTGCCAGTGCCACTCCAACCAACCCAACTCATCCGCGATCGTATGGGTGATTAATTTTGCCTGGATGTCAGGAACTTGAGCGAAGAGAGTAGTCCAGTTCTTTCGCACCTGTGTTGCACCGATGAGGTTTCGTTCTGGATGAACGGGATGTTCACCCACGAAGTCAAGAGCAAAGCAGTTCACGAATGCATCAATGTCATGAGCATTGATTGCCGCTTCCATCTTGAGCAAAACTGAGGAAGCGTTTTGAATAGGAGTAGTTTTTGTGTTCATGTTGTTATCTTCATTGTGCTTAGAGGTATTACTCGTCCAAGCCTTTGCGCTGTCTTTGGCAACCAAAAAACTTTATTGACTAACGAGATCGCCGACGGACCCTTGTGGTGGCTCTGGGAAACGGGTTCGGAGTTCAAAAATTGGTAATCTTGTTTAAAAAAGCAGGCAAAAGCTAGCTATTTAATTTCGATAGCTTACTAGCACTAACAAACAAGTTAGATATGAATAAAGCTTAGTGACTTGCAGCAACAATGGTTGCCATCAATTCTGTGATTCTCCAGCGTCCGGTATATTGGATGTTATTGATAAATAGGGCTGGAGCCGCCGTTATTCCACTCTGCAATCCACTTTCGATATCCTCATTGATGCGATCGATATGCACTTGTTTAGACAAGTCTTTGAGGAATTGAGGAATATCAAGCCCTAAATCATTGGCGTACTCTACAAGATAACCATTTTCTAACTTCTGTTGATGGGCAAACAAAGTGTCGTGCATTGACCAAAACTGTCCCTGAGCCGCGGCGGCAACGGCTGCTTGGGCTGCCCGTTGAGCTTGGGGATGAATCTGTGCTTGCGGAAAATGACGGAAGATAAAGCATAAATCATCTTCTCCAAAAGAAGCACTAAGTTCTCCTTTGAGCAATTTAATCAGCTTGTAAACATCCGCACTTTTAGAGCATTGATAGTCTCCATACATCACCAGCACGACCTTAGCACTCAGCACACCTCGCATCCAATCCTGGGTTGAAGGGGTTACAAGTAAGGAACTGTGGCTACGATCGTCGTTCATTTTTCTACATTTGCATCAAGCATGTAACCTTGCAATTTACTTACTCAATCCATTGATTGCGTAACTGTTTGCATAAATTCAATATAGGCGATCGCCTTCAAGCTGTCGTCTATAGCAAGTTAAAATTTTTACAGTATAAATTGATAGAGCAACCATGCCATCGTGGAGTAGAAGGCTGGTTCTAACTCAAGTTAGAATCCCGATTATATCGAAAGTACATCCTATAAATTAACAATGCCGCGTTTAACGGCAACAATTACAGCTTGGGTGCGATCGCTAACATCTAACTTATTCAAAATTCGATTGACATGAGATTTGACAGTGCCTTCACCGATACTCAAAGCAGCTGCAATATCGGCATTGCTCATTCCCTGCGCCAGTGAGCCGAGTACTTCTAGTTCTCGTTCACTCAGTTCTGGATTGCTGAGGCGCTGTACCAACTTTGCTCCCACATCAGGCGGAATATACTTCTGACCCCGATGAACGGTACGAATAGCATTCAGAAGCTCGTCAGGTTCAGTTTCTTTCAACAGATATCCTTTTGCGCCTGCCTGCAATCCCCGATAAATATCTTCGTCACTATCATACGTGGTCAGTACAATAATCCGAGCAGATTTAGAAGTAGCACAAATTGCACCGATGGCGGCAACTCCTTCCACTTCAGGCATTCGGAGATCCATGAGCGTGACATCCGGTTGGTGTTCCCGAAATAAGGCGATCGCTTGTTCCCCATTTTCGGCTTGGGCAATCACCTGCATATCTGGGTCACGGTTAATAATGGTGGCTAATCCTTGCCGAAAAATGGCATGGTCGTCTGCAATCAGAACCCGAATTGTTGCGGCTTGGCTCATCGTAGTGCTACTCCCGATCGACGGTGACAATAATCTCTGTTCCTTGCCCAGGTTGACTCCTAATCGTTAGTTGTGCGCCGATGCGCTCTGCCCGTTCGCTCATGCCTAATAAGCCAAAACCCTCAGAGGATGGAACACTCCCAACTCCAAAGCCCTGTCCATTGTCTTGCACGCGCAAGCAAACCCGATCGCGATCGTAGATTAGCTCCACTCGAATTTCGTCAGCGTTGGCGTGTCTAATCGCATTAGTTAATGCTTCCTGCCCCATCCGTAGTAGGTTACTCTCAACTTCAGTCGGTAGAGAATACACCGCACCCTCAATCTCATAATATAAAGTGGTATCCATTGCGGCAGTTCTGATTTGAGCGATGAGACGATGTAGAGCGCTCTGTAGACTGCCCTCCTCCAAAAGCTGAGGACGGAGCGCTACTACCGATCGCCGCGCTTCAGTCAGTCCAGTTCGCGCCAATTCTTTGATCAGGTCTAGATGTGCGCCAGTTGCTTCTAAATCATCCGTTAGCACCTGGTTCGCCGCGCCCACCTGAGCCAAAATGCCTGTAAACGCCTGAGCGAGCGTGTCGTGAATTTCGCGTGCCATGCGATTGCGTTCTTCCAGAATCGAGGCTGCTTCTGCTTGCTTTTGCAGCGTAATATCTCGCGCTATCCAAATCACCTGCTCGTGCCGAATCGGTGCAATGCGCGCCGAAAACCAAGTTTCTCGCCCATCTATCTGTAGGCTGTACTCAACGGTAAGCACTTGTTGGATTCTCAGCACCTGCTGAATATAACCCATAAATTTATCGGCTTGTTCTTCTTCAAAAATCTGATGCAGTGTTTTACCAACCTTCTCCTCAACTGAACTATACAACTGCCTCGGATTCCCTGGGACTGTTTCGATCACTCGCCCTTGGGCAGTAACAACACATAGCGGATCGGGAATGGCTGAAAAGAGCGCCCGTAGCTCTGCTTCAGAGGCTTGCAGCGCAACTTCTGCCTGTTTGCGTAAGCGAAGCTCGTCGTAGACATCGCTAATATCTGCAATCACCCCTTCGATGTAGTCATCGGCTGCATTCAAATAAGAAGAGAAAAGTCCCCAAAACACTGTCCCATCTCGTTTTCGCATCTGTGCTTCATAGCTTCGCACTTCCCCATCCCGCTTCATCACCTCAATGCCTTGTTGGCGATCGCTGGGATTGACCCAATAGCCTGTAGTGTGTTCAATTCCAATAATCTCTTGGGGTGAATCAAAACCAAACAGATCGGCAAAGCGTTGATTGGCATTGAGAATTAAGCCATCATCGGTGCGGGTTCGGTAGATACCAACCTGTGAGTTTTCAAAAATAGTTCGGAACTTGGCTTCACTGCGTTGTAATGCCTCTTCTGCTTGTCTACGCTGGGTGGTGTCATTGCCAACCGATAAGATTTCAACGACATCTCCCTGTTCATTAAAGATGGCTTGATTTGACCAAGCAACCCAAACTCGCCGACCGTCTCGACACAGGTTTTCACCCTCGCCTTGCGGGTACGATTGAGGATTACGAAGTAAATCATGGACAAAGGGTCTCACATCGCGTCCAGAAAGTTCGGCTTCTGGAATGATGGTTTCAAATAAGGTTCGCCCTAAAATCTGATGTTCTTCATAGCCCAGGAGTTTTACCCCATAATCGTTGATGTAGTGAATCCGTCCTTGCGGGTCATAGCGAATGATAACGGAATTCGCGGTTTGTAGCAGGTTGCGATAATTCGCTTCACTTTGTCTCAATGCGGCTTCGGTTTGTTGACGTTCCGCGATCTCCTGCTGCAAAGCTTGAGTTTGCTCTTCTACCTTCCTTTCCAGTGTTTCGGAATAATCCGATAACCGTTCATATAACCGAGCATTCTCCAGTGAAATTGCTGCCTGAGCCATCAACAGTTTAAGGACTTGCAAGCGATCGCTAGTAAACACTCCGGTACTGAGATTGTTCTCCAGATAAAGTATGCCAATCAGCTGATTTTGCTTGAGAATGGGCATACACAGGAGCGATCGCGTTTGTTGATGTTGAATATAAGGATCGGTTGAAAAAGACGATTCGCTGACTGCATCATCAAACACCAGAGTTTCAGATGTGCGTTCTACCGAGTGAATGACGGAAACAGGAATCGTTGCGCAGTCGGCAACAGCGAACTTTTCTAGGTAACACTGTCTACTTCCGCTGCATTGAGCCACCACAGTAAGTTGATCCCCTTCTAGGAGAACCAGAGTACCAGTTTCGGCTCCGGCATTTTCGATTACCACCTGCATCAAAGTGGCAATTAATCGATCGAGATGGATTATTTCTGAGAGAGCTTGAGCCGCTTTCATCACCGCCGCCAAATCGATCGCCGCAGTCGGATGACGGATCGTTTCATCGGTCACTATTGAATGTGATTGCCGAACTAGGTTGGTGTTGAGGAGTTGTGGATAGCGTTTTTCTAAATCTTTAACTTTAGCGGTTGCGCCCCAGCGATCGTAGCAATAGTGCGCCTCTTTAATGTAAGTTTGAGCAATTTTTTCCCGCCCTCGCGCCAGATAATGTTTAGCCGCTAATTCATAGGCGAGTGCTTCTTCCTGGATAAACTCATTTTCAGCAGCCCCCGCGATCGCTCGCTCGTAAAACTCTTCAGCCTCAAAAAATTGCCCTAAGACTCGCGCTTTTTCTGCCTCGACTAGATGAAATTTATGTAGATAATTCATGGGGGCGTATTCTGCCCATTTCTGCATCTTTTCTTAGTTGATGTTAACACAATTGAGCCAAGCTACTTTTTGAATATTTTGGGCTTGAATTTGAGCAATATCCCACTGCCAGCTAAGGACTCTCCCCCAAAATCTTCTAAAATAATCAAGCTTTTAGCATTTGTAGTGTTGGGTAATTCAACCTTGATTATCGATCTTTAATATTTAGATGCGTTTGCCCTAGCCTGACTCTGACTGTTCATCCGAATATTGTAAAGCTTTGTAACGAGATGTGGAATACCCGGAGTTTTGATTCAGAGAAGTAACAGAGGTTCTCAGGAATTATCCAGATTAATTTCTATCTGGGCATTGCAAGTTATACCAGGAGGAATTGCTATGGACAAGCAAGGTCTATACTTAACAGCGTTTCAGCGTAAGCTTTTGCTCAAGAGTTTAGAAACAGATTTACGTCCAGAATATCGCCGTCGGATTGAAATCATATTGTTGGCAGATTCAGGTCAATCTCAGACTCAAATTTGTGAAGCGTTAGGATGCTCTCAGGAGACGGCGCGGCACTGGATGACGATCGCCCAAACAGGTCAAGCTCACCATTGGAGCGATCGCCCGATGGGTCGTCCCAAGGCCGTGAATGAGCAATATCTAGCTCGTTTGCAAGAACTGGCAAGCCATAGTCCGCGTGAGTATGGCTATCCATTTGAACGCTGGACAGGACAATGGTTAAGCAAGCATTTGACAAAAGAGATGGGGATGAAAGTTAGCGCTTGCCACATTAACCGCTTGCTCAAAGAAATGGGACTTTCAACTCGACAGCCACGCAAAACTGCCGAAAAAGAAACTGATAACGCAAAAAATTCTCGGATTACTATTGGCAACCTGTCACCAAATCCAGAGCCTGATTTTCGCTGGTCATTGAATTTCGCTAAGACCAGTAACTAATTCTGCCGTTAAACTCCCAACAAATCATGGTTCAGAACAAAACAGAATTTTCCACTCAACAGCTTGCCCAAACTCTGGGTCAGACTCTTACACAACAGGAATTTTCAGACTGCATCAAACAAATTGAAATTCTCCAACCAAGTGCAGGCAAACTGTTCTGGCAGGCAGCAGACGCAAGCGTTGGCATTTATATAATTCTGGCAGGTAAAGTCAGATTGCTCGATCGCACCGATAATTTAATCACGTCCCTGAGTACAGGAACATCATTCGCTGAACTAACGCTATTTCCAGAAGAACAATTTCAACCTTACGCTGCTAGGGCTTCGGTAAATCTCAAAGTTGGTCATATTCCCGGAAATTATTTGCGATCGCTCATTCGCAAATATCCTTCCATTGGGCAGCATCTTCACCACCAAGCTGTACTTTGGGATTTACTACTGTTATTTCGCCAAAATACTGCCCTGAATAATGCTGCCAAGGAAGGTGTCATGCAAATCCAACCACTCCTAGAGCAGCACAATCTCCAAATTAACAAACTTCCATCTTCTTTACTCAAAGACCAGCAACTCTGGATACTGCGTCGCGGCGAACTATTGCACACATCAGGACTCAAACTCACTGCTGGCAATATTTACGCCTTGTCTGGGTTACCCAAAGAACGTGGTTGGCAAGTCACTCAAAGTTCGCAACTATACAGCCTCAGCCGTTCGCATTGGCAAACAGCACTGGAATATGTACCACAACTGGCTGAACTCGATGCTAACAACCAGCCAGTTTCAACGTCTGAGCCTGTTATTTTTTCCCAACCTCCCATTGAGCCAAAAAACCAGTTCCAGAAAAAAATTAATAAAGCCTACTTCCCTACCCCAACCGTAAAAATCGGTCATCTATGGCAACGCCTCACTCGACGCTATCCTTTCTTTGAACAACAAAGTGCGACTGACTGCGGTGCGGCTTGCTTAGTGATGATTGGTCGCTACTGGGGTAAACGTTTTAGTGTCAATCGGCTGCGGGACATTGCCAATGTTGACCGAAATGGGTCATCGCTGCGAGGTTTAGCAGCCGCAGGAGAAAGCATTGGGTTTTCGACTCGGCCTGTAAAAGCCAGCCTCGATAAACTTGCCCAGCAAAGCCTCCCGGCTATTGTGCATTGGGAAGGGCAACATTACATTGTTGTTTATGAAGTTAAAGGCGATCGCGTTATCGTGGGAGATCCTGCGATTGGTCAGCGTACTCTCTCTCATCCAGAATTTACAGCAGGTTGGACTGGCTATACTTTATTACTCCAACCCACAGCTTTACTCAGAGAAACAAAAGAAGCTAACACTCCTTTCTGGCAGTTTTTTGAATTAACTAAACCTCACTGGCTGGTGTTATTGGAAGTTTTCATTGCTTCTATTTTCATTCAAATTTTTGGTCTGA
Organism: Nostoc sp. CreGUA01; assembly: GCA_034531095.2. Classification (GTDB taxonomy): domain Bacteria; phylum Cyanobacteriota; class Cyanobacteriia; order Cyanobacteriales; family Nostocaceae; genus Nostoc. Next base: position 122,266 of record JAVRBV020000023.1, on the reverse strand, counting down.
TTACACCATTATTTACGCAATTATTGTTAGACCGAGTAGTTGTGCAGCGCAGTGACTTAACATTAACGGCTGTAGGTGTAGGTTTGGTCATATTTAGCCTTTTTAGAGTTGCCATAACTGGACTGCGGCAATACCTTTTAGACCACACAGCTAATCGAGTAGATTTAGCCTTGATTGTCGGTTTTATTACCCATACCTTTCGCCTACCTCTGAAATATTTCGAGTCCCGCTACGTTGGCGATATTATTTCTCGCGTGCAGGAAAACCGCAAAATTCAACGTTTTTTAACTGGTGAAGCGCTATCTATTTTTCTGGATTTACTAACAGTATTCGTCTATATAGGATTGATGTTCTGGTATAGCTGGAAGATGGCATTAATGACCTTAGTGATTGTGCCGCCATTCGTCTTATTGGCGCTGATTGCTACACCTTTTTTACAACGTGTTTCCCGCGAAATTTTTGGCGCACATAACGAAGAAACTGGGTATTTGATTCAGTCTCTCACTGGTATCCGCACGATTAAGTCTATGGCAGTTGAGCAAACAGTACGCTGGCATTGGGAAGAACTTTTTGGTAAGTCAGTGAAAAAGACTTTTTCTGGGCAGGTAATTGGCAATACATTGCAAATATTTAGCTCTGGAATTGAAGCTGTAGTTACCGCAGCATTATTGTGGTTTGGGGCGTGGCAAGTGATTCAAAATGAACTCACCATTGGGCAACTGATTGCTTTTAATATGTTGTTGGGTAATGCGATCAATCCCTTCCAAAGGCTGATTTTACTGTGGAATGAGTTGCAAGAAGTACTAATTGCTGTTGAGCGAATTAATGATGTAATTGATGCAGAACCAGAAGAAGATTTACAACACCAATCTCATCAATCTTTACCAGCAATTCGTGGTTATATTCGGTTTGATAAAGTTACTTTCCGCTATCATTCAGAAAGCGATATAAACACCTTAGAAAACATCAGTTTTGAAGTCCAACCGGGACAGACGATCGCACTTGTAGGACGCAGTGGTTCGGGAAAGACAACGATATCTAAGTTGATATTGGGGCTGTATGCACCGACTGAAGGGAAGATTTTGATTGATGGCTATGATATCACCAGTTTGTCACTGCGATCGCTCCGCCAGCAAATTGGTGTAGTTGACCAAGATACCTTTCTCTTTGGGAGTACGATTCGCCAAAATATCAGTTTAGGTCATCCTGAAGCCTCTTTAGAAGAAGTCATAGAAGCTGCTACACAAGCAGGCGCACATCAATTTATTAAAGAACTACCGATGGGCTACGAAACCCTTATCGGTGAAGGGGGAGGGACGCTTTCTGGAGGACAAAGACAACGATTAGCGATCGCCCGCGCCCTTGTAGGAAATCCCCGACTACTGATTTTAGATGAAGCTACCAGTAGTCTTGATGCTGAATCTGAACGCATCATTCAGACTAATCTCAACACAATTCTCCAAGATAGAACAACAGTAGTGATTGCACATCGCCTTTCAACAGTACGCAATGCTGACAAAATTTTGGTACTAGATAAAGGCTTATTAGTTGAAAGTGGTACCCATGAGCAATTAATGGTTAAACGCGGTCACTATTTCTACCTCAATCAACAACAACTGACTGTAGCAATTTGAATCAATTATTTGGCGTTCATTAATTAGAAAACTAACAATGACAAACGAATTTACTACACAAGAGCAATTTAGTCAAAATGGTCGCTATTCTAGTAGTCAACTAGATTTAACAACTCAATCAAAATCTTCTACATCTGTGAGTGGAGATTGGTCTTCCTTAACCAAAGAACTAATTAATACATTGCCACAAGTTTGGACACGCGGATTGCTATATTGGCTAGTAATATTTGCGGCGATCGTTTTACCTTGGGCGATGCTATCTAAAGTAGAGGAAACAGGTAGTGCTAGAGGACGAGTTGAACCTCAAGGCAGAACTCTGAGGTTGGATGCACCTGTTAGTGGTAAAGTTCTAGCCATCAAGGTTAAAGAAGGAGAAACTGTCAAAGCTGGACAAGTTTTACTGGAGTTAGAATCAGATTTAACTCGCACTGAACTACAACAAACTCAGTCCAAGCTAGAAGGTCAACAAAATCGTGTAAATCAACTTCAGCTATTAAAAAATCAACTAACAATGTCTTTACGCACTCAGCAATTACAAAATCAAGCTCAAGAGTCTGAGCAGCTTGCTCAACTTGACCAAATTCAGCAACGGCTTAATTCCAGTCAACAAGTATATGTTTTAGAAAAAAGTCGCCTGAAATTAGCTAAAAATGAAAGACAACGTTATCGATATCTTTGGCAGAAAGGTGCTATTTCTAAAAGTAAATTAGAAGAAATAGAAGGTGCTATGTTTGAACGCCAGGGACTTCTAGAACAAGCTCAATCAGATATCCAACAAGCTACTACCGAAATTACTAAACAAAAAAGCACCAATAAACGCATCAGTCGTACAGGTGAACTCGCACTTTTAGATAGTCAAAAACAAATTAAAGAACTTGAATCTCAAGTTGCCGATGTACTATCAGAAATTAACCAAACCAAAAAACAAATTCAGTCTTTGGAATTTCAAGTACAACAGCAAATTCTTCGCGCACCCACTGATGGCACAATTTTTCAGTTATCTATAAATAATGCCGGAACAGTTGTACAACCAGGGCAAATGGTTACTCAAATTGCACCTCAAGGAGTGCCTTTGATATTTAGAGCCGAAATGCCTAGTCAAGAAAGTGGTTTTTTACGTGTAGGAATGCCTGTAAAACTGAAATTTGATGCTTATCCTTTTCAAGATTATGGAGTAGCTGAAGGCAAACTTCGCTGGATTTCACCAGACTCTAAAGTTGTAGAAACTGCCCAAGGCAAGGTAGAAAACTTTGAACTAGAAATTGAATTACCTAAAACTTATATCCAAACTAAAAATAAACGGATTTTCTTAACACCAGGTCAAACAGCAACTGCTGAGGTAATTGTTCGGGAGCGCCGCCTTATTGACTTTGTGCTAGATCCATTTAAGAAGTTACAAAAAGGCGGTTTAGAACTTTAGAAAAGTACAACATTATATTGCGAGGCGTAGAATTATCTGTACCTCACGCCTGTTGCAATCTGCTGTATTTGAATTTGGATTTTGAATCTTGAATCCAAAATCCAAAATTTGGCCAGGTATATTGTTATTTAATTTGCTAACCAAAAAGCGACGTTACGCACATAGGTTTTGATATCTTCCAAAGCGCGTGGCTCTTTTTTCATACCATCTCCCGGTGGTTCATCTACAAAAGAGGGACAGCCTTTTTCAACATCCCAGTTGTAATCTACTAAATGGTGGAAACTGGAATTAGCTACTGCTCGTCCGAGTATATTTCCTTCTGGATCTTGATGATGTTCAATGATGACGACAAGATTGAATTGACGACCAGTAACTAAACTTTTTCCTAAAGCGATTACCCGCGCATTTTCATTGCCTAAAGGCGCACCAATTCCGCCTTCGTGGGGATGTGCAGGAAAAAACTCGATATGTCCTGAAGGTGAATGGGGATTTTTGAACAGTTCGTGAATCGGTTCAACAATGGTAATTTTTTGATAATCGCCGTTAGCCCCAGAATGATAGTTTGGCCAGGAAATATAAGTTGTAAATGAGTCATCTCGGCTCCAGCGAGATTCATCAGGATCGGGATTTTTTGTGTTGAAATAATGGACATCACCAATGTCAATTAAACCGCACATCGAACAACCCATATCTTGATGGTCGCGTGTTGTCAGAATACCACCGCCGCGTTGGCGAAAACCATTAATTCCGGCAATGTCCTTTTCAGTTAAACCATCACCCACATCTAAGGCAAATAGCCAAAGTTCATCAAAATCTGATTTGTCAAGAGTACTTAATACTGGGTCACCAACTGCATTAGACTCGTAATCGCGTCCTGTAACTTCAAATAAAGAATTTCCCGCTTCATCTTTAATTGATGCTAAGTAATCTTGGAGCATCGAGAAACGAAAAATGCTCCAATCATTTTCAATCGTAGAAATCGTAGTCTGCAAAAGAATACGAATTGGTTTTGCCATAACCTCTGCCAGACGAACACCACAATAGAGTATAGCGATCGCTTTGCACTAATGCTTCAATAATTCCTAAACATCCCTCCCAAGTATGAAATAAATTCACAACTCTCGGTAGTAGCGCTGACAATCGAAGATCGTTAATCTAGATAAATGTGATTCACACTCCACATAAATCCTCCGTAGCGCGTGCTGGGGATTTTTGCCTATCTGGGTAGCTTCAATTCAACGTTCCTTAAGCACAGTAGCAGACGCAAAACAGATATGAAAGCAGAACAACTCCTAAAAAATTATGCCGCAGGCATAAGAGATTTTACTGGTGTCAACTTGAGCGAGGCCAACCTCAGGGAAGCGAACCTCAGCGGCGCAATTTTAGATAAAGCCATCTTGGATGGAGCTAACTTGAGCCACGCGAATTTAGTGCAAACTAGTTTGATTGAGGCAGACTTGAACGGAGCAGATTTGAGCAACTCCAACCTCAGCGGTAGCAACTTAACCGGAGCTATTTTAGATGGAGCCATCTTGGATGGAGCAACATTAGATGGAGCTAATTTGAGTCAAGCTGATTTGACAGTTGCCAAGCTGATTGAAACTAACTTAAGTGAAGCACAGTTACAGCAAGCAAGCTTAATTGCCGCAAACTTAAATGGAGCCGAACTGACCGGCGCAGATTTAACCGTAGCCGACTTGTCCCAGGCAAATCTTAGCGAAGCAGACTTAAAAGAGGCAAATTTAAGCGGAGCAAATTTAGAAGGAGCGAATATAGAAGGGACAATCTTGGATGAGAATGTGTAAAAGGGCATGAGGCATGGGGCATTGGGCATTAAAAAGTCACGCATTCAAAAGTTCCTTAATTTTGAATTTTGAATTTTGAATTTTGAATTGATTTATCTCCCCCAATCTGTGGATGAGAACGACCTCTGCGTGTGGGTTATATGTCAAATAAACTACATTTGCAGTATTATTGTATAAAAATAATTCTCATATCACAGCAGTATTGACAATAATGGTTAACTGGAACAGAACAATTCTGACTACTGGTTCATTGTGCCTACTTTTGTTATCTACAACACTGTCAGTCGAGGCTAAGCCAGCCCGACAAAAAAAACCAGCTTCTACAACTACAACAATCTATCAGCAAGCTAAAAAGGAATTACCTGAAGATTTTTATACCCTTTATCGCGTTATAGATAGAATTGCGCGTGCCAACGAATTAGATAATCGTCCTTGGCGGGTTGTCGCTGTTCCGGAATACAATGTCAATGCATTTGCAACCGATGTGAATCTAGTCGCTATTTACGATGGCATACTTGACCAGTTAGCTGGTGATTCCTCAGCACTAGCTTGTGTAGTTGCTCATGAAATGGGACACCACACCAAACGTCACATTGCTGTTGGTGCAGCTCAAAGAACTGACTTGATTGCCAAAATTCAAGAAGAAGCAACCAAAGAAGTACTGGGAGAAAAGGAAGCTGCTAACCAAGAAGCAACCGCCGCTACCGTTGGTGGTGTCGTTGTCAATAACGTAGTCGGAGGACGTGTTGGTGGTTTACTCGGCTCAGTTCTTGGCAATCAAGGCGTTAAACGACAAGCAGATTCACAAAAACGCATCAATGAGATTGTTGAGAAAAAGAAAAAAGAGTTAGAGGAACGTCTGGCAGCGCAAGAACGACAACAAGAGTTTGAAGCTGATGAAATTGGCTACATAGCTTCTGTGAAAGCAGGCTTTGAACCGGAAGGATGTTTGAGAGTCATGGAGGTTTTAGCTCAAACTCCTGGTTCTGAATTTGATACGACTCATCCAGCAGTACCCAAACGGATTGAGGCGATTAAAGCTTTAATTATTAAGTACCCACCTGCAACTTTGGCCAAAGAAGGTGAAGCGCGGATATCTAAGACAAAACCTTTAACTTATAACATTTCTAAAGATAAGACCTCCTTACGGATTAACTCTGTTCGCGGCGGTTCCCAAGCAGATGATATTGAGCGCCGGTTTGGTAAATAAAAAATACCAAGTTGCATTCAATGGCGAGGATGAGGGAGTGTGGGGAGTGTGGGGGAAAATATTTGTTCTCCATCCTCCCACACCGGACACACCGGACACACTGGACACACTCCCAACTCCCAACTCCCAATTCCTCACTCCTCACTCCTCACTCCTTTTACAGCTAAAAAGAAGCGGACCAATGTGGCTTTAGCCCGTTGCGTAGCATCCTTTTAGAATCCCCCGAATTTAATTCGGGGGAGTAGTCAATCTTGTTGACTTTTTTCTTGAAGAAGCGATCGCCAATCTTTAATTGCTTGTTCTGTCCATAGCCAATTTTTAGCTAATTTATCTACTTGGAAATTTACGCCATCGGACTTCATTACCATTTGTCGCAACTTAATCGCTTCATTCATATATTGTGCTTGTTTGGCAGTAGATTCATTTAGTGCAGATTTATACAGTCCCAGAGCTAAACCAGCATAGGAAGTTAAAGCATCCGGAGGTAGTGGCGTTTTTGTAGGTGTTGTGCTGTTGGCTGTATTCTGGGGTTTGAGAGCTAAATTTAAAGCCTTGAACCAAGAATCATTAGCTCGATTCAGATTACCTTCTGCGTAGTAAGCAAATCCTAAAGCATTATTATACAAAAGCGAATCTGGTTTAGCTTTGGCAGCAGTTTCCCAGTAACGACGAGCATCATCAACACTATAGTTTGCATCTCCAGTCTGGATGGATTGCCATGCCAATCGTCCCTTTAAAAAGTTTACAGATGGATCGTTAGCTTGTTTATTTGTAACTAGTTTCAAAGCAGTTTCAGCCGCAGCAAAGGCGCCACGATTAAGTAATTCTTCCACAGCAAATAACCCAGCTTGCAAATCACCTTGGCTCAATTTTTCAGTAGCAGTAGCAGTGACGATTCCAGTTGGTGCTGTTTCTAAATCGATATTTTGTTGCTTTTCGATTGGTAAAGATTCAGTGGGAATAGGTGGTATCTTCGGTACAGTTGCCTGGGGTCGATTTTGCCACCACAAATTTAAACCGATCGCAATTGCGATCGCACTTATTCCGACAACGCCAATAATCGGCCACAGCTGACGCCACCGATTGCGATTTCTAGATGCAGATGGGGTCGGCTGCGATGCCTGTGACGGCCTATGCCTACGGGAAAAATCCGAATTTTCCCAATGTCTTTCTAAGTTTCCCACAATTTCCGGAGGTGGTGTCGGAACTTCTCCCCACAAATCTGCTTCCTCAAAAGAGGAAGTCATTTCTTCTGAAACTTGCCTATTTTGCAGAGTATTTTCATGAATTTGTTGCTCAATTTCCGTGGAGGTTTTTTGCTCATCCAATCGCCGAAACAAATCCGAAACGATCGCTGAATCTTCTGCATAACTTGGGTCATCATACTCGATTTCATCAACGAGATCGCCCCAGGTATCTTCGCCTAGCCAATCCAAGCCAGCAGAGTCACGCCCCAAATCAGCAGGAATCATTTCCTCAATTCCTAAAGGCATTTCGCTATCATCTGCGATCGCAGCATAGGTGGAAGTGGGAATTGTCCCGACAGCCGAACTATACTGGTTAAGCGACTCTGGACTTTGGGGTATAGTAGTTTCGTGGCTCAGAAAACCGTCAAATTCGGGCTGGAGATACAAAATTGGTAATGCCCAGTACATTTGGTGAGAACCATAGGCAGAAATTAATCCTTGGCGCACCCGACTCACGCATAAATCTACTGGATATCCCTGACTCAAATTGCGGTAAAATAATTGAGTTAGTGTCAATGCCACTTCATCAGGAATACGCTCAGACATTGCCAAAACACTGGCAATTCCTCGTTTCACTAGACTTTCTGCCAGGTTGCGTTCCCCAGTATCTCCAGAAGCTCCCAAGGCAGCTGTGTAAGCTCCTAAGCAGGAATTAAAAACTGCCATCTGGATGTTGTTGTTGACCAGCAAACCCGCCAAATCGTCTCCAGTGAGAATTTCCGTTAACCCAGTTCTGCGACTAGCAAGATAAATTTCTCCGCCATTGGAACCTAAGTTGCTATGACCAGAGTAGTGTAGAACATCGAATCTGCCTTGTTCTAAAGCTTGGGTCAATTCTTCCCGTCCTGGTTGGTCTAACACAGTCAGTTCAATTTCTGGGAGATGACTGCTACTTTCAGCAAATCGTGGTGCGGAACGCGCAAGTTCCGCTTGCAGTTTGATTGCTTCCTGTTTGAGTAGGTCGAGGCGGACTTGATCTAAAGGCGAAGCAATGACCATCAATACTTTGACACCACTTTCTTCTAGCGATGTAAAAGTATTTGGCACAGGCGTAGCCCCCCGCAGCGATCGCAAACGAGAAGCCCCCAAAATTCCACTTTGGAAGCGAGAAAAAGCGACATAAGGGCCAGTGGCTAAGGGGCGATCGCCTGCGTGCATCACTTCCCAAGGCAAACGAGCTAACCTCGTGTCTTTCAGCCCCAAGCGTAAACGCAGTACTTGTTGGTGATTCTGGGCAATACCTTGGGCAGTAATCCAACTATCTCTAAGAGTACCTTGAAATAAGGCATTATATAATTGTTGACCCAATGCCACTAAATTCACAGAATTTCTTGCAATATCGCTTTCCCGCCCGCTAGACGCGAATGCATCTCCTTGCAAGACCGACTTCAACGGGTCATTCATCAAATGCCCAGCAGCCATCAACCAATCAGCTACAGGCCAAGTCACCAATTCTTCTGCCAATGGCACCCCAGGCGCGACTTGTTCCGTCCGCACCAAGTAGTCGTTTTGCCCTACTGGGGTTACGGATATGTGGAATTCCTGGGTCACAGCTTCTCCTGCTCGCCTCCTAAATTCGGTTTGAAACGCGAAAGTTTCAAGTCGATTTTTCTCTCCCTCTGATAACTTAGATGCATCCCACCCTTGAATGTTTCTGATTTTTAGTTGTTTTGGCTTTTCTACCTTTACAACTTTATCCGGATTGGATTACTTGGGTCTAGAACACTTTATTGGTAGATGCACCTTGATCTTCAACTCCCCTAGTTGGCTAACACCCACTGGGGGTTTTTTTATTTTGGCAAACAACAGCGACCTCTAATATCAAGTTCGTGTGAACAGCGATCGCAAGGGCTAACATAACGCAGATATTCTCCACCAGAAAATAGTGCTTAACTTTAGAATACTTGATTGGTAGATGAATCTATCTCGATCTTTAACTCCCCTAAATCGCTTTAGTATCCACTACTACAGCACAGATAGTACAGCACAGAAAAAATCCAGCTACCATCTCAATTCATTAGACTAGGGGCTTGAGCCTCCTGTTTTCAAGATAGGCAAATTTCTGCCAAAATGTACCAGTTTTTTTGACACAGAGCAATAATCAAGTTTCTCAGAAATTTATCCGGAGCATGATGGTTAAACCTAGAACACTTAAATGGTAGATGCACCCTGATAACTAGCTCCCCTGGTCAGCTAATAGCTACTGGGGGTTTTTTTTACTCATCACATACTTGTTTTTCAGGTAGCAGGTAGCGCACTAATCATTGAATAATTGGTAGATTTGACCGTGCCAATTTTAGATTTTAAATTAAAAATTATTTCAGTTCATGTCCTCCGTAGTGGGCAAAACAAATCCAAAATCGGCAATCTGTCTTGAAAAAGCGAGTCAGAGTAAAGGCAGGTTTACAGATATCATCAATTATTAACAAGGATTTCGGTAAACCCACCCCTACTCCCGGTAAATCACCAAGTTTAGGTAGATTAGGACATCAACTGAGCATGAAATCCTGACACCAAGCTAATTTTAAGCGTATCGGGAAACCCGCTTTGAACAAAAATCTAAAATTGGTTGACCTGATAACTAACCCCTCTGATTGGCTAACACTTGTTGAGAGTTTTTTTTATCGTCAGCAAACAACAACAAACTCAACTTCTGCATAATTTATCCGGTGGATAGCCATTAACTTGAGAAAAAATAATTGGTAGATGCACCCTGATAACTCAACTCCCCTGGCTGGCTAACACCCACTGGGGGTTTTTTAGTTGGAACCATCGAATAATCTCAGATTTTAGATTTTGGATTAGGGTTTTTCGGTTCAAAGCAACTTCTCTTGTAAACAGAACAAATCTCAAACCGACAATCTAGAATCCTTAGTAGCCCACTACCCTTGTGATTGGGGTGAATCTGAAAGACGCTCGCGGATTCACTAACGCTACGGTATCAGCGATCCTAAATCTTCTTAGAGGTTGAGCGTTTTCTCCGGAAGACACTAGCTGCCCCTAGAAAACATTATTGGTAGATGCACCCTGATAACTCACTCCCCTAGTAGGCTAACACCAACTGGGGTTTTTTTATTTTAAAAAATAATTGACCTTTGTACAAATTTATCCGGAGTATGGTGTTCAACCTCAGAACATTTAATTGGTAGATGCACCCTGATAACTAACTCCCCTGGTTGGCTAACACCCACTGGGGGTTTTTTTATGCCTAGAGGCCTAGCAACTTGTCGTTTGACATCATTAGCCTCTATAACCTACCACATACCCAGAATGCACCTTGTTAATACTGCTGGTAGACCTTGAATATTTCCTTATTGCCAGCATAGAGCAAAACCTAGTCACCCAATCCCTGAATCGCTTTCTTTAATTATTTTTAGCTAGAGAGGTGACTTTAAAATGATTGCTATGATATTTAATCACATTCTTAAGTTTTTTTCCAGATTCCTACTTTCTTATTCTTCGATTACTGGATATGGGGCATGGGGCATTGGGCATTGTGCTTTGGGCATGGGGCATGAGAAGAGGATGGGGGGATAAGGGGATGGGGAGATGGGGGGAAAGAAGAATTGCTTTTTCCCCACCTCCCCACCTCCCTCATCTCCCTCATCCCCCCGAAGTTCTGATCGCCGGAAGCCGGCGCTCAGACTTCTCTCCTCATCTCCCTCATCTCCCTCATCTCCTGTTGACATTAACAACACGCCATATGGTATATTTCATTGCGTTATGCTAGGATACCTAGTCTAAAATCAAAGAGTTGCCAACCGATGAGTTTAGCTGTCGTTAAGTTTTCTTCTGAAGAGTGCGGCATCTGCCACAAAATGTCTTTTTATGACAAAAAGGTGGCTGAAGAACTGGGTTTAGAATTTATCGATGTGAAAATGCAGGATACAGCTGCTTACCGCAAGTATCGCAAGATTTTATTGACTCAGTATCCTGATAAATCAGAAATGGGATGGCCTACTTACATTGTTTGCAATTCTCCAGAAGGAGAATTTCAGATTGTGGGTGAAGTCAAAGGAGGTCATCCCAAAGGTGAATTTAGAAGCCGTCTCCAACAGGTTCTGGATTCTACAACTAATTAGAATTAATTACCTCAAAAGATTTAACCTCTAGGACAGGGCCAATCATGGCAGTTGTCATGACATCTTCACGTACCTGTCCTTTAACTTTTGCTTTTTGTCCGGCTTTGAGTAAGTCTTTGTCAGCTCCTCTGAGGATTTCGTAAGTAACGCCCTCTTCTGTAACTAACGCCCATGCGCCTGGGCCAATATCGCGGTGTTGAATTGTACCTGTAAGTGTAATGCTCATAAATAGTGCTGAGTAGGGAAGGGAGTGGGGAGTAGGGAGATGGGGAGATGGGGAGATGGGGAGATGAGGAGAGAAGTCTGAGCGCCGGCTTCCGGCGATCAGAACTTCGGGGGGATGAGGGAGATGAGGGAGATGAGGGAGTGTGGGGGGAAAGATTTCTTCCCCATCCTCCCACACCTCCCACACTTCCTGCTTGCCCAATGCCCAATGCCCCATGCCCCATGCCCATTTATGCTGCTTTTTCTTCGTTGTGCAATGCTAAACGAGCAAGTCCATAACAAAGTATGGCATTGGTGATGAGGAACAGGCGGGCTAAATTAACGTTTGCAAATCCCCAAATTGCTGGGTCGTAAATAGCACTTACTGTTAAGCACGCTGCTACTCCTAATGTTGAACCAATGGCAAACCATTTCCAACTAGGATGTCCTAATAGTAATGCCATTAAGACAATGGGAATCAATACGCTGGCAAATAGGGGATTTAATGTATCAGTTCCTTGGAGGGTATTGCCGAGTTCTGGAATTGAACTGCCCAAAACCCGGAAAGGCCACTGGGGAAGGTCAAAGATATAGACTCCCTTGAGGAAGAATAACCCAGAACTGCCAGCAATTAAACCGCTGGATAAAGACCAACTCCAAGTGAAGGGGAAGTAAACCCGTAAAAACCAAGCCAGCAAGTAAGAACCAATCACCATTAAAATCTTGGGTAACAGTGCTACTGCACCACCGTCAATCCAAAAGCCGGGGTTCAGGTAGCCGTTATCCCGTAACCACCGGAAGAAATCTGGGAAACTGATTTGCCCTCCAACAGCTAGTTTGACTGCTGCTTCTGCATTGAGTTGTCCAGCGCCATAATAGTTCAAACCATCATCTTGGATAACTCGTGCTGACTGTTTGAGGACTTTTAAAATTTCATCTGGTTCTTTAATACCACTAGCTTTGATTAATGCTGCAACACCGGCAACGTGGGGAGAAGCCATGCTTGTACCTTGGAAACCAAGAAATACGCCTTCGCCTTTTTCGTTGATAGTTTCTTGAAGAATCTTACCAGCTTCACTACCGCCAGGAGCAGAAATATCGACTCCTGCACCAAAGTTAGAATACGGTGCTTTTTCGCCGTCTGGACCGATCGCTGAAACGCCAATGACGTGAGGATAGCGGGCTGGATAGCTAGCCCCGTTGGCGCTTTCATTACCCGCTGCGGCAATGATGACTACACCTTTTCTATGGGCATATTCGATCGCTTCTTTCATCAACTTGCTTTCACCACCACCACCCAAGCTCATATTAATCACATCTGCGCCTTTATCAGCAGCAAATTTAATCGCTTCGGCAATATCGGCTACGGTACCGCCACCATAGGCACTCAGTACCTTCAGCGGCATCAAACTGGCTTCATAAGCAATTCCAGCTACGCCATATTTGTTGTTCGTAGCTTGGGCAATGGTGCCGGCAACGTGAGTCCCATGACCGTTATCGTCATCAGCTTTTTCTCTGTCGTTGACAAAATCATAGCCTTTGACGAATTTTGTCTCATACAAGTCACGCACCTTGGTAATGCCAGTATCTATCACTGCAACGGTGACGCCGCTACCTTTGGTTTGACTCCATGCACCTTCGATGCCAATTTTGTGCAAGTTCCACTGCTTGCTGTAATATTGGTCATTGGGACCAGTTAATGAGAGATTGACCTCATCATTTTCTTCGGGTCGCAAAAATTCTCCCAACCAAGCGGCTTCACCTGGCTGTGGAATCTTTCTGTAGATATAATTTGGCTCTATGATTTCTGTAGCTTGGGCAAACTGAGATTTTTTCAGTTCTTGGAGTCGTTGCTGATCGCCCTCGATAATATACACATTATCCTTCGCCGAAAACTTGTTGTCTAATTGGGGTGTAACGTTGTATTGTTTGGCGATCGCTTGTAAATTCTGTTGCACCACAGTTGATGGGATATCTTCCCGAAAATCAAGCAAAATCGTCTCAAAATCACCTTTAGCTGCCAGTCCCTGAAAATTCAGGAAACCAAATACGGCAGCTACTAACCCAATGACAAACAAGCACAATAATATAAGCTTTCTCATATTAACTCATCACCGCTTTTTGCCAGTTTGTTCACTACCATAACTTATCTGCATACCGTCTTGGTGGATTTTGCACTTTAGTTTACCTTCACTTCATGACTCAGGACTGTTGAAATAATGGAACGTGGTCTTTTGTGGTTACCTCTGTTGGCAATGTTTTTCTGGCTAGCTTGGCAAGGCTCAAAGGAGTATCAAAAAGTCGAAGCCTATCGTGTGTGGGCGGAGCAATTTGAAAGGGCTAAGTATGATATTTATTCAGTATTGGGTCAAAAAGGGAACTCTATAACCTGGGGTAAACCCACACCTCAAGGACCGATTAAACTAGAAACATTTTCTTTAGTTAGTGTCCAAAAAATATCTCTTTTGGTAGATGGCAAATCAGTAAATGTAGAAAATCCACCAGATAAAGGTCGTTCTATAGAGTTAGAATTTGTCTTTTCTGAATCCGCTGACTCAGTGCGCGTTCCGTTTACAGAAATTCCTTTAGCAGCCCAATGGGCAAAGTATTTGGATTTAGCGTTAGGAAATTGGCGATCGCAAACAAATCAGTAGTTACACTACTCTGTAAATTATGATGCCAAGCTAACACGAATCAGGTGCAGGGAACGCCATAAAAGAATTTAGTTGTTCAATCTAAATCTTTTTGGTCTAGTTATTTCCCTACACCTGCTTTGCAGAAAGTTGGTTATTAAAAAACAGAACTAAATAGTCATAAAAGTCGTAGAAGACTGAGCTAAGAGTGTATTTGCACTGACATTATCTAACTTCGCCAACACTTGATTGTCAGAACTATCCAGAATGAAGGCTTGACTTCCTTTTTGCTGTATTAACAATTGACCAAACTGGAGACCACCAGAGAGGCCAATTTTATCTGTACCTACTTTAAAATCAACAAACAAGTCAGTACCTTCACCGGAAGCTAACACAAAAGTATCAACACCATAATCTCCTATCAGCACATCGTTGCCTTTACCACCATAAAGCCAATCGTCGCCTGCACGACCGTTGAGTGTGTCATTACCGATACCACCAAATAAAGTATCGTTGTCATTATTACCCCAGAGATAGTCATTGCCGCTATCCCCATAGAGCAGGTCATTACCATCTCCTCCCCAGAGAGTATCATCTCCGTCGCCTCCCCAAAGTTGATCGTTTCCAGGATTACCTACTATTCTGTCTTCGCCTCCAAAGCCATAAATCTTGTTGGCTGGGGCATTGCCTTGTAAGAACTCAGAACGGCTAGTGCCATTGATAACTGGAATTTCCGGAGTGGGAGCAGCTTTCACTATGCCACTGATAGTAAAGTCAAATGGGCTTTCGTTACTATCGTTGTTGCTTAAAATCAGAGTCCCACCATAGATGCCAGGTGTAGTGGTGTTGAGTGCTACGGTTATGGTGCTGGAAGTATTAGCAGACACACTAGTGGGGAGAGTTCCCACTAAACTAAAACCGTCAGGAAGCTCAAGATTACTCAAGTAAAGTGCAGCTGTACCAATGTTCTGAATGGTAAAGGTTTCGGTCAGGGTTTTACCGACAGTGGTGTTGCCAAAGTCAATGGTGGTTTTGCCATCTGCAATGTCAACTGTGCCGTTGAGAACTTGAATTTCGGGAGTGGGAGCAGGTTTAACAGTGCCACTGATGGCAAAGTCAAATGGGCTTTCGTTACTATCGTTGTTACTGAAAATCAGAGTTCCACCATAGGTGCCGGGTGTAGTGGTGTTGAGTGCCACGGTGATGGTGGTGGAAGCATTGGCAGCCACACTGGTGGGCAGAGTTCCGACTAAACTAAAGCCATTTGGCAATTTGAGATTACTCAAACTTAGGGCAGCTGTACCGGTATTCTTAATCGTGAAGGTTTTGGTCAGAGTGTTACCAACGATGGCGTCACCAAAGTTGATGGCAGTCGTGCTTCCATCTACAATGTCAACTGTGCCGTTGAGAACTTGAATTTCGGGAGTGGGAGTCTTAATGCTTGGGGCTTCATATGCACCAATGTCAATTACTGCGGTGCCATTACCGTCGCCATCGTGAGGAACATTTCCAGTTTTATTATTAAAGGCATTGGAACCAGCATCGATAGCAACACTTCCTGGTTTGAGTGCAAAATTACGAGCCGCAGCATTCACAAATTGCGGATCTTTACCCAGAATTAAATTAGTTCCTGTTTTGTTGTAATTATTAGTGTTGTAAATCAAATTGCGGTCAGCTTTAACATTTTTTGCTGAACCACCGACAACATATGAATTGCCATTTGCCTGGGCATACATAATGTTATTTACAACATTCACATTTTCTGATGCACCGCTAATCAAAATCTCACCAGATCCTTTGAGTTCGGGGTGTTGTGAGTTTTGGTAAGTTGTGTTATTAACTACATCAACATTGGAACTTTTAAATACCTGGATGCCAGCACCACCATTGTTGTAGGCAATGTTGTTGGCAATTAAAATTTTTCCTTTATATGGTTGATTATCTAAGCCCAGACTATTAGCAGCATCAATCATAATGCCGTGTCCTTCGGTAATCTTTTTAGCTTCCCACCAAGGAATGTAAGTATAATTATCGTAACTTACATTATTCCGAATGATTATTTTGTAATCGGTGGTGTTATTATCTAAATTTCGGTTATTGAGAGTGGTGATAGCATTGGTTCCCCAAGGACTATACCAGCATGTTTCAAAAACGGTATTTTCTTCAATGATGAGATAGTCAGCTTCTTTACTGGAAATGCCACCGCCTGGGAATTTAGAAACAGTATTGCCCCGAATTGTAATGTGATGAGAACTTTGTGAAAGTTTATCTGGTTGAATGTAAATTCCCATCCCATTGGTTAGGGGATTACCTAAGTTACTTTGTTGAGATTTTGCATACTCTAATGTAATTTTGTCGTTGGCACCAACGAGTGTCAGCCCTTCGATGACAATGTGAGATGAACCTGCAATATTGATGGCTTGGATATTTGTTGATTTGATTAGAGGATTGTGGCCAGATAAGGCTTTGAATGTAATTGGTGCTATTTCGGTGCCGTGTTTTTGGGTGATATTAAGAACTGGGGTATTAGGGTATTTACTCTGTTCGTAAGTACCGTTCATAATATACACTGTGTCGCCTGCTTGCACTAAGTTTGCGGCTTTTTGTAGAGTGCGAAAGGCGCTTCCTTCTTTTAAACCATTATTGCTATCGCTACCTGTTCCAGAAACGTAGTATATTTTGCCAGCCATAGTTTTACTCCGAAGATATGTAAGAGAATTAGTAGTAGACTCTTAGCAACTGTGTTCATTGCTAAGTAGTTATTTGAATGGGTGGTTTGTTGAGATAGTTTTGAACAGTCACAGTTGTCCGATCGCAACTTCAAATTGCGTCGGTTGTAGAAACATTGTTGTCAAATGAGAAATTTTTTCTCCTGTCAACCGCTGATGGTTAAACCAAGGATGTAAATACCGTCAATCGTCAGGGTGTTTTTGAGGATAATCGGACGATTAGCGTGTTCGTCTGATTGATTGCCTGGGAGTGGAATCAAATCCAGTCTCCACTGCAATCGCTGGTACTATAATTCGGTATGGCGATCGTATTTGGTATGTAATTCCTGTGAACTTTATCCGTTGTCTGAAGTCAGAAGTTGCCGAATCGGCATGGTAAAACGCACCCCTGGCTGATAACTGGGGACTTAAAGTTACAGTGGTCAAAGCTGAATTATTTCAAACTTTAGTAGGTTGACCCTTTATGTTAAAGCGACTAATGTAACAACTTAGTCAAACCTGTTTTAATCCGTGTAAGCGAATTTTGTTAACTGAATTTAGAGTAACCTTCACAAACAGTGATTGATATCAGTAAATACTCATATTTCAGTTAGATTTTTTACAACAAAAGACAAAAAAGTATGGAAATATTGTCGTAATTCCTGTTAACTCTGAACTTGAAGAAGGCTTTATACAAGGATTTGATGAAGTTTATCTCAATTGAGTCAGCGTGGTTTATGTTGCACCAAACGCTAAAATCAATTGGAAGCGATCGCCAAGCAACTAACACCTCGCCGATAATCTTCATAATATGAATGCCCAAATAAACTCCAGAGTACCTGTTGCTTTAACCATTGCCGGTTCGGATAGTGGTGGCGGCGCAGGAATTCAAGCTGATTTACGTACCTTTGCTTTTCACTGTGTCCACGGTACTAGCGCCATAACCTGCGTCACCGCACAGAATACTCTCGGAGTGAATAGAGTTGATGCCATGCCAACAGAGGCTGTTGTAGCGCAAATTCAGGCAGTGGTTGAAGATATTGGCGTACAAGCCGCCAAAACCGGAATGTTGCTGAATCAAGAAATTATCTTTGCTGTTGCCCAGCAAGTAGAAACTTTACAAATCCATAACTTGGTAGTCGATCCAGTAATGGTGTCACGTACAGGCGCACAATTGATTGATAATGATGCTGTAAAGACTCTGTGCCATACCCTTATCCCCAAAGCAGCTATCATCACCCCCAATCGCTACGAAGCCCAGATTTTAAGCGGTTTAGAAATTGATTCTTTGGAAGATATGCAAACCGCTGCTGAAATGATTCACAAAACTCTCCGGGCAAAAACTGTTTTAGTCAAAGGTGGAGGTATGCAAGGAAATTTGCGTGGCGTGGATATCTGGTTTGATGGCGAAAAATTAGAAATTTTGACTTGCCAGCAAATAGAGACAACAAATACCCACGGTACTGGTTGTACATTATCGGCTGCGATCGCTGCTAATTTGGCAAAAGGAAAAAACTTGTGGCCAGCAGTTCAACAAGCAAAGGAATATGTAACTACTGCACTCACTTACGCCCTAGATATTGGGCAAGGGCAGGGTCCTGTGGGACACTTCTTTCCGTTGTGGGAACTGGGAACTGGGGATTAGGGAGATGGGGAGATTGGGAGGTGTAGGGAGTGTGGGGGGAAAGAGAATTAATGCTTCCCCATCCTCCCACACCTCCCACACCTGCTGCTTGCCCCATGCCCAAGAAAAAAATCTTTGCCGTCTGGGCATTTTTCTATTATTCTTGGGCATAGTTTCAGGGCTAATACCAATTTCAAAAAAGAATGCGACAAATACACATACTCAAACCGTTGTGATATGTAGTTTTCTTAATTTTGAATTTTGAATTTTGAATTTTGAATTGGTATAACTTTCTCTGTTAGCATCTCTGTACGATCTAATCACTTTCATTTTTAATACCAAGCCCCCAATGCGAACAACCACAGGTTCTGTTCACAGGAATTCGTCAACACCGACTAGTCAAGCCTATCCTCCCTCTGTACCACTATCTGTATATCGGGAACTGTCAATGGAGTTACAAGCAACCCAAGCGAGGCTAGATGCACTCACTACAAAAAATCAGCAATTAACACAAGAAAATCAACTACTACGCCAAGAAATCAGCAAAGTCGTTGAGTCTTTTTCACATTTGCAAAATTTTGTAAATTCCTATGGGATGTTTAGCGAACACCAAGCTTCCCAAGCTTCTGGCAACGTTAAAAGTGTCCGCAAGCAGCAAGTAACCCAAGCACGTCCACCTCAACAGGTTTCTCGTCCGCGTCCATCTCAAAAAAGCCGCCAGGAGTTTTCTACACCTGTAATGGAAATAAACTTCCCTACACCAGAACCAGTTTTTATAGAAGAACAAGAAGTAAGCTATTATTCTACTGCGGAGCCAGATGCCAAGGAACTCAGCGGCTGGTGGTTAATTATTACCATCTTGTTAATTATGCTTACCGCCTTTACTGCTGGATATTTAATTGTACGCCCCTTGTTTGAACATCAAAAATCTTAGTTGACACTCCCACAGTCAGCAGCAACCTTCGTAGCTATTGTAAAACTCGTCTTTTATCACTGGTTTGAACATCTGAACGGATCTACTCAACAGCAGAATTTATCTATTTTTAGGTCACAAACACCACATAAAAAAAATGCTAATTTGACAGTAACTTCCTGATGTTACAAGTTCAATGATTATCGAATTGCATCAGCCACGCTGTTTTTGGCTTCAAAACCACTCACACCAAGCATCTATTAACTTGCAAAAAGTGGCAATTATTACATATGTTTTAGCAAAGGCGCTACTAGTTACAGTTTCAGACAACAGATCTGGTTAGATAGATAAACGAAGCTAGTACAAGTCACAAGTCAAAGAAATGAAAAAAGTAGAAGCTATTATCCGCCCATTTAAGCTTGATGAAGTGAAAATTGCCTTGGTTAACGCTGGGATTGTTGGGATGACAGTTTCTGAAGTCCGGGGGTTCGGACGCCAGAAAGGTCAAACTGAACGATATCGCGGTTCCGAGTACACTGTTGAGTTTCTCCAAAAACTCAAAGTGGAAATTGTAGTTGACGACAATCAGGTTGATATGGTGGTTGACAAAATTATCGCCGCCGCCCGCACTGGTGAAATCGGTGATGGTAAAATTTTCATCTCGCCTGTTGAGCAAGTGATTCGGATTCGTACCGGCGAAAAGAACACAGAAGCGGTTTAAAAAAGTTAGGAGTTTGGAGTTAGGAGTGAAGAGTTAGGAGTGAAGAGTTAGGAATTATGGTAAATCTTCATTCATTATTTTTAAACTACAACTCCAAACTCCAAACTCCTAAGTCTTAATTCTCTCCAGTTGAGGAAGTAAAGCTGTAAAAGCTTTACCTCGATGGCTAATTGATCCCTTCAACTCCCGCGTCATTTCAGCAAAAGTCAATTGCTTTTCTGGTACATAAAAAATTGGGTCATAGCCAAATCCACCATCACCACGAGGTGCATGAAGAATTTCGCCACGACAAATACCTTCAGATTGTAATGCGATCGCACCATCAGGACTAGCGATCGCCACTACACAAACAAATTGGGCTTGGCGATTTACTTCGTTACCTAATTCTTTCAGTAACCTCGCAATGCGTTCTGAGTCTGTTTTGGCGTAGCGTGCCGAATACACGCCTGGTGCGCCATTTAGTGCATCTACTTCCAAGCCAGAATCATCAGCTATCGCCCAGTTTCCTGTGGCTTTGGCGATTTGCGATGCCTTCAAACAGGCATTAGCAGCAAAGGTTTCGCCCGTCTCTTCAATTTCTAATTCTTCAGGTTTGAGGATTAATTCCCAGCCAGAATCTGCCAGGTAAGCTTGCATTTCGCTCAATTTACCTGGGTTTCCTGTGGCTACTACTAATAATTTAGGCATGGGGCATGGGGTATGGGGCATTGGGCATGGGGCATTGGGCATTGGGCATTGAGAGTGTGGGGTGGTGATAGGGTGGTACGCATAGTTTCGCCTATCTCCCTCATCCCCCTCATCTCCCTCATCTCCCTCATCTCCCGATGCCCCATTACCATTATTCTGCCCACTGTTTCGCCCAAGCAAGAGTTTGATGGACTTGTTCGAGTGTTGGGGCTTCGCAGTAAAGGCGTAAAACTGGTTCAGTGCCGCTAAAACGAATCATTAACCAGCTTTTATCGGCGAGGCGATACTTGTAGCCGTCGATTGTTTGGCAATCAATTACTGCTTTGTTGGCAATTTCGGTTAAAGGTTCAGTTTGTAGCTGTTGCAAAAGACGCGATCGCACTTCCATACTGGCTAAGGGTAAATCAATGCGATCGTATGCTGAGGTAAATCCTGTTTGTTGCTGCAAATGGCGATAATATTCGCCTAAATCTAAACCAGATTCTACGATCGCCTCTAGCACATATAATGCTGATAGCAGTGCATCGCGTTCGGGAATATGGCTACCATAACCAATTCCTCCTGACTCTTCACCACCTAGTAAAACTTCTGCTGCTAACATTCTGTCAGCGATGTATTTATACCCAACTGGTGTTTCAAATACTGACAAGTTATGTAGGGCTGCTACAAGAGGCATCAAGTCGGAACCGCTTACAGTTTTGACGATTTCACCCTTAAAGCCGCGTCGTAAGGTTAAGTGGTCGATTAGTATCGGAATCAACACTTGGGAACTCAAGAAGTTGGCTTCTCCGTCTACAGCCGCAATGCGATCGCAGTCTCCATCAAATACCAATCCTACAGATAAACTTGATTTATTTGTTTCTCGATGAGTTTTGATAACTTCAAATAGCTTAGAAAGATATTTCGGCAACGGTTCCGGCGCACCACCACCAAATAAGGGGTCGCGTTCGCTGTTGATTTCTTTAACTTTATCGCCTAGAAGTTGTGCTAACCCGCCAGCCGCAGCGCCATGCATGACATCGGCAAATACTGTTAGTTTACCAGAGGCGATCGCTTCTCTAATTTTGGCAATATCAACTTTACGTTCTAGTGCTTGGGTGTAACTCGGCCAAGGATTGAATTTCTCTTGCTTGCCTGGAGTAACTGCGGGTGGTACTCCTTCGCTCAACAGTGCTTCTATCTTTTGTGTGACTTCTGGCGACACCGAACCACCAAAATATCCCTTGACTTTTAAACCTAAATATGCACCTGGATTATGACTGGCTGTAATTACTAGTGCGCCTAAGGCATTGAGTTGTTTTGCTGCCCAACTAAAAGCCGGCGTTGGGGCGTAGGTTTCACTGAGTAAAACATCAAATCCGATGGCGGTGACAGCATCGGCGACAGCACGAGCAAAGTCTTCCGCCATAAATCGGCGATCGTAACCGACAATTATTGTTCGGCTACCCACGGTAGAATAATATGTATCATATAGTACTTGTGCAGCGACTGGCGCGACTAGGGCTAGGCGTTCAAAGGTGAACTCATCTCCAATTACGCCCCGCCAGCCGTCTGTACCAAACTTGATTGAGTTAGCTACAACTGCCATCTAGGTATCCTAACTGTCTACCTGAGGATTCTAGCATTTCTACAGTGTATAAAGTAAAAAAAGAATATAGTATTAATATGTACTAGTGATAAGCTATGCAGCACATCTTTTCGTGTTGGTTGTTGACTGTTGACGGTTGACATTTAGTATCAACACTCCACAGTATGAGTGACTGTACAATTTCAAAGGGAAATGGTAAATTTTAAGTAGTGATGTAGCAAGACTCAAATGGTGTAACAAGAGAAAATATGAAATTGTACATCGCCTTCAAATACTATTTCTAACATCACACGTAAGCCCTAGCTTCCCGTTCTAAACGTTCAATTTCTATTTTCCAGCGCTCAAGCTTGTATTGTCGCTCTTGCAATTGATCTGCTGTAGGGTTTCTGGAAGGCTGGGTATTTGGATTAGGCAGAATCCCATGATTTTTAAGCCAAGTGGGGGAAAATTCCTGTACCTGCCAAAGATAAACATGATCGTGTCTATCGCCACCCAGACCACGAATGCGTTTGACTGAAAGCCTGGATTCACCAAAAAGGATTTGCTGATTTCTAGAATTGTTAGGAAATAAGCGCGTCTCACTACCTCTTCCACGAAAGAATTCAACTACAAACCACTCACCAAAATCAAATATACAAACCTCTGTGGGATCGCTACCATCATCCTCCAGTAAATCAACGTCACCTTGGATTTGATACCCTATAGCAATTTGTGATGTCTGAGGTAATAATATGCGAAGCCGTTCAAAGCGGTTACTGTAATTAGCCCAAAATTCCTCCCGGCTACGTAGCCGATTGGACTCGAAGTTTTGTAAATCGAGCTTCTTCAATATTATATTTACTAATTTTTGAAAATCAGCATAATTGATACCTCCAATCCACTCTCGAAGTTTTTGTTTTGCTGGATTTGAAAGTTTATACCAATTTTCACCATTTCTATAGTTGTTTCGCAGCCAATCAACCAGTAACGAATGATTGGTTGATATCTTATTAGAAAGATTAGTTAGCAAATGATTAACAGCCTTGATTTGCTGGCTATCTGACATTTCATCTAAACACATTAACAGCCATTTAACCTGCTGATTATTTGGAGAACTAATTGTAGTAAAATATGGAGCTATCTCTTCTATAAAATTACTGAATAATGGAATCCAAACAGGTAAATACTCTCGGATGTTGTTTAGGAATCCAGTTCGATTAACACACTTTTCACAAGCAATTTTCGCCAATTCTCTACCCGCTTGTGTAGTGCGAAACGCCCGAATAATTTTAACTGGTAAGAGTTGACTAATTAAGTCAGAATTAGCAAAGACATCAAAAGATTCAACTAGAGACAGTGCTAACACCTGTTCTTGCCCATCGCCGTAATAAAGAGCTAAACGCCACAATAGCTCATGTTGCAACCATGAATTAGAAATTGCTAGCTTCCAAATAGCTGCCGATGTTTCGCAGGATTGGTCAATATGTTGTTGATCCCATTGTGGTTTAGCATGGATACAGTAAACCCAGTCCAACTTACTTACTCTATCGGCTTTACCCTGTTCGATCGCTTCTAATACTTTATCAACACTTGGTATTGATATTGTTGCATCTGGTAAGTTCTTTGCAAGCTGAATCAGTTGATTAGGGTTACACTGGGGGATTTCAGGTAGGGAAGTAATAGAAAACTCAAAATTCAAGATTTATTGACCTTTAAAGAGAGGTTTTACTGATATCTTTTTTTAACTCATCACTGCGAAACTGAAAGCGGAAAACTACTTTGCGATCGCCTGGATTATCACGTTTCTTGTCAGCTTCTATTTCTCCCCGTCCAGCAGCTAATATTTTCTGACTTAAAGGTGCTTGGGTAGGGAAATTCATATCATAAAAAATGTATCGATAAACTGATGATGACCGCAACACGCTTAGCTCTAGATTCGTTTTGTCATCTCCTTCCGAGCTAGTATGACCTTCTATAATTACGCGGCTAATTTCCTTCTCAAATTCTGGTTTGGAAAAAATTACACCACTGTAAACAGGAATAAACCTGCGTAGAAAGCCTTTACCTTCTGGTTTCAGTTCTGTACTTCCTTGGGCAAATAAAATCGATTCTTGGATACTGACATCTCCAGTTTCTGGGTTAACTTTGACATTAATATTGTTGCTTTTCATTTGTCCCACAACATTACCAATTACTACCCGTTTTGGTACGTCTTTTTCTACTAGCTGGAGTAATGCAGTAATAAATAGCAAGGCGAAAAACATTAGTAATCCTGACATCAGATCGCCAATAGACAGATAGATGCTAGAATCATCATCTTCTGTAATTTCTGCATCCATTTCACTTTTGATAAAATCATCCATAATTCTTTCCACTATTACCAAATTGGCGGTTATCATGTACAGTTACTAGAACTTCTGCTGTTTTGAGTAAACCCCCGCAAACTTTAGCCATAGAAGTATCTGCTCGTTGGAAAAAGCTTTCTTGTAAGCCAACAGTTCTTTGCATAGAGCCTTCAATATGGCTCTGCCAAGACTGAAGGCTATGGTTTAATTGTTGATTCAAATTTCTGTATGAATTGTCCACTCTTTGCAATTGTTCACCAATACCACGAGCAAGATTTTCTAGTTGTATTAGTCGTTGTGCATCGTTTAATCCAGCCGCAGTAACTAATTTATTAATTTGTTCAACAGATTTCTGAATTTTAGTCATACTTTCGTCTACTTCTTTAGTTAACGTAATACGTCTTTGAAATTCGTCTTGAAAAACTCGATCTAGATTTTTTACAACCTGAGATAATCCTTGCTGCTGTTTGCCTAGTGTTCCTTCAAGTAAATTGTTTTGTTCTTGAAAAAACATCTGTAAATTTGCTTGATATTCTTGGCGGAATTTTGTCAAATCTTGCTCTACTGTTGTGCGAGTAGCTGTGAGCGTTGCGTCGATATTTCCTAAAGTAGCCAGAAGATTATTCTTAGCATCATTCATTAAACCAGAAGCTTCATTGCCCACTGTTCTTAGAGTATTAGTTTGCTCATGAAAGGCTCTATTTGCTTGGGTGAGAATTTGAATAATTCCAGTCCGAGTAGCTTGAAGCATCTCTTGTTCTACTGCTGCACGTTCTTGTAGGGCTTTTTGCAGTTCTTCTCGAATTCCTCGGAAGGTATCAGCAGCCTGTACTGCACTGGCTTCAAAAGCACTTCGCTGGGCTGTCATTCCCTCAATACTCTGATTTACAGCTTGATTAATTTCATGGGCTATTTTTTGAAAAACACCTGTTGTATCTGTTTGAAATTGATTTAGAGTGTCTCCCAAATTCTTAGCAAATCCTTGGAGTTCTACCAAAGTTTCTTTTTGGAAATTCTCAATTGTCAGGATGGAAGTTGCCAAACTTTGAGATATACCACCGAGTTCTCTATGTAGAGTCAGCACAGCTTCGGAAGCTTGTTGGGTTAACTCTGCACTTCTATCTAGCCGATCTGCAATTGGTTCGAGTACCTGAATTCGTAGATCCTTGATAAGTTCTTCTAAAACTTTCTGTCCCTGATTTTCTTGGAGTTTTCGAAGTTGTTGCTGTTCTTTGAAAATTGCTCGCAGCGCTGGTAAAATAGCAGTCTGCACTTGCTCTCCTAC
This sequence comes from Nostoc sp. CreGUA01, assembly GCA_034531095.2. GTDB lineage: Bacteria > Cyanobacteriota > Cyanobacteriia > Cyanobacteriales > Nostocaceae > Nostoc. Next base: position 96,181 of record JAVRBV020000023.1, on the reverse strand, counting down.
AGATTGACCAATAGCTTGGGCTGATAATTCATTTAACCCAGTGAATTGTTCTGCAATACTCTTACCTACAGCTTGACCAATACTTTCTGCATTTAGTTGCTTTAACCCAGCCAAATTTTTTGCTACAAAACTAAGTGCTTCAGCTACTTCACGATTGGCGTTGTCTGCTGTTTTTAAAGTTGCGATCGCATTGAGTTTATTACGCAAACTATCGCGCCGTTTCTGCCGTAGCGAATCAAACCAAAACAATATTAAAGTGAAGACGCTACCAGAACCAAGCCCCATCAAAGAAGTAGAGAAAGCTGTTTTCATGCCCATCAATAGTTCTGTACTGGCATTCATGAGTTCCTTAGAATCTTGTGTTGATAAATTGATTCCTTGTAACCCCTCTTGAATGCCGTAAAATGTACCTAATACGCCGATTGCAGTACACAAAGTTGTCACGAAGCGTAGGGAACTACGAGGTATTGGACTAGCTAAAACAGATGGATACTTGATAAGTACGAATTTGCCATTCTTTTGTGTTTGTTGCCTAATTTTGTTTAGCTCATCAGTTGCTAAATACTTTTCTAACCAAGAGCTTACTTTGTCTGAAAGCTTGACATTTTTATCCTTTTTGAAATTACTCAAAAATTTAATCCCAGCTTCTGCTTCGGCAGATTCTGAAAACCAATATCCCCATAAGGTATAAATTTCTATAAAAGTTGCGACTGATAATACAAAAGCAGTTGCCCAATGAAAGGGTTCATTATCCCAAATAATGTCCCAAATTTTTGCTATTTCCACACTGTATCCTTTTGTTTATTTTAGTTAAATAATTTTGAATTGCTCTAATTCTTGAACTGTAAGAACTTCTTGAGCTATCCGTATTGGAAGATGTTCTGCATACAGGCGATTTCCTATAGCCTCTCGAAGACATAGGCTGTAAACTGGCTCACCCTCTGCTTTTTTGTCCTCAATCAAATAAACCTGTTTTGGTGCATAGCTTCGCAACAAACGTACTTGCAAACAAGTTTTTAAATCCCGTGAAGAAATAGATAGAGGCGAATTTTGTCCAAATAATTCGCAAGCTACCTTCCAAGCGTGGTTAACAGCCACAATCTCTTCAACTAACTTTTCAACAGAAGGATACAACAGTTCCGTAGTTTCATCAGTCAATGCTTTTATCCTACTGATCTGCGGTTTACTGAGTTTATTGTTCCCAAATATGAAAACTTATTTAACTTTTTACTAAAACTATGGTAATAAAATAAATTTATGATGAAAAACCGCTTTCTGAGCATTGACAAATTAAGACTTAAGCACGAAGTCTGAAATTTAAATTTCCTCAAGCAATCTTTAAAAACGAGATTCGGGTATTTGAGTGCGTAACTCCTGGAAAATTAGGCACTGAAGTTACATTACCAATGCCAACATACACAAATCTCAATCATGTCTATCTTTATATAAAAATATTAATAATCCTTAATAGTAAATACTATTAAGGATTGATAACAGGAGCAAAAAACTGCTCAAAAACTTGATTTTTTCTTAAAAATCATCGAGAAACTGACTAAGGCGACTAATTACAGGGTCAACCTCTTGAGGAGGGGCAGGAACACTATAAGAAGTATTATTGACTACTTCTACTTGACTTGGAGACTGAATAAACGATCGCTCATTGACTATGAGTGCCAGTTGTGCAACTTGTTGAGAAAGTTGCAGCAGATGGTGTTCCAACGCCTCCAAACGATTAGATCCCTTGGCAAAAAAACGTTCCTCAAGGCCAGCTACTTGACGTTGCAGCTCACCGAGTTGTTGTTCAATCGGTTGTTGTTCAATCGGTATTGTGGCTGCTGTTTTTGGAGCAGGTCGTACAGATTCCGGTACGCATAAGGATTGCCACAGGGCTTCTTTGCATAGGTCACTGAAAGTTTTTTCGGGTTGTTTCTCCAAATAACTTTCTACTTGTGCCAGCAAGCTTTCATCAGCAAGCCCTGGGTTGAACGTGACGGATTTAACTACCTTTTTTGACCATTGGAACATTAGTTTTAAGCCCTAGCAGCGCGAACGGCGGACAATTGCGCCTCTCCATAAATATACTGCCCTAAAGCATTCGCCTGCCTAGAAGGTGCAGATAAATGAGCATTAATCTTTGCTTCCTTGAGCAGACGTTGAACATCTTCCCAGAAAAACTCACCGCCACCGCCAGTAAGAATCACATCGGTAACACGTTCTGGCAACCAGGCTAGCACACGGCTGCAAATTTCCCGCGAAAACATTTCTATGAGATTCGGCAGAAAATCGTCTAGATTGGCAGGCTTGCTAGCGCCTTTGGGACGGTAAAAGCGTTCGCCTTTGGGTTTGTTAACAGCAGAAATCAGCGCCAGAGATTGACTATCTGCGCCCTCAATTTCAGCAGCTACTAGTTCATAAAACTTATTCATCCCGAAGTCTTCACTCTTAGAAGCCCCTCTGGCAAAGCGGAAGTTATCTACCATCAAAAGATCGACAGTTTGATGTCCGATATCAACGATCGCCACTGATATTTTGGTAAAATCGGGGCTGCCGGGGCTTTTCTTCGGTTGAGCTTCACACCACAGCAGACTGCCGTAGCCTTCTGGCATCACCCAAACCTTATTGACGTTCAGGGAAACAGATTCACCTCGGAAGTTTAACACATGAGGTCCACCTACTTGGCTGATTAACTGCGCTTTTTCTTTCTCAAATTGCTCTAAAGAAAGAAAAGGCAGACCCAGCACAACTGAAATCTCGTCTTTGAGTTTGAAGTAGCCAGCACATGCTAACACCTTGATCAGTGCAGCCTCTACCTTAGATTGTCCTACTCCTAAATTCGCTCCAAAATCTGCTGCCAGTTGACCTACAGCATAGCCATTGCCTTGATACTCTAACCACAAATCCATTAAAGGGTCAGTAGCACGGGCTTCAAAAACACCACCGCGTACCTGTTCTATTGACATTTGCTTGACATTGGCAGGTACGAAAACCACACTGCCTGGTTCCCGACTCACACAAGTTTTTGTAGAAGTTCTACCTAAATCAACACTGAGAATGGTTTTCCCAGAACCACCACCTGTCCTGGTAGTGGAAGGAGGATTATTATTAACAGCATTGATGGGAGTCGTCGATGCTAAAGGCTGCCTATTCATGGGTATGGCAGCGGAATTCATTGGGGTGGCGGCGGAAGGTTGGTCTGTCATGAAAGCTCCTAGTTCTAACTTAAATGTAAAAAGTTGTCATGCTCATCTTACAAAAATGCGGGCAACCAGAAATTCTAGGTTGCGTCAAGTGTAGCTAGAAATACGCCAAAAATTAAATTTGGCAATTGCACATCTAGTATTATTTGGCATAGTGTAGGCGAATTTTGGCCAGATGTAACCCCTGCTTTCACTGCTTTCAAACCAAAAACGCCCCTATTTATCTTCTGGTGCGTCTAAGCTGACGCTTGAATACCCAGAAAACAAATGCTAAAACCAAACCCCCAAGCACAATTTTGGACACAGGAGCAAGGTATTTATCCACAAGTTCATACTGACTACCCAATATGTATCCTGAGTATGTTAGCAAACCCACCCAAGCAGCGCTACCTAAGGTGCTGTAAACCAGAAATGGTAGCAAGTGCATATTGCTGATCCCCGCAGGAACAGAAATCAAAGTGCGGATTCCTGGTACAAGGCGACCAATAAATACTGCTTGATTGCCTTGTCGGTCAAACCAGCCCTTAGCTTTAGTAATATCTTTACTCGATATACCCAACCATTTTCCATATTTGTCAGCCCAGGCTTTCAAGCGCTTTTCGCCCAAAAACTTACCTGGATAGTACCAAATAAGTGCGCCCAATACAGAACCCAAAAGCCCTGCAAAAAAGACACCAATTATATTCAGCTTTGCTCCTCCTGGCTGATATGGACTTGCTGTAAATCCGGCCAGTGGCATAATCAATTCTGAAGGAATGGGGGGAAAAAGATTCTCTAGGAACATCAGCAGGGCGATTCCCCAATAGCCCAAAGAGTTAATAGTGTTAGTTATCCATTCAAGCATTGAGTCGATTCCTAAAAATTACTGGACTAGTTTTTTAATGGGGCATGGGGAGTACTGAGTCAGGAGTTAATTTTCTAAACTAGGTTTTGTTTTCTAAATAATTAGATAGATCCCCCCTAGTTCACTTGTTTAAAAGACTAGGAAGGATCTAAAGATTTGATGGCAAATTGAAAAATACACTCCAAGGCTCTGTTCTTGGATATGGGGCATGGGGCATAAAAAAGTCAAAGGTTAAAAGTCACGCATTCAAAAGTTCTTTAATTTTGAATTTTGAATTTTGAATTTTGAATTTTGAATTGATTTATCCCCCTCATCCCCCTCTTTGCTTCTAGACTGTCGGGGTCAATGATTGTACTCTTGGTTCCGATTGCCAGTCTAAGGGATTCCAAACTCTCTCTTCCAATGCCATCTGCTCAATTAAACTGGCCAATCTTAGAGCTTTGAGAGCTTGTTCGCCACCAACTGAGGGTTGATTGCCACCGTGTACACAGTTGACAAAATGTTCTAACTCTGCACTCAGTGGTTGAATATTGCTGGTATAGACTTTTTCAATCACGCCATCCTGCCTGTAAAGTACTTGTCGATGGTCGGCAAGAGAGTTAGGATTTGTTTGTCGGTGAATCAAAATTTCATTCTTGAGAAAATCTGCCTCAGTGAATGAGTTTTTGCAGTGGGCAACAATCCGGCGAATTTTGCGGTGAGTGACTTTACTGGCAGTCAGGGTAGCGACTATACCATTAGCAAAGCCCAAGGTGGCAGTTACATAATCTAAATAACCGGAGTCTAGGGCACGAGTACCGCTAGCGGTCAATTTGGTCACTGGGGAAGCTGCTAATTCTAAAAGTAGGTCAATGTCATGGATCATTAAATCCAGGACAACCGAAACATCGTTTGCTCGATCTGAGTAAGGACTCATGCGATGGGCTTCTAACGCCAATAATTCTTCTGTTTTCAGGACTTGGCTGAGTTCCCTAAATGCTGGATTGAAGCGCTCAATGTGACCTACTTGGAGGATACATTGAGACTCAGCAGCGGCATTTACTAGGGATTCTGCCTCAGAAATACTGGCTGCGATCGGTTTTTCAATCAAAACATGAATTCCGGCTAACAGACAGCTAATGCCCACGGCGTAATGCAGTCGGGTGGGAACAGCAACACAAACTGCTTCCACCAGGGGTAGCAAGTCACAGTAGTCTTCAAAAAAACGCACTTTGTACTTGCTGGCAGTTTCTAACCCTCGTTCGACGTTAATATCTGCTACACCGACTAGTTCAACATCTTTCATTGAACTCAAGACGCGAGCGTGGTGTTGTCCCATGTTACCCACCCCAATCACGCCTATGCGGATTGGTCGTGGCTGGTTGCGCTGTGTATATGGATTCGGTTCTGCCAGTGACATGCTATTTTGCACTATTATTCTCTCCTCAACCACCAAATTTAGAGACGCTACGGCCGTTGGCGTTTATACAAAGAAAGCCAGTTACGATCCGTCTAAAACCATCCAGATGGTAACATAGAGCCTATGTTTATGAAGAATTTCAAAGTTTGCGATCGGTTCCCGCAATCCAGCTATCTTTTGTATAGATAGTTCGGGCTTGGTTGGCATTTTGCATTTTCTACAAAAAAATATGTGTCTTTTTATTAACTTTAGAATATCAGGTAAGACTTAAGTATAAATTCTCTAAAATTCTAAGGGTTACTTTTTTGTGCTTGGATTTTCCTTGAAGGCACACTTAGGGAATTAATTAGCATACTAATTATTGTTAAAGCGTGATTTAGCGATTTGAAATCCCAAATTTGCAACGAGATGAAAGCTGTAATTTTATTATCTGGGGGATTGGACTCTTCCACAATTTTGTACAAAGCTAAGATAGATGGCTGTGAATGTTATGCCATTTCCTTTGATTACCAGCAGCGACACCGACGAGAGTTACAGTCGGCCTTGCTCGTGGGTCAAAAAGCTGGGGTAGTAAACCATCAGGTGATTCATTTTGACTTACGACAATGGGGCGGTTCAGCACTTACGGATGATGGTATTGATTTACCCCAGGATCGTTCCTTGGATGAAATGGCTGAAAATATTCCTGTTACCTATGTTCCGGCTCGTAATACCATCTTTTTAAGCTTTGCTTTAAGTTACGCCGAAGCGATCGCAGCCCAACGCGTCTATATCGGCGTCAACGCCTTAGATTATTCAGGATACCCCGATTGTCGCCCCGATTATATCCAAGCCATGCAAGAAGTTTTTCGTTTGGGAACTAAACAAGGGCGTGAAGGAGAACCAATTAACATTGTTGCACCCCTGATTAACCTGAAAAAAACCGAAATTATTCAACTTGGCAACCAATTGGGAGTTCCTTGGGAGCTAACTTGGTCTTGTTATGCCGGTGGCGATGTCGCCTGCGGTGTATGTGATTCTTGTCGTTTACGGCTAGCAGCGTTTAATGAATTGGGACTCGTAGATCCAGTGGCTTATAGTTTTTAAGTGAGGAGTGAGGAGTTATGAGTGAGGAGTGATGAGTAAAAAAACTCCAAACTCCAAACTCCAAACTCCTAACTCTCAACTCCAAACTCCAAACTCCAAACTCCTAACTCCTAACTCCTAACTCTCAAATCCTAAGTCTTCTACTAAGCGTCGCAGTTGAATTTGATGCAGGCGTGGCCCCACAACTGACACCACAGTGAATTCAACATTTTGATAATAGAAGGTTTCACCTTTGGCCGGAATTTTCTGTAACTGATACAGTAAAAAGCCTCCCAGCGTCTGATATTCTCTTGTTAACGGTAAATCGAGATGCAAGACTTCGTTGAGGTCTTCCAGGTTAATTTGTGCCTGCACCAGAAATTTATCTTCGTCTAACATCTGGATTAGCAAATCGTCGTTGTTTTCAGGTTCGCTGGCGTCGCCAATGATTTCGGCAATAACATCTTTGATAGTCACCAGTCCCACAGTAGAGCCAAATTCATTAACGACCATGACCATAGCTGGCTTTTCTTGCTGCATCATCGGCAAAAGTTCACTCAAGGGTGTGTGTTCTGGAACAAACCGAACAGGACGCATCCAAGGTTGAATTTGTGTTTCTAAAGTTAACTTGCCTACAGCTAAAGGTTGTGCCAAATCTTTAAAATACACAATGCCGCGAACATCGTCCAAAGATTCACCAATCAAGGGATAGCGGGAGTAACCAGTAGCAGCCATTTCCTTGAGTAATGCCTGAAAAGTAGCATCTTTTGGCAGCGCTACAATACTGGTGCGGGGAATCATCACAGCTTGAGCCATCACATCCCCAAACTCAAAAACATTATTGAGTAGTTCTCGCTCCGCACGCTGTAAACCAGTAGACCCCCATTCTGTAGAGATAATCACTTGCAATTCTTCAGGAGTTACAGGCGGCCTCCAACCTTGGCCAGTGTATTCAATACCAAAAATTCGCAATAAACAACGAGTTGATTGGTTGAGAATCCAAATAAAAGGGCCAAAAAAACGCACGATCGCTTTTACTAAAGGCCCTAAAAATCTAGCTAGCTGTTCTGAATACAGCATCGCTAAGGATTTAGGACATAATTCTCCTAAAACAATTTGCAAATAAGCAATTAAGAAAAAGGCGATGGGAATCGATAAAGAATGGGCGATGAAGGTAGTCATTCCACTGGGTAGAGGCCAGGATTTTAACCATGCATTCACCAGGACAACAATCGTACTTTCTCCGATCCATCCCAGAGCCAAACTAGAGAGAGTAATACCTAACTGGGTGGTAGATAACAGTCGGTCGATACTGCGTTGTAGCATCTCCACAGCTCTGGCTGGAACATCCCCAGCTTTAACTAGCTGGTGAATACGCGATCGCCGCACGCTCACCATCGAAAATTCTGCCGTCACAAAAAAGGCATTTATGACAATCAGCAGTAAAACTGACAAAAATCGCAGCCCTGCCTCCGTCCAAATTAAATTAGGAAAACCACTCACCGCCAAAGCTCGTGTAATATTCACGCCCTCCATTTAGGGGAATGGGGAATGGGGAGTGGGGAGTGGGGGAGATACAGTAGCAGGGGGAGAAGATTAATACCCAATGCCCAATGCCCAATGCCCAATGCCCAATGCCCAATGCCCAATGCCCAATGCCCAATGCCCCTCCTATCTTTCTACAGGAATATTCGATGCCTCTAGCTTCAATTCTTGAGCAGGATAATCAGTTAGAGCAAGTGATATTTTCTTGACATCATCAAGTAAAGCTGTGGGAATGCTCACCGTCCCCGAAAATTCTGGCCCGTTGACAGGTAATTCTGTTGGTAAACCCTCTGTACTAGCACTGAGGGTTCGTCCTTTCTCATCAGTAACATCTAAAAAACTATACAAGAAGCGCACAGAATCCTTACCTTTGTTCTGCATTTTTACTTTCAAGAGCAAATCACCACCAGAGTAACGAGCAGATTGCACAGACATAGTTACGCCTTTACTCTGGGCAACCACTGGAAAACCTGGCTGGGGTTTTTCTTCAACCACTTGTGGTGGTTTTTCCTCTGGCTTCTGCTTGCTGCTATTGGTTTCTTCATCATCTTCCTCTAGCTTTTCCGATTTAGCAGCCTTGGTCTTACCCTCAATTCGCGCCTTAACAATTTTCAGAATTTCTTCCTCTTTTAATAGCACTACTCCTCCCTGCTGGGAGTTATTTCCTTTACTGCTGGCAAATTTTGTTGTGGGACGCCCATCTGGTGTGCTAACGCCTTTGAGTGCTGAACTTCCTAGTTCAAACCCCAAAAACGCGCTCACAGAACCTGCTCCCATCATCAGAATTAACAAAATCAAAGTAAGAAGTACAGTAGAATTTATTTTCATCGCTGACAAGCTAACGCACAATAATGCTGGTTTTTTAATCAGAATGAAGCTTGAGGCCTCAATCCTTAAAAGAACTTAATCAATATTAGTTTGCACTATTTCATGATTAGATTATGTAGTATAAAAATCTAATAAACTATTGTCGAGTATTCACAGGCAGTAAATTTGTGCTAAAATAGACGAGTTTGCTAAAATTAAGTAGGTAAGCGAGTTTAGCTTACTCTAAAACTAGCAAATAAACTTCACTCCAGGGTTTGAATAATTGCTTGATAGCAACCCTAGACCCAACAAAATAAGCGCCTTTGGCCGATTGGGGAGGCAACGAACTCATAATTCGTCTTCAGGCTGGTTCGATTCCAGCAGGGCGCACTAAATTATAAAAAAATAAATGGAAAAGAGGACACGGGGACGCGGGGACGCGGGGACACGGGGACGCGGGGACGCGGGGACGCGGAGATAATATTTGATAGTTTTCTTATTTCTCCCTCATCTCCCTCATCTCCCTCATCTCCCTCATCTCCCTCATCTCCCTCATCTCCCCACGTAAGAGCGTCTCTCCTACCGGGGTGGTAAAGTTTCAAACCTGAATTCAGTTCCGACTCTGAGCTTGTTGGCATTGAGGCGAGGAGACATCATTAGGGATGTGTCATAGGGATTTGGTAAGTCAGGAGTGCGAATATAGGGATCGTTGCTTGCTTGCTGAGTCAGGACATCGTGATATAAGGTATTGATTAATTGAGCATCACGGGCAATTTCGTTTTCTGGGAAAGAACCACCGAAACCGGAACCAGTTCCCAAAAATGAGTCTAGTTGACGCTTGAGACCACCATTTTCATAAAAATTGCGATCGTGTCGAAAAAATGCCTGTTCAAAGACATCACTTGTAGTTTCACTTTTGGGTGTTTCTGTTTGGGCGGCGACGACAGAAGGAAAAGCAATACCAGTAGCAAGCAGCATTAATAAACCACCAAAGGTTTTTAATTTTATACCCACGTTCCTTACTCCTCAAATTTGTGGCGAATCTTAATTTATGCTTAATTTCAGAACTGTTATCAGTTCAACCTTTGGTGTAACACAACTTTTAATGTTTTGTAATGACGTATCCTACTGAAACTCTTACGCACTCCAATATTTGGGCAACCACCCCTGATTTGACTAACCTGCGCCATCAGCTATTAGATTTATTTTCTCAACTGGCTTATCAAGAGGGTGATTTTGTTCTCGCCTCTGGGCTACGTAGTTCTTATTACGTGAATAAAATGCAGGTAACACTCCACCCCCAAGGAGCTTTAGCAGTTGGACGTTTGCTGTTTCCTTTACTACCAGAAGATACGCAGGCTGTAGCAGGTTTAACAATGGGAGCCGATCCAATTGTCACAGCAGTGAGCGTGGTTTCTGTTTATGAAAATCGACCGATACCAGCGCTGATTATTCGCAAAGAAGCCAAGGGTTATGGGACAAGAGCTTATATAGAAGGACCCAATTTACCAGAAGGTGCAAAAATAGTAGTCTTGGAAGATGTGGTCACAACTGGACAATCTGCTCTCAAAGCAGTTGAGCGTCTTCAAGCAGCAGGTTATACCGTGAATCAAATAATTGCACTGGTAGACAGACACCAAGGTGGAGGAGAATTATACCAGTCAGCTGGGTTGAAGTTTGAAGCTTTATTTTCGATTCAGGAAATTCAAGAACGGTTTCGACAACTGGCAAATTCCTAAACAACAGAACTTCTACTAATTCGTAATTAAAAATTGGTAGAAGTCTCAGCTACAGATAGCGATTTACAACACTGTTAAAATAAATGTAGAACTAATTGATGCCAGATTGATTCTATGACCATTGCTCAAGAATTAGAATCTCAACCAGATATCTCTAAAGATGTAATATTTCCTTCTAGTGATTTATGGAGTGATGAACCTCCCTTGGAAAGTGACCTGCATCTACGACAAATTATCTTACTTTTACAATCCCTTGAATGGCTGTGGCAAGACAGAAATGATTTTTATACAGCCGGAAACCTAACTATTTACTACAGTCCACACCAAAAAAAATCAGAATACTTTCGCGGCCCAGATTTATTTGTAGTGCTAGGAACGGAACGTAAAGCCCGGAAAAGTTGGGTAGTGTGGGAAGAATATGGCAAATATCCAAATGTCATTTTAGAAATTTTGTCAGAATCAACAGTGAAAACAGACAAAGGTTTAAAGAAAGAAATTTATCAAGATACTTTTCGCACACCAAATTATTTTTGGTTTGATCCATACACATTAGAATTTGCCGGATTTCACATAGTAGATGGAAAATATCAACCTCTGCAAGCAAATGAAGAAGGGCATTTGTGGAGCGAACAATTAGGGCTGTATTTGGGAATTCACCAGCAATTATTACGTTGGTTCACAGTTGATGGACAGTTAGTACCGACACCTGAAGAAGCCGCTGCACAAGCACAAGAGAAAGCAGAACGTTTGGCAGCTAAATTACGAGAATTAAATATCGATCCAGATACAATTTAGTAAAGTTTTAATGAGTGCGATCGCCAACTACAACACGGCAGCCAATTTACGAGAATTGAATATCGATCCAGATACAATTTAGACTACTGCGATATCTTCTCTGCGAGACGCTACGCGAATGATGGGCAACTCTTGGAGAGGCTACGCCAACGCCTACGCATTCATTATTACTCTTCTTTTATTTCAAAATTAATTCCCTCATAAATATCGCTGAAGGAAATTTGAAAATCTATTGATTTTAATGATAATAAAGCATCTAGTGATTCGTATTCTGTTAATACCCATTGACCTTCAATATTTTTATTAAACTGCTCAACAAGATATTCATATTGATTAATTATAATGTATTCTTTGAGTGTCAGAATAGAACGATAAAATCTAAACTTATTGGTTCTATCGTGATTTTCTGTCGATTTAGATAATACTTCTACAATCATTATGGGATTAGTGATTGTAGTAGTGCCATTCCCCTCATATAGTGGTTCTCCCTGAATAACCATGACATCAGGATAGGTGTAGATATGATAACGCTGTATCCATAGTTTGACATCACCCATGTAGATTTTATAATTTTTACCGCGCATCTTAAATTTAAAATTAGTGCAAAAATTCAGGGCGATTTCATTGTGATTAGTCGTACCACCAGCCATAGGAATTATTTCTCCATTTCGATATTCATTTTTGAATTCTGATGTTTCCTCTAGTTGTAAATATTCTTCGGGAGTGTAGTATTTTTTTGATGTTTGGATTTGCATAATAGCCACCTGATTAAAATATCAATTATCGAGGATAAGATCGGGCTAAAAACTCCTGTGCTTCTGCTTTATTTTGAATCACTCCATCCAAGGTAGCAGCAAGTAAATCATCTAACATTTGTCGATACTGTGCCCCTGGTTGATAACCTAATTTCTTTAAGTCATTACCATTTAAAATCGGCATAATGTTAGCCAAAACTGTCAAGTAATGCCATATCTGCCGCCTGATTACTTGCTGGCTTTGCAAGGCAATTAAAATTAACATTGGTAAGTCGTACTGCCGTAGAAATTGAACTACTTGACTAGGGCGTTGACAGCCAGGTAAAGTTTCTAAAACTTCAGCTTGAGCCTGAGCTAGCTTTCGCAAGCGTTTAATGCCATCCTCTTGTAATTGAAGATTTTTTGCCACTTTTACTCGATATTCTGGTTCTAAATGGGCGATTATCGTCTCTAATCGCATTTCCCAGTGAATCAGGGTTTGTTGGGGGTCAAATCGCCGCAAACAGCGTTCTAGCAAGCGTAATTGTCGCAGGAGTTTGACATCTAGCTTCAGGGTAGGATGGATGCATTGCAATGCTCCTAAGTTATCGAGTAACTGTAAAGCTGATTTCCAGTAGGAGGCTTCTAGGATGTGCTTTAATTCTGTTTTCAGTCTTGTTTGCAAAGCTGGAGTTTTGCTATTCTCTTGGGCAGTGCGATCGTAAACACCACTGTTGATGGCATAGCGGATAAACTCTTGTGTTTGCGGTTCAATGTCAAAACCGAAGCGTACAGCAAAGCGCACACCGCGATAAATGCGGGTAGGATCTTCGATAAAGCTGTTGGCGTGTAAAACCCGAATTTGTTTAGCTTGTAAATCGAGTAAACCACCAAAGAAATCGAGTAACTCACCAGCACGGGGGGAAGTCAACCGCAAAGCTAGGGCGTTGATGGTAAAGTCTCGACGATACAAATCTTGACGAATGGAACTCGCTTCAACCTCTGGATTCGCCGCTGGATAAGGATAAAATTCTGTCCTAGCAGTAGCAATATCCACCCATAGAGAATCTAATTCTGGGTCTTTGTGCCACAATAAAGCCGCAGTTTGAAAAGCCCCGTGGATTTCTAAACGAGCTGCTGGGTAAAGTTGTTGCAGTGCCTTTGCTAGTTCCACACCAGCGCCAACATCGGCTGATTTGTGAAAGCCATCAACTACAAGGTCAATATCTTTGATCATCAAGTTACCTGCTGCATCAGCTAACAGCAAGTCTCGCACCGCACCGCCGACAAGATAAAGATGCCAACCCCGTTTTTCTGCTTCTTGCGATGCTGTAGTCAGCAATTGCCATAACTGAGGAGCAAAAGAAGATGACACAGAAAGATTAAGACGCTCTGAGGCAAACAATAAACCAGTCTTTGCGTCCTCGCGTCCCCGCGTTCCCGCGTCCTCTTCATGTAATTCCCGCAACACATCAGTACGCGTGACAATACCAACTAATTGCCCGTTTTCTAATATCGGTAAGCGCCCGATATCGTATGTCACCATCAGCGCCTCAATTTGTGGCAGTGTGGTATCTGGTGTAATGGTTTTCAGATTCGTGGTCATGTAGCCCTTGACTGGCGCATGACTAAACCCATGATGCAGGGCAATATCGAGATCTCGCCGTGAAATAATACCTACTAATTGTCCTTGGGTATCGACTACAGATAAACCAGAGTGTCCATAGCGCAATAAAATGCGCTGGGCTTCGGCAATTGTGGTTTCAGGCAAAATGGTGCGGACAGGAGAGGACATCAAATCCCTGGCAGTGGGGGGGTGGGGGATTTGGGCTTTTATCCCGTTAAGGATCTGTTGTAATATTGCCTGTGAATCTACTCCTCTGGAGTTGAGCGATGCAGCCTGGGAATGACCGCCACCGCCGAAGAGTTGGAATAATAGATTAAGATTTGTTTTGGGAATTTGCGATCGCCCAATTACTGTTAACCGTGAATCACCATTACCCAAAGGATATTCATTAGCCAACAGTATGGCATCAATTTCGGTTAATTCCACCAGTTCTGAAGCCAGACTCGATAAACCAGGCACAAAACCCTCGGTTTTTAAAGTTACCCAACCAACTGTATATCCGCGTACACAAAGATATTCTAAATTTTCCAGCGCTTTAGTTAATAGCTGCTGCAATTGCACAGACAATCCCGGATCGCGGTATGTGGAAATTACTGATAAACTAGCACTCTGTTGCATCAACCAAGCCAAAGCTAAGGCATCCCGTGGCGTAGACTGGTCAAAGGTCAACGAGCCAGTGTCAACATGGATACCCAAAGCCATCACTGTAGCTTCGGCAGGAGTCAGAGATATTTGCTGTTGTTGCAATTGCTCAACGATTAAAGTAGTCGTCGCTCCTACCGAAGAAATATGCGATCGCGTCGCCGGAATATCTGATTCTTGTCCTAAGTGATGGTCATAAACTATAATCTCTCTAACATTGGGTAAATCTAACCACTCAGCAGCTTTCCCCAGGCGATCGCGCTGTTGCGTATCCACCACACTCAAAGAGCGAATTTTGTCTGGAATCACCGAACGGCGTTCAATCAGCGGATACTCATCCCGATGCAACGCTAAAAAATCCCGTACAGGAGGGTGAGATCCACCAGTCAGCACAATCTTGCTGCCTGGTAGTAAGCGCGTTAGTCCTACCGCTGCCCCTAGTGCGTCAAAATCAGCTGTTGTGTGACAAAGAATTAAATCCATACTCAAGAGTCCTTAGCCAAACAGGGCACTGGGCATTTGCAAAGGACAAATGACAACTGAACTCATGACAAATGACCAATGACAAACGACAAATATTCTGAAATAAGGTGAGTTTGACGTTGTATGATTTTATTGGTAACTCGCTGCTACGGTCGTTGATACACCTCTAGGCAGCCCCCTGAGAAACCTACGTCAAACGTTGGACAACGGGAAACAAGTAGGCATCCTTTCAGGGAATACAAATTTACCATTGGTTGACACATCAGTGCAAAAGTCATAAGCAATTCATTCTGTGTCGTAAAATTTGTGGAGTACGAAAGGAAGAAAAAATCAAACTGCCGACCGTAGGGCATTACTGGGACATCAAACTAGAGCTTCTGGAAATGTCCTACGCAACAGCAACAGTCACGCTCGTTGCTTACACTGTACAGCTTACTGTTAGTGTACGAGATATCACGATATTCTATCTTTAGTATTTCATTATCTTTGGGAGAAGCAAAAATGACCATAATATTCCAATTTGCTTTGATTAGCCTAGTTCTGTTGTCTTTTGTTCTAGTTGTTGGCGTCCCCGTTGCTTACGCCACCCCCCAAAATTGGGTTGAATCTAAAAAGCTGCTCTGGCTTGGTTCTGGCGTTTGGATTGCTTTAGTACTTTTAGTCGGTTTGTTAAACTTTTTTGTCGTCTAGGCAACGGC
This sequence comes from Nostoc sp. CreGUA01, assembly GCA_034531095.2. Taxonomy (GTDB): domain Bacteria; phylum Cyanobacteriota; class Cyanobacteriia; order Cyanobacteriales; family Nostocaceae; genus Nostoc. The sequence continues at coordinate 80,606 of JAVRBV020000023.1, read as the reverse complement.
TTTGCTCTGGCTCAGGCACTTAATATAAAAATTAGAGGGGCAGAAAAGCCAAGGTCAAAGGTTAAGGAAAAAAAGAGAGATTTTTTCCAGTTTCCTTACATTTGATCTGCTTTCCTGCTCCTCTAGATTTAACTAATGGAATTCCGCACCGTAACCTCTGGAACCGTGTGGGTAATTCACATAAGAAATGTATATTGGCCAGAAGTATAGTTGATTGAGAGGCAGTCATGGCAGTTTTTGAGGGAACTTTTACTCAAACAGAACCTTTGCGTTTTGCAGTGGTGATTGGTCGATTTAATGACCTAGTTACCGGAAAGCTGCTAGAGGGATGTCAAGATTGCTTAAAACGCCACGGTGTAGACCCCAACCCCCACGGTAATCAGGTAGACTACGTTTGGGTACCGGGAAGTTTTGAAGTGCCTTTAGTAGCTCGCCAACTAGCACTTTCCCATCGTTATGATGCTGTAATTTGTCTTGGGGCAGTGATTCGAGGGCAAACACCCCATTTCGATTACGTATCCGCCGAAGTTTCCAAAGGCATTGCCGCCGCTAGCTTTCAAACTGGGGTGCCAGTTATTTTTGGAATTTTAACCGTAGACACTATGCAGCAAGCCCTAGAACGAGCAGGTATCAAAGGTAATCATGGTTGGGATTACGCCCTGAATGCCTTAGAAATGGCTAGTCTAATGCGGCAGTTGCGTTCTAACTTGGCAGAACCGTATTCCCGTAATAGCCAGTCTTTACCACCTTCTTTTCCAAATGCTAGCGTCAGTAATTTAACAATCGAGTCAGAAGAACTAAGTTAGTATTTCATGGGGCATTGGGAGTTAGGAGTTAGAAGTTAGGAGTAGTAGGGGCGGGTTGAGCCAGAATCTCTTTTAGCAACAAAGTCTTTTTGTAAACCCGCCCGTACAGGAGTTTGGAGTTTGGAGTAAAATTTTCTCCCTCATCCCCCTCATCCCCCTCATCCCCCTCATCCCCCTCATCCCCCTCATCCCCATGCCCAATAATTCAAATTAAGAGGTTGACAATTGCGAGTAAGTATGAGATATTAATATTTGGTTGATGATTGCGGGTATAGCTCAGTGGTAGAGCGTCACCTTGCCAAGGTGAATGTCGCGCGTTCGAATCGCGTTACCCGCTTCCAAGAAAAGTCTTAGAATTGAAAGTTATAATGCTTTTTTTACAGGTAGCTTGTTTATGTATAGACCTTATCTAACATTGATAGCTACATACTAAGCATATACTCATCCAAAGCAAAATAAGGGTTAATCAAGAGTAACTAAAAAGCTACAAATTGCTCATATTACCAACTTTTGTTTGGCGTAGTCATCTTGATGACAAACTCTTGGAGATTTGGCTGTAAAATGCAATCATGCTACTAGGATTCAAAACGGAACTCGAAGTCAAAAAGCAACGAGGAGTACTACTGACTAGACACGCATGGAATCAAGGATTAGCATTATGCTAACAATTACTAATACATAATCAACATTACCCAGACGAAAAATCAAATTTCCTACACCCATAGACTTACATAAATTTTTAAACAAGATTGCCAGCTACGGGGAAAGACTACAAACAGATAATCCTCTATTGATACGGCAATTACGCTACTGAGAGTTGGGTGCATCTAGTGTTTGCAATTATGGCAATGTTTGTTTTGCCTGCCAACTTATATCAAAGTATAAAGAAAGAAGCCCTCAAGGCATTTACCACGGGATCGTATTCCCAGCATTTGTGAAAACACGCTCAAGTTAATAGAACGCTTGTGCAATCTCAAAAACCTGAAAAAATAGACTTCAATACCGAATACCCCTGTCCCTGTCGTCGCCGGGGTCAGTTAATTCCGATTACGTTGACAGAAGCATTTGGTTGCGATCGCTGTCAGCAAATCTTTGTAGTAGAAGATAATGGTCATGTCCTAGAACAGCTTTCTACCACCTATCCTTACAAGCGAGCTTGGCGTTGGATGGGAAATAGTTGGCATGTTGTCCATCCTCGTTTAGGAGAAAGCTATCTGCCCATAGCACTTGGCATTATTTTCGTGCTAGTGATCATATGGCTGCCATTAGCACTGCGATTGGCAAATAGTTCCAGCATTATTGCTTGGGCAATGGTGGCGGTGCTGTTGGCTATCCTGCCAGCACTAATGGTCTGGCTTACTTACAGACGTTAACTCAATGACTGTTGAAGTTTTAGACGAACGCCCCGAACCGATTAGTATTGCTCAACGAGCGTATCAAGCTTCCCTGAAATTGGGGATCACAAAGGGAGCAGACCGTAGCCGCGCAGTATTGGCTATGGCACGGGCGCTTGAGCGTTCATTTGACGACATTCTCGAAGCCAACACCTTGGATTTAGAAGCTAGTCGGGAAATGGCAGTGCCAGAGTTGATATTGGACTGGCTGAAGCTGACTCCCACAAGGCTAGAGACGACCGTGGACATTTTACAACGCTTGGGAGAATTATCAGACCCGCTGCGGCGCGTCAGGAATGCTGATTACCAATTGGAAGATTCCCAGAGTTACTCCCAGTTAATGCCCTTAGGAGTGATTGGATTTATTTATGAAGCATTTCCCGATTTAGGGGCGATCGCAGCGGGTTTTTGTATCAAAACTGGTAATAGTATAATTCTCAAAGGCAGCGCTGAAGCCAGCCATTCTAACGCGGCCATTGCTTCAGTAATGCAAACTGCGATCGCCGAAGTTGGTTTACCACTGGGCTGTCTAGAACTGATCGCAGCCGAACACGGTGCTTCAACTCGGGATTTAGTCACCCAAGACGAGTACGTGAATTTAGTGATTCCCTACGGACGTTCTAGCTTAGCCCAGCAGGTAGTACGACAGTCAACTTGCCCAGTTTTAAAGTCAGCAATGGGCAATTCTTACCTCTACTGGTCGCTAAATGCCAGCTTAGAAATGGTGCGCTGGATGATTATCGATAGCCATCAGAGCGAACCAGATCCAGTAAATGCCATTGAAAAAGTGCTGATTCATCGCCAAGCCTTGCCATCATCCTTAGCAGTTTTGTGGAATAGCTTAACGGAAAAAGGCTTTGAAATTAAAGGCGATGCAGAACTAGTAGAAGCCTTTCCCCAGTTGCAATTGGTGAAGGAAAGCGAATGGGCAAACCCTTATTTAACTAGAACAGTAGCTTTTAAACTAGTAGATAGCTTAGAAGCTGCGATCGCCTGGATTAATCAATACAGCAGTGGTCATGCCGACTGCATCGTTACTGAATCCTACCAGGAAAGTCGGCAGTTTGCTCTAGGAGTTAACAGTGCCTCCACCTACATCAACAGTTCCCCGCGTTTTTCTCGCAACCCCTCGCGGGGAGATTCAGTATTTCTCGGCATGTCTAACCAAAAAGGTCATCGTCGGGGATTTATTAGCCTGGAAACTTTGACGACCGTTAAACACATTGTTCAGGGGAATGGCAGGTTTTAAATTGAATTGGGCATGGGGCATGGGGCATGGGGATGAGGGAGATGAGGGAGATGAGGGAGATGAGGGAGTGTGGGGAGATGGGGAGATGGGGAGATGGGGAGATGGGGAGATGGGGAGATGGGGAAAGAGAATTAATGCTTCCCCATCTTCCCACACCTCCTATACTCCTAACTCCTAACTCCTAACTCCTAACTCTTAACTCCTAACTCCCCATGCCCAATGCCCAATGCCCAATGCCCTAATAGAATTTGAAACTTAACACAATCTTAATTTCTGCTTGATCCTGGATTGCTAGGTTTCTTGTGTTTGGTTGAGCAGCAAGTGGGAGAGAAGTCAAATCAAGTTATTGCTTGCACTTTTGGCAGCTGAACTCCACCAAGTTTGCCAACTGTATCTAGATCTGGGTAAAGGTGAATATGGAATTTATGGATGGCGATCGCCTGCTAGCAAATCGGTGCAGACGGCGGAGTTTTTTGCTGGGTGCAGGATTCTTAACGGGGTTAACAGTAGCTAGCCAATGGCATCCGGTACTCGCTAATTCTAGGTTTTCTGGCTATCCGTTCAGCCTTGGTGTGGCTTCTGGCGATCCTTTACCGGATGGGGTTGTGATTTGGACAAGATTGGCTCCTAATCCTCTCAATGGAGGTGGGATGCCATTCGTAAATGTCCCAGTGCGGTGGCAAGTTGCCCTTGATGAAAAGATGACAAAGGTGGTGCGTCGAGGAACAGTGCTAGCTACACCAGAGTTAGCACACTCAGTACACGTTGATGTCCGTGGACTAGACCCTGACCGTTGGTACTGGTATCAATTTCAAGCGGGTAGAGAAGTTAGCCCCATTGGGCGGACTCGCACAGCACCGGCATTGTATGGCTATATCTCACAACTAAACTTTGCTTTTGTTTCTTGCCAAGACTGGCAAAATGGGTTCTATACGGCTTATCGGCATTTGGCTGAGGAAAACCTTGACCTTGTGGTTCATCTCGGTGATTACATCTACGAATACGGGCCACAATCTGGTGGGCCGCGCCAGCATAATAGTCCGGAAATCATCACTCTTGCCGACTACCGCAATCGCCACGCCTTGTATAAAACTGACCCAAATCTCCAAGCTGCTCATGGTGCTTTTCCCTGGATTTTCACTTGGGATGACCATGAAGTTGATAACAACTATGCCGATTTAATTCCTGAAGACGACCAAACCCAAGAGGCTTTTAAGAAACGGCGAGCCAATGCTTACCAGGCTTACTACGAACACATGCCCCTACGTAGGTCTTCCCTGCCTAACAACGGAAATTTGCTACTTTATCGACGGTTCACTTTCGGTAATTTAGTTGAGTTCAACGTATTAGACACTAGACAGTATCGCACTGACCAACCTTGTGACGATGGACTCAAGCCACGTTGTCCCCAAGCTTTTGATACCAATGCTACGATGACTGGCTCAGAACAAGAGCAGTGGTTACTAAAAGGCTTAGACAAATCGCGATCGCGTTGGAATGTGATCGCTCAACAGACCATGTTGGCCGAGTACAATTTTAATAGTAATCCCGGCGTCGGTGTGTTCAATGTAGATCAGTGGGACGGTTACGTAGCTCCACGTAATCGGCTATTGAATTTTCTCAACCAGCGCAAACCCTCCAATCCAGTGGTAATTACTGGAGATATCCACTCTAGTTGGGTACACGACCTCAAGCTTGATTTTAGTAACCCCAAATCACCAACGGTAGGTACTGAGTTTGTCGGAACTTCAATTACCTCTGACTTCCCCACCCAATTCATCGCTCCAGTTCAAGCTTCCCTACGTAATAATCCTCATACCAAATTCTTTGACGGTGCTTTCCGGGGATATGTCCGCTGTCAACTGACTCCAGAACGCTGGCAAAGTGACTACCGAGTTGTGTCCAGCATTGTTGATTTGAACGCCACCGTCAGAACCCTAGCTTCCTTTGTAGTCCAAAATGGACAACCAGGAGCGCATTCAATTTAGGGACTGGGGACTGGGGACTGGGGACTGGGGGATGAGGGGGATGAGGGAGTGAGGGAGACAAATAATTCAAAAGCTAAAAGGCAAAAGTAAAAAGAAAAGAATATGAGTGTCTTTTGACTTTTGACTTTTGACTTTTTAATGCCCAATGCCCCATGCCCCAATCCCTTTTAATTTGGCTTACCTGCAATGGTAAATGCTGCCCAATAATAAGGATGATTGTAAAGCTTTTTATCTGATGCCATTTTGCTAGTTCTATATAATTGTGTTGCTAAATAAGCTCTAATTCGTACTTCCTCAGGATGAAGATTATTAAGTATATCTTCATACCATTTTGTCAGTTCTCCAGCGGTTAGTTCTTTCAGCCATAGTGTTGCTTCAGCTAAGGCTATGACTGGTGATTTATCAGGCTGTAATCTTCGGTAAAATTCTATGATCACCAAGGCACTAGCGGAAGATTCTACAGTCCAGAGAGTACTAACTACGTGAGGAACACCCTGATTCAAAAAACCATTAACTAAACTTACATATTCGCTGTTGGTAATGTAGGTGCTGGTAATGAAATTTTCACAGGCAGAGAGAGTAACAAGGTTGTAATTTGCTAAATTTTGTTGACAAACTTCTTCTAAAGTTAGTTTATCTTCACCTGTTAATGCCAATTCTGATTTTTTTGGTTCGCTTAAATTATTAGTCACATAACCGGTAAAATGAAAAATATTGTAATTATCAAATAATGCATTTTTAACAATATCTTTCGTAGCTTGTGAACCCTGAATTCGTTGGTTATTATCAAACATTTCGCTGATAATTTCCGACTCTAGTTTGGCAAATTTCAGTCCGGGATAACCTGCACTTTCAGGATGTTCTACACTGAGTAACAACTGATTTCGCCACGGCAAAATATCTTGATTTTTTATTGTTAAACCTATTTGGGCACTAGGCAAATAAGTAACCGTAAAATTTGACTCAATATTTGGTAAATTTTCTTGAGATGGAGAAGAGATATGAAAAAGGGTATGAATAGGCAATCTGTACAAATCGCGGTGTGGAATTAAAATCAGTTGGGTGATGCCTTCAAGTTCTTGAGCAATTGTGGCAATATTGAGGATTTCATAAAGCTGTAACAGCTTTTGTTCCATATCCACTCGCCAGGAATGCTGATTTTTAGTTTCTTTATCTTGGGCTGTGGTGCGATATTCTTGGTATTGTCGATGCCAATCTTCTAGCCAATTTTCAAATTCAATCAGGCGTCGCACTGCTTCAGGTAGGGGCAATTCATTGAGACGAATAGTCTCTTCTCCTAAAGCGATCGCGCCAACATCTTGGATGGGTGTAAAGAGTAGAATCGGTGATGGGGCTTGGTCTTTGAGAATGAAAGTTTGTAGGGCGACTGGACTAATATGCCAGTAAATAATTGCTGTTGTGGAATTAAATAATTCTTGAATTGCGCCATAATGGGGTGAATAAATACGATCGTCCCAGCCAAAAAGCAGCCAGTTTAAACAAGTATTTTTACCTTGTTCGGCAATTTCCCAGGCTTCTACGACATCACCAGAATCCACAGCTAAATCAACTGCCAATTGATCGAAGCCTACAAATTTCAAAGCTAGCTGTTTTTTACTTTCTTCAGAACGAGTTTCTTCACTTAGTAATTGTTGTAGTAAATCTCTGCCTCGTTGCAGTAATTCTTGAAGTTGTGTTGTTTGTCCCAAACCCATCAGCACTTTGCTTAGGGATTGCAAAACTTCTAAATGCAATTGGGGAAAATATTCTAATGTTAGGGTTAACAGTGCTTGATGGTACTCAGATGCAGCTTTGCGCCAATAATCACGGGGATTCGGCTGTTTTTTACCTTGCTCGTAATAAGTATTAGCGATCGCCAAATGCAATCTACCCCAACCTTCTGGGTGAGTATCTGTACGTAAATGCTTTAACCCTTCTTCGTAGGTGGCTAATTTCCCTTCGTAGCCTATCTGTTGGAGAACAGGATTTGTTGCTGTGATACTACTTGACAAATTCCGCAATAAATCAGCATCCACTAAATTACCGACTGCGGTTCCTCGACCAATCCAAGCTTCCCAGTAATCTTGTTTAATTTGCAAAGCGTTGTCATAACAAACGATCGCTTCGGCAAGTTGTTGTAAATAAAACAATGCTACTGCTTGATTGTACCAGGCTAAGTGGAAGTCTGGTTTAATAGCGATCGCTTGGCGGTAGGAAGCAATGGCTTCTTGGCGGCGTCCTAAGTTATCTAAGGCGATACCCCGGTTGTACCAAGCCAAATAAAAGTCGGCTTGAACTGAAAGTGCTTTGTCCCAAGAAGCGATAGCATCTGACCAGCGTCCCAAATTAAACAACACTACACCCCGATCTATCCACACTTCGTGGTAGTCTGGGTCAATTTCTAATGCCCTGTCGTAAGATGTAATCGCTTCTTCAAATTGTTCGCCTACGGCTAGTGCTATGCCTCGGTGATACCAATTTTCTGAGTCTTGGGGTTGCAAATCGAGGGCTTGGTCATAGCTAGAAATTGCTTCTCGTAGCCAGCCTAACTTCAGCAGTGCTAAACCTTTACTAGACCAAGCCTCTTCGTAGTCTGGCTTGATTTCGATGGCTTTGTCAAAGCAAGCGATCGCTTCTTCAAAGTATCCTAATTCTCCTAGAGTTCCACCCCGGTTGTACCAGGCTTTGTAGAAGTCGGGTTTAAGTTCGATGGCTGTTTGGTAAGCTGCGATCGCTTCTTCAAAACGTTCTAAATGAAACAGCGTTAAACCGCGATTAAACCAATATTCCCAAAATTCCGGTTGTAGTTCAATGGCTTGGTCATAAGAGGCGATCGCGCCTAACAAATCACCTGTTTTCGCTTGGCTTAAACCTTGGTAAAACCACCCTTGAGCTTGGTTAATCGGATCGTTGCCATATCGCTCAATAATACTTGACGAATCGCTGCTTTGAACTGCCAAATTAGAAGCAAGTTGCTGGACTAAATTACTACTTTGATCCAACCTCACCCATAACTCATCTAAAGTATTAGCTACATTTGGTTCTAAATTCGCTAAAGTGGTATCCCAGGTTTGTTCTGAGTCAGTTGTTGCTAATTCAGTTCTTTGCCTAGTAGGAAGGAGATTTGCTCCTGTATTAGTTTGAATATCTTCCTCTTCATCGTCCCACCTCAGCTGAGTTAATGTAGTGATTGAATCTCTTGCTGGGGGGAGAGGAAGATTTGCGGATATTGTGCTTTGAGTATCTTCTGCTTGATACTCCAATATCACTTCCTCTAAGTCCTGGGCCAATATTTCTTCAACAGGGACATTTTCAGGTACTGGCGTTACTGTTTGCGCGTCCTGGCTGTCATACTCCCATAACTCTTCGCCTAAATCATGGATTAACTCTTGTCCCGGCGAAGTTACGAGAATTTCGTCATCAGTGAAAGTTTGTCTGACATCTGGCTCATCATACTCCCATAACTGTTCCCCTAAGTCGCGGAGCAGTTCTTGTCCAGGAGTAGTTTCTGTGACATCTGGCTCATCATACTCCCATAACTGTTCCCCTAAGTCGCGGATCAGTTCTTGCCCAGGAGTCAATTCAACTAGATTTTCTGCCTGATTGTCCTCATCCTCTAGTTCTGTTTCGATTTCTGTGGGTAAGTTTTGCATCAGCCGTATGCCAATCTCATAGGCAACATCTCCAATTGTGCCGATACCTAGTTCTCCCAGCTGCACCATCTGTATTGCTAACTGCGAATTTGGCGTTGGTGAAGCTAGCAAGCTTTCGCCAAACGTCACCAACCAATCCATCCAGCGTTCAGCCGGAACGCGATTTTCGATTCGTTGCAGATACCTCAATGCCCACTGGCGTCCTCGTGCTTGATGCACGCCTTCTAACAATTGGATAAACAATTGTTCCAAATCAGCATTGGTTAGTTCTGGTAGAACCTCTACCAGATTGTGTCCTCTTGCACCCTTGAGAGAACGAGTCTGCTTAGTTGCAATGAGGCGCTTTAAAAACCTTTTAAGCGACTGAGATATCCGCCTGAGCATCTGCCACACTCTTGGATTTTGTTTTTCTAGATTGTAGCCATCGTTGTGTTAAAAAAGTCATGAATTACGTGAAAACCCATTATATCCGTACAGTGATTCTGTGGCAGGCTAGCAAAAAATACACAAAAGGTCAAGATCGCAGCATTACAACGCTGCCAATTTTAGATTTTAGATTTTAGATTTTAGATTATTTCGTTACTCCTGCACAGAAGCGAGCCACATGCCCCGCCACATTACGGGGAAATTATCCAAAATACAAAACTTAAAATCCGACACTTGTTTGCGTAGCATCTCCCCTTGGGAGAAGACTCGCTAACATTGCGCTATCAAACCTCTAACCAGAGTAATCTGTTTCAATCCAAAATCCAAAATTTAAAATCCAAAATAGATTGACTTTAGGAAGTGATTAATTTTCTGTTTGCTCTGTAGTCGATTGACCACCGGGATATAATTGGCTAATTAATGCCTCCACCAGGAGTTGCGGATCGTCGGTCTCAACAGCCAACTGCTGGGCAATCTGATGGCGTAAATTTTCATCGTGCTGCAACATCACAAACAGTTCTTCTAGGGTGACAGTTTGATATTCTCCTTCCGGTAAATTTTCTCCTTCATATGCTTCCTGAGATTCTGGGGCGGTTGGTTGGGATGGCAAACTAGTATCGGCAGCATCGGGTCCTTCGTACTCCCAAATTGGTTCTCCTTGATTGCGTTTTAACAACTGCATCCCGATATTATAGGCAACATCTGTGATTTCTCCGATGCCCAACTCACCTAGTTGTACCAACCGCGCACCCATTTCATTATTAGGTGTAGGTGATGCTAGTAATTTTGCACCAAACCGCCCCAACCACTCAACCCAGCGTTCAGTTGGGATGCGATGTTCAATATTATGCAGCCATTTGCGTGCCCAAGCTTCCCCTCGTGCTTGATGTACTCCTTGCAACAGTTCGTTGAAGAGAAATTCCAGATCCGTATCGCTCAGAGGTGGTGCTGGTTCTTTTTGCACATTCCCCCTAGCTTTTGAAACGCTCTGTTTTCCACCAAACAAGCCCCCAAAAAGCTTTTTGAACCATTGAATTAGCCGCTTGAACATCTGCTGCACCGTTGAGTGTTGTTTATCCTTAAGATTGTAGCGATCGCATTGCGCTGTGGCGTTACTTCCGTCAAGAAAATTCTTTTGGGAATGGGTATGGGGCATGGGGGATGAGGCATGGGGGATGAGGGAGATGAGGGAGTGTGGGGAGTGTGGGGAGTGTGGGGAGATGGGGAGATGGGGAGATGGGGAGAGAATTTCACTCTACCACCCCACCACCCCACCACCCTACTACCCCACACTCCCAATGCCCAATGCCCCATTTGCCCGATTTTAGAACAAATGTACTAAATGATATGCTATAATTCGGATGCATCGATGGTGAAATCATAGTTAAAAATATGTTCTCTTGGCTTGCTTCTCTTAGTGCCAAAATTTACAGATTAAATATAGTGCAATTGGTATGGCAACATCGACAAACAAAGCAGGTGCAAGAGATTAAAATAATTGAATCCCAAATTCGACTCGGTGCTATTAATCAACTTTAAAAGGCATTGAAGTCTATATTTCCATGTCTTACGAACCCCTGCACCACAAGTATCGCCCCCAGAGTTTTGCTCAACTGGTAGGACAAGAGGCGATCGCCACCACCCTCACCAATGCCATCGGCACATCCAAAATCGCCCCCGCTTATTTATTCACTGGGCCTAGAGGTACGGGAAAAACTTCTAGTGCGCGAATTCTAGCTAAATCTCTTAATTGTCTTAAAAATGACAAGCCCACCGCTGAACCTTGCGGTGTCTGTAATGTTTGCCAGGGAATTACCAAAGGCTATTCCTTAGACGTAATTGAGATTGACGCGGCTAGCAACACTGGTGTCGATAATATCCGAGAGTTGATTGAAAAAGCTCAGTTTGCTCCTGTGGAGTGTCGCTATAAGGTTTATGTAATTGATGAATGCCTAACTGGAGATTCTCTGGTCTTGACTGATGAGGGACTTCATAGAATTGACGATCCCAAAATTAAAGACAAGAAGGTTCTGAGTTACAACGACTCATCACACAAGTGGGAATTTAAGAAAGTTGTCAGGTGGTTAGACCAAGGAGAACGGCAAACCCTGGTTATTAAGACAACTAATCGAGAAATTAGATGTACGGGTAATCATTTAATCAGGACAAACGAGGGATGGATACCAGCAAAGGACGTAAAAGAAGGAGTGAAGATATTATCCCCTGTGAATGTGGATAAGGACACGGAACCTGGGAACTTAGAACAGAAAAGTTTCTTGCTGATGCAGCAGTTATACAATCAGAATGGCTGGCAGACCTCAAACAATATTCCATCCCGTCAATGGATTACAAGTTTGGAAACAGTCGAGTCTGTTCACCTCGCTGGGGTTGAGCGAGTTTACGATATTGAAGTAGCAGATAATCATAACTTTGTGGCAAATGGCCTTTTAGTGCATAATTGCCATATGCTCAGTAATCAGGCATTCAACGCGTTATTAAAAACACTAGAAGAACCACCAAAGCACGTAGTTTTTGTATTGGCAACAACAGATCCACAACGGGTGTTACCAACTATAATTTCACGTTGTCAGCGGTTTGATTTTAGACGTATTCAGCTAGAGGCGATGGTGAAGCATTTAAGTGCGATCGCTTTTAAAGAAAACATTGATATTTCACCCGATGCTGTGACTTTGGTAGCTCAACTTTCTCAAGGCGGGTTAAGGGATGCTGAAAGTTTGCTCGATCAATTGGCTTTATTAGCGGGTGAAGTGACACCAGATAAAGTTTGGGATTTGGTGGGGACGGTAAGCGAACAAGACTTATTGGCGCTTCTCAATGCGATCGCTCAAGATAAACCAGAAGCAGTTCTCGACTGTACCCACTACATTTTAGATCGTGGTCGGGAACCCCTGACTATTCTGCAAAACCTTGCCGCTTTTTACCGCGATTTACTGATTGCCAAAACAGCACCCAATCGCCACAATTTGGTTGCTTGTACTCAGCAAACTTGGAAAGCGCTGGTGGAGTTTGCCCAAAACTGGCATATGAGCATGATTCTAGCAGGACAAGAACACTTACGAACAGCTGAAGTACAAATCAAAAACAGCACCCAGCCGCGTTTATGGTTGGAGGTAACAATATTAGGATTGTTACCTAGTGCAACGAATATTCAGCCACAAGCTGCAACTGTAGCGCCCCAATTTAATACACCTGCTGTATCTCCAAACTATTCTCCAGCAATTGCCCAAAATCATCTAGTCTCTTCTGTACCTTCAACTAATGGGCAAACAAATCACAATTCTCCAAACCATCATCCAACAGCTACCCCAAATCACGCCGTCACGTCATCTCCACCAGATGAACGGCAAACAAATCATAATTCTACAAACCATCATCCAACAGCTACCCCAAATCGTGCCGTCACATCATCTCCCCCAGATGATAGGCAAACAAATCACAATTCTGCTGCTGACTCGATTTCATCACCAACCCCAGAACCTATAACATCTGACAAAAGTCAACCAGCTACCTCAGAAGTTATTGAGACAGCGCAATACAACTTAACTCAAGTTTGGCAACAAGTACTTGCTAACTTCCAACCAATCTCAAGGCGAGAACTGCTACGTCAAATGTGCCAACTCATGGAGTTCGATGGTGCAGTGGCTCATATTGCCATTAAACAGGCATGGTACGAAAAAGTTAAATCCGATCTACCTATAATTGTCACGGCCTTCCAGCAGACTTTTCAACGTGAAATTAAGGTAAATCTGGAAAAAGGAACTTCATTAAACTCTACCCCAGGTAAAAAAGCTCCTGCACGGCAAGATTCTCCTCGCCCTCAGCAATCGGTTACTCCCACTTCCAGCGGGCAAATTCCGCCTCCAGCATCAGTACCACAGCCAACCACACCACCACCAGCACCAACACCATCAGTAAAAACCGAGTCAGCATCAAGAAACGGCAATGGGGTGAATGGAAACGGCGTAAAACCAGTACCTCCACCAGTAACCCAAACACCTCCAGATAATTGGGAACCGGATGAAGTAGCGATCGCAGCTCAACATTTAGCAACATTTTTCAACGGTCAAGTCATCCGCTTCACAGAAGATTCAACAGAATTTTCCGATTCCACAACTACACCTGAATGGGTAGAAGAATCAGAAGTGGATGATTAATAAATTGGGGATTGGGCATTAAGAGTTAGGAGTTAGGAGTTAGGAGTTAAGAGTGTGTCCGGTGTGGGAGTATGGCGAAGAATGGGAGGTGTGGGAGGTGTGGGAGGATGGGGAAGCATTAATTCTCTTTCCCCCATCTCCCCATCTCCCCATACTCCCCCATCTCCCTCATCTCCCTCATCTCCCTCATCTCCCTCATCCCCCATGCCCTATTCCCCAGCCCCAGTATGCAACGTTTTCACCCATTTGAGCCGCTTTGGTCTGACGGACATGCGGGCGGTAGTACTGCTCATGACTACTAGCCAGTGCAACATGTATAAACTGCCGCGTACAGTCTGTAGTAGTAAGATAAAATACGTAGAAAAGGAGAACTTTTGATCTTGACGTATCCGCCTTAGGCCTGTGAACATCCCGACCATTGACATGGTGACGGACAAGCTTGTGATGGGACTTAATATTAGTGGACGATGACGAGCGATCGCCATTAATAAATCTGGTACTGTTGCTGTGGGCAAAATATACATAATCAGCATAAACATCAGCAAATCCCAGCTTTTGCGGGTTCCCATGCGGTTTTTGAGAATTAAATCCCAATAATCCAAGTAGCGCTGATATCCACCTTCTGCCCAGCGGTTGCGCTGATGCCAGAGTGCAACAGCTTTTGTGACTCCTTCTTCTTGGACTGCTGGATGGAAAACACACTCAATATCCCATTTTTCCAAATGTAAGCGGATTGTTAAATCCAAGTCATCGGTAATGGTTTCTTCATTCCAGCCACCGCAGCTGTCTAGGGCTGAACGCCTGACAAATTGACCGTTGCCGCGTAGTTCGCCAATACCACCAAGGGCTGTCCGTTGTTGTTGAAACCAAGTATCAAGTGCCATTTCTGCCATTTGACCCTTAGTCCAAAAATTTTCTTTGGCGTTGGCGATCGCTTTTCGCACCTGCACCGCCCCGACGTTTTCTCTTTGGAATAAAGGTATTACCTGTGATAATAAATCTGGTGTTACTTGGGCATCAGCATCAAATACAGCGATGATTTCACCCTTTGTCAGCGGTAGTACTTGATTTAAAGCTCCCGACTTACCACCACTAGCGTCTGCTGAGCGTGTGAGTACTTTTAGTTTGTCATATTTTTGCTGTAGTTCTGCTAATAAATGGGGTGTATTATCGGTGCTGCGATCGTCAATTACCCATACTTCGTATTTACCGTCTGGATAATCCAGAGTACAAAGATTTTTGGCTAATTTAGCAATTACCGCTTCCTCATTTTTCGCAGCTACTAATACAGATACATAGGGATAATCTCCCTGCATTTCTTTTGGTGAACGACGGGGTTTGGTAAACACTACCACCAAAGCATGAAGCCCTAGAACGGTGGTTAATCCTAGTATAAATATGGATGCCCAAGAAACTAAATGCAGAGCGATCGTGCCACTCCAGACGATAGTCAAGACCAGAGCTGCTTTACGTCTACGACCTTGAAACCGGGATGGTAGAGACATTGGTTCTGTCTCTAACACAGACTCCTCATCTACTGAGAGGTCAGACAACAAGGAGTTGAGTGGATCAAGCTCTTGATAAGAATCTTTTTCGGGCCAGGAATTCGCTGGCATAGTTTCGGTTGCTTGATACAAAAACCACTATTTGTCTACAGTTAGTAATTTTACGGAAAAATATCCTTAACTACTTTTCCCGATATTAATTCGGAATGGGCAAACTGTAATACCCAGCATCCCTGAGCTAAAAGCTTCTGGGACTACCGTTGTTGTCACTGCCACTGTGTTTAATTACCTCGCATTAATCACATTTGCCACTCTTAGACACATGCTTGATTCCTTTGATAGCCCCTTGGCCAGGAAGCTTGTAGAGTATGGAGTTTCAACAACGGAAACTCAAGTTTAGGCGAAGTGATAGCAAAGCAGCAGCAGCTTGTCTTTGGAAGAAACACCAATAACAGCATCCACCACTTGAGAGCAGGGATTTTTTAGTGTATTGCCCCTAACTTCGATAAAAGTTAATGCAGCCCTATTGTAACCGAAATTTTAATATTTCTTAGCAGTAACTTCATTTATTGGGTATTCTCATCAATCATTGGTCATTAGTTTTTCTACCTGTCCCCGCATCTGGCCATCTCCCCACCCTGACATGTGTAGGTGGGGAGGTGGCGAGAGAATAACTCTTAACGAACTGTTCCTTTCAATGATTGAGCATCAACGGGTTTGATGAGGTAAATCTGCAAGAGATGGCCCAATATGGAGGCTATCAGAGGTAATTTTTGGGCGTAGCTTGCCACCGCGTCAAAATCAGTAGTGTCAAACTAGGGTGTTAATAATGTTTCTTGAACCGATACTTTCACACCTGCCTTCAACAACCCAGGTTCGGGAGTTTCCAGAGACTAGAGCAGAGGAATCCTATTATAAAGGTTAGCTTGAAAACCCCTGAGAAACAGCAACGAAATTGCGTTTTTCGTGCTTTAGCTAGCATCAGTTAGAGATAAAATTGTGTACTGTAAACTCCTAACTCCTCAAATATAAATAAATTTTAATAACTTAGATAGTCATGCAAATATTAATAGTTAAATAATCTTAGGAGAAATAAAAACAGGTGGGGTCTACATCGGCAGTGATACTTGCTGGATAGGATGATGCAGATCGTTAGGAGTTAAGAGTTAGGAGTTAAGAGTTAAGAGTTTGGAGTGTGGGATGTGTGGGAGGTGTGGGAGGATGGAGAACAAATATTTTCCCCCTCTCTCCCCACACTCCCCACACTCCCTCATCCCCCTCATCCCCCTCATCCCCCTCATCCCCCTCATCCCCCTCATCCCCCTCATCCCCCTCATCCCCCTCATCCCCCTCATCCCCCTCATCCCATGTTGATGCTTCCGGTAAACAACTGCTCAACGGTAACCCTCATCCCCCTCATCCCCCTCATCCCCCTCATCTCCCTCATCCCCCTCATCCCCCTCATCTCCCTCATCCCCTCGTCCTCCCCCTCCCTTCACACATTTATTGGAAAGTAACTCAATGGTTTTTATATTACCTGGTGTCAAATTTGATCTGGATTTGATTCAAAAATATGACACTCGCGCACCCAGATATACTAGCTATCCACCTGCTACTGAGTTAAACGAAACATTCACCCAAACTGATTTTATAGCTGCGATCGCCGCCTCGAATCAACGCAAAACTCCTCTTTCTTTGTATTTCCACATTCCTTTTTGCCAAAGTGCTTGCTACTTCTGTGGGTGTAACACGGTAATTTCTAACAACAAGAAAATTGCTGAACCTTATTTAGAGTATTTGGTTCAAGATATCAAGAATACCGCAGCCTTAATAGATTCACAAAGAAAAGTGCTGCAAATTCACTGGGGTGGTGGTACTCCTAACTATTTGGAACGCGACCAAGTAGAATTTTTATGGAAAAATATCAATCACTACTTCAACATTGACTCCCAAGCAGAAATATCAATTGAAATTAATCCCCGCTACATTGATAGAAACTACATTCTGTTTCTGAGACAAATTGGGTTTAATCGCATTAGTTTTGGCATTCAGGATTTTAATAGCCAAGTTCAAGTAGCTGTGAATCGCGTCCAGCCTGAAGAAATGTTATTTGATGTCATGAGTTGGATTAAAGAAGCGAAGTTTGAAAGTGTGAATGTAGACCTAATTTATGGTTTACCCTATCAAACTCGTGAAACTTTTCGGCAGACGGTGAAAAAAACTATAGAATTAGACCCTGACCGAATTGTTGTTTTTAATTTTGCTTATGTGCCTTGGCTCAAACCAACGCAAAAAAATATTCCTCAAGAAGCTTTACCCCCAGCCGCAGAAAAGTTAGAAATTTTGAAAATGACCATTGAGGAATTGACGAATAATCAATATCTATTTATTGGGATGGATCATTTTGCTAAAATTAATGATGAACTAGCGATCGCTCAACGCAATGGCACTCTCAAGCGCAATTTTCAAGGCTATACCACCCACGCTGAAACAGAACTTTTTGGTTTTGGTGCCACATCCATTAGTATGCTAGAAGATGCCTATGCTCAAAACCACAAAGAATTAAAGGATTATTATCAAACAATTGCAACAGGCAATTTACCTATTAGTAAAGGTATCAAACTAACTCAAAGTGACATCATCAGACGAGATGCAATCATGTCTATTATGTCTCATTTTCAGTTGCATAAGCAAGACATTGAAAACAAGCATCATATCAAGTTTGATGAATATTTCTCTGATGAACTAGAGGCGCTAAAACCACTAGAAGCTGATGGTCTGGTGAGTTTGTCAAAAAATCATATCCAAATCACAGACATTGGTAGATTACTAGTCAGAAATATTGCCGTCATCTTTGATACTCATACAAGAACACGAGAGTCAAAATTCTCTCGTGCCATTTAAAGTAGAGATGTTGCATTGGAAAATCTCTACTATGCAATCATAAATCATTTGTGAATTTTTGCAATTTTCGTAACCCCAACTTCTTGAATAAAGTTGGGGTTGTAATTTTTCAGAAAATTTACATCTCCATAAAGTTAGATAAGAAGATTACATCTTCAGATAGATATAAGAATTTTGGTGATAGATTGAGAATTATCTTATTCTCAATAATCTAGTTATGTAATTTATAAATTATCAAAAAATCAATAATTGATAATTTATTTCATTAGTAAAAATACTTGTTGAAAATTTTGGGTTATAAATGCCAAATACTAACGATCGCCCTCTTTTATCTAACTTTTGGATTGAGCATTTATCCCATGTGATAGAAAGAATTGTAAATAAAAGTTGATAAATTAGAATCAAGTCATTAAATTCTTGCTGGATTTTATTCGTTTTTTAGTTTTTCAGTTGAGAAGCTATGCAATCTTAACTGAGGAAAAGAAAAGGAAAAATACTAGGAAGCGATAGACTAGTCTATCCACGTTGTCAAATTGTTTTTTGGAAGTGTAAATCTATGTTCTTTCACAAAAAAGATCCTATTCATGTAGTAAATGTTAAAGAAGCAAATCCTCGTTTTGCTCAATTACTTCTAGAGCAATTTGGTGGAGCAACCGGAGAATTAAGCGCAGCTTTGCAATATTGGGTTCAATCATTCCATGTTGAAAATGCTGGAATTAAAGATATGCTCCAAGATATTGCGATCGAAGAATTTGGCCATCTAGAAATGGTTGGCAAACTCATCGAAGCTCATACCAAAAATACCGATCAAACAGAGGCTTATAAAAGCACTCTCTTTGCAATCCGAGGTATAGGGCCTCACTTTCTAGATAGTCAGGGTAATGCTTGGACAGCAAGTTACTTGAATGAAGGCGGAGATGTAGTCCGTGATTTGAGAGCTAATATTGCAGCTGAAGCTGGCGCTCGTCAAACTTACGAAGAGTTAATTAAGTTAGCAAGTGATGAAGGAACTAAAGAGACTTTAGTTCATCTTTTAACACGAGAAATTTCTCATACCCAGATGTTTATGAAAGCTCTAGATTCTCTGGGTAAGCTAACAGATCCATTCTTTGGTAATATTAAGCCAGATGAAACTGTTGCTCTTTACTACAACCTATCAACAAACGGTACTGATAAAGATGAGCGTGGCCCTTGGAATTCTGAGCCAACATTCAAATACATTGCAAATCCGCTAGAAAGTCACTCTTAATTCATAGCTCGCAATCAGAATATAAGTTGATTTGCAGCAAATACTTTTGGCAGATTGTTTTCAACTTTGAATGATTCCCAAGCGCTGTTTGCTGTATTTTCCAGAGGACACACATAGGGGCACACAAATGTATTGTGTGCCCCTATAAATGACTATAAAGATTGAGGCACAGACAAGAATTTAGACCGCTGAATTCTGAATTGTTTTTGATTTAACTCTAAATTAAAACTGTGGCTTAGGAGATTAATTTGTGATTGTTAACGCTACGCAAGATGGTTGGGAAATTATTTATCATCGTGCCCACGCTTTGTTAGCAGCTCAATTAGCAGGACAATGGCGACGCAAGGATGCTCCAGCCAGATTATATGAAACCATAGCTGCAATTTCTCATCACGATGACTTAGAAAAAGAGTGGGAAGAAGATAATCTGACTGAAGCTGGTGCGCCAAGAGATTTCACTCTGATGACAAATAGTGATGCACAAGAGAGTATTCAGAAAAATGCTAATTTGGCGAAAGATGCTCTTTATCGTGGACGGTGGGTAGCTCTATTAATTTCTATGCATATTAGTCGTTTAAATGAGCCAAGCCGGGGTCAGTTTCCAGAACTGGATCAACTTTTAGATGAGCAACTTCAAAATCAAGAACGTTGGCGCAAGGAACTAGGTATTGAAAAAGAACAAGTTGATGCAGCTTACGCATTTATGCAATGGTGCGATCGCCTTTCTCTAATCCTCTGTCAGCATGAATTACCTGCTGATGAACGCTTTTTGGAAATTAGCAACGGCCCTGACGGTCAACGCTATGATATCATGCAGCGTAGCGATCAGTTAGTTGTTGTCAAACCTTGGCCTTTCCAAGACGATAAATTCACCGTCAACATCGAAGCCTGCAAGCTCTCCCAGGTGAAATTTGAGAGCAACGCCGAACTCACTCAAGCACTACAACAAGCCCCCATCAAGGTATTAGAGTGGACATTTGTTAAGAGTTCATAATATTTGTTCGGAGACTTATCATTAGGACTGACGCGGGGAAGCGGGGACGGGGAGACGGGGAGACGCGGGGACGCGGGGACGTGGGGAGATTTTAATAATTCTGAATTCTGAATTCTGTATTCTTCTTCAAGATGTTTTGAGTTTAATAGCTAACTAACTTTTTGTGCTTACCGATCGCTCGACAGCAACAGAGGCAGTTTAATAATAAAATTTGTCCAGCCTTGAGAACTGCTAACTTCAATGGTTCCTTGGAGATATTGTACTAATTTTTTAACTAATGATAAACCTAATCCTGTATTGCCATATTGTCGGCGATCGCTTTGAACAATCTGGTAAATCTGGTCAAAGATTTGAGTTTTTTCTTGTGTCTTACTTTGAGTAATTCGGTAAAACGGATCGAAGATTAGAGATTGTTCTTTTAGCGGAATTTGAACTCCAGAATTACTAATTTTAATTTCAAAATAGGGAACTTGAAGATTATTTAATAGACTAGATTTCGCATCTTCATTTATCAGATTTTTTGCGATCTTGACCATCTCAACATTTACCTGAATCTGTTCATTTACAGGACTGTATTTACAAGCATTGTTCAGTAACTCTGAGATAATTTCAGTCAGGCAAGCTAAGTCTGAAATTAAAGGTGGTAAATCTGGAGAAACCTTAATTTCCAACATCTGTTGCTGTTTTTGAACGCGTGCTTCAAAACCTTCAGCAACATGAGGTAGCCAACTTTGCAGTTGAATTGAAGTTAATTCCAATGGATAGGCATCTGCGTCAATCATCCGCATGTAAAGCAAATCGTCTACTAAATCTAACTCTTGTTCGCACTGGTCACGCATGATATTTAGATAACGACCGACAATCTCAGATGTCAAAGATGCCTCTGCATTAAAAATACCCTGCTTGTCTAAAATACTTTCTAGTACGCTGATTGCCATTTTGATATTCGACAAAGGCGTTCGCATTTCATAGGAAGTAGTTACTAAAAAATCCTCTTTCAATTTGTTCAATCTTTCGAGTTCTACCACTTGAGTTTCTAATTGTTTAGCACGTTCCGCAGCAAGATTGCGTTCTTCAATTAGCCGTCGTCGGGTGTCATCCCGAAAAACCAGTACAGCTCCTGTAATTACACCTTTGTTATCTCTGAGGGGAGTAGCGCTATCAGCTACTGGAATAGTTGTTCCGTCTCTGGCAACGAGTAAGACCTGACTGCCTAGATAAATAATAGTTTGTTGTTGGAGGGCTGCGATAATTGGATTTTCTACGGTCAGTAGAGTTTGTTCGTCAACGAGTCTGAGAACTTCAGTTAATATTTTTTCCTTAGCTTCATCCCATCGCCAACCTGTCAGGACTTCAGCTACCTGATTCATATATTTAATATGTAATTCAGTATCTACAACAATTATTCCGTCACCCATTCCTCGCAGTACAGAACTCAAAAATTGTTCTCGATTGTAGCGATTGAGAGCTGTTTGAATGGCAACGTAAAGTTCTTGTTCCTTGATTGGTTTGAGAATATATCCAAAGGGGGATGTCAATGTTGCCCGTTCCACAGTACTTTGATCCGAGTGTCCAGTAATGTAGATAACAGGAATTTGCAAATAATTCCAAATTTGATCTGCTGCCTGGATGCCATCCATGTCACCCCGTAACCTGATATCCATTAAAATCAAGTTAGGGCGCAACTGAGTTGCTTTTTCCATTGCTAATTCTGCGGAATCGGCAATATCTAAAACAGTATATCCCAGAGACTCTAAGCTTTCTTGTAAGTTGATGGCAAGAATATATTCATCTTCAACAACAAGAACTCGCACTGATTCCTTTGCATTACTGTGTGATGGGATATCGATCATGATTTATGCCCCGCTGTTTGTGAAAGAAATTTTGAATTGTGTTCCTTGGTGAGAGTTAATTTCGAGCTTTCCCCTCAGCTGCTTAACTAAACCCTGGACAAGAGTTATGCCCAGCGTTTTAGCTTTCTTGGTATCAAAATTTTCCGGTAAACCAATACCATTATCTCGAATAATGAGTATTAAAGTACACTCGGAGTCTTGATAAAACTTAACTTCAATTTCTCCTTCACGATTATCAACAAAGGCGTATTTCAAAGCATTGGAGACTAGTTCATTGATAATCAAGCCGCAAGGAATGGCAGTTTCGATATCAAGGCTTGCATTATCAACTTGAATCTTCAGTTTAATTTGACTGGAACTAACATTATAGGAATCAAATAAATGAGTTGTTAAATCTGGGATGTATTGAGCGAAATCAATATCAGCCAGGTCTTCAGAACGATACAACTTTTCATGAACTAAGGCAATAGAGGCGATGCGGTTTTGGCTATCGCGCAGAATTGCACTTACCTGAGGATCTTGTGTACGTCTGCACTGCATTTGTAGCAAACTGCTGACAATTCCTAAATTGTTCTTCACACGATGGTGAATTTCCTTAAGTAATACCTCTTTTTCTTTGAGAGAGACTTTAATTTTTTCCTCTGCTTGCTTATGCTCAGTAATATCTTGTTGAACGGCTACAAGGACGCTTCCATACTCAGGATGCTCAAAAACAGAAGTTGTGGCATTACACCAGAAGGAAGTACCATCTTTCTTAACATTATGAACTTCATAAGTCGCTTCACCATGTTGGAAAACAGCAGTTATGATTACCTGGCTAATATCTTCAGGTGTATTGTTTTCATCACCGTAATTGATAATTGATACATGCTGATTGATTAATTCACCAGGGTCATAGCCAAACATCTGCTCGAATTTCGGATTGGCGTAGACAATAATGCCATCATTAGCTCTAATTAAGCAAATTCCTTCAGCAATGTTTCGGGTAATTACCGCTTGCAGTTCTAACATCTGTTGGGCACGTTTGCGATCGCTAATTTCCACAACTACAATACCCATGCCAATGGGTTCCTCAGTTTGAGAGGGAATCGCAAAGCAAGAAACTAACCACGTCCGCTTCACACCAGGGTGTTTTGGAGTTTCGCCGCTGATTTCCCAATCCAAAATCGATTCACCTGTGGTTAAAACATGTTGAAAAATTGGTTCTAGTTTTGGCGCCAAATCAGGGATAATTTCCCACACACTCTTGCCAATGTGGTCTGCTGCCTGAACTCCATTCATTTGTGCTAATGCTTGATTCATCAATGTAAAATGCAGCTGGCGATCGAGGACGGTTAAACCAACGGGTGCGCTGCTGATGAAAGCATCTAATAACTGTTGTTGATGAGCCAGTTCTCGCTCCAGAATTTTACGTTCTGTGATGTCAATTGCCACCCTACCCACTAGCTTTTGTGCAGACAATCCCAAAATTGGGAACTTGTATACTAAAAACTCTCCCAGGGTGCCGTCTGGACGGGGAGCAATTTCCATTACCTCAAGTACCTGATTTGTTTCTATCACTGTGCGAATGTGATTGAAATGTTGCTGAGCAATTTCCGCTGGGTAGAGGTCAAAAATAGATTGCCCGATCGCCTGTTCTGGTTGTAATTTAAATGTACGTAAGTATGTTTGATTTAAGTAAACTACACGTCCGTCTGTATCGGTAATCCAAGCTAGCACCGGGCTGTTGTTCATAAATGCTTGAAATCGGGCTTCACTTTCTCGCAGGGCTGCTTCTGCTTGCTTTGTAGCACTGATATCAATAATTACACCCAACATTCGTACAGCTTCCCCTGCTTCGTTGTAAACGCCGCGCCCTTTACCAGTGAGCCAGTGAACACTGCCATCGGGGTAAATGACTCGATATTCACCTGTAAAATTAGTATGCTCTGCTAAAGCGTTGATTACAGCTTGTTCAATTCGCTCAACATCCTCTGGATGCACACAATGACGCCATAGCTGATACTTGGCTTTTGATGCTTCTGGTTTCAACCCCAGCAAGCGAAAATGATTGTCATTCCAAACTACTTTGTTTGTTTTAACATTCCAATCCCAAATACCAATGTGATTAAATTCCAAGGTGAGCCTGAGTTGTTCTTCACTTTTGGCTAAAGCTGCTTCAGCTTGTTTGCGTAGGTGTAACTCATCGTAGACATCACTGATATCTCGATGAGTACCAGTCATCCGTAAAGGATTACCTTGGCCATCTCGCATGACAACTTTGCCATAGTTGGCAACCCATTTGCATTCGCCCGATTTAGTTCGCAGTCGGTAGTCAAATTTGTAGGGTACTGAACTATCCTTGAGGTGGGCTGCTAAAATTTCCTCTACCCAAGGCAGATCCTCTGGATGGACTAATTGCTGCCAAGTACTGAAACTCTGTGGAAGTTCATCGAAGGCGTATCCGAGCATTTCTAAATAGCGGGGGCTATAATACACCTCTGTTGTGATAATATTCCAGTCCCATAAACCATCCCCAGAAGCTTCAAGGGCTAACTGTAGTCGTTCCTCACTTTGGCGCCGGGTTTCTTGAGCTGTTTGCAGATCCCGTAGCGCGGCTTGTTTTTGTGTGATATCTTGGGCAGTACCATAAAGGCGGATTACCCGGCCATCGGCGTTGAATTCTGCATGTCCAATGGCCTCAAAGCAGCGATTAGAACCATCTAGTTGGGGGA
This sequence comes from Nostoc sp. CreGUA01, assembly GCA_034531095.2. Lineage (GTDB taxonomy): Bacteria > Cyanobacteriota > Cyanobacteriia > Cyanobacteriales > Nostocaceae > Nostoc. Next base: position 55,696 of record JAVRBV020000023.1, on the reverse strand, counting down.
CACGGAGAATTGCTTTGTAGGACTCCCCAGTGGCGATCGCTCGCTCAACGGCTTGGTGCAATTTCTGGCGATCTTCGGGGTGATACAATTGGAGATTTTCTTCATAAGTCGGCTCCAGAAGTGTGGTTTCCCGATTGAAGAGGTCGAACAATCCCTTCGACCAAGTAATTTTACCAGTGGCAAGTTCATACTCCCAATTGCCAAGGCGAGCAACTCGCTGGGATTCTTCTAGCAAAGCTTGACTTTTGCGTAGGGTTTCTTCACTGCGCTTAAGGTCGGTGACATCTACCACCAATCCATCCCAAGCCACACGCCCATCCCTTAACTGCCGTGGTCTGGAACGAAAATGCAACCATTTGAGTTGACCCTTGGGGGTTTGGATTCGCAGCTGAATATCAAACACAGATGAATGACACATCGACTCTTCAACCGCTGCTTGTAGACGGGGAATATCTTCTAAAATAAACTGGCGATAAAGCAAAGATGAATCTTGGAGTGCATCTTCTACCTTGACTTCCATAAGTCTTTCAATTCCGCCACTCAGGTAAGAAAAGCGATCGCTGCCATCCAGTTCCCGAATCACCCGATAAACTGCACCATTGGGCAGATTATCTCCAATCAAATGCAACATCACTTCGCGCTCATGCAAAGCAAGTTCTGTTTGTTTGCGTTGAGTGATATCTCGCCCTTCTGGAATCAACAAAACGACTTGGCCGATTTCGTTTTGCAGCGGACGCAGCGAAAAATCGATGGTCGCTACTCGGTTATTTGCGCCGAGAACATCAACTTCATAACGGATAAACTCGCCTTGAGCTGCAAGGGCGATCGCTTGTTTTAATTGTTCTTGGGTTTGTAGTGAAATCGTCCACCAGCGTGCTTCCCAAAAAGGACGGTTGATAACATCTTCTAGCTTTAGTCCACCAAAACTGAGCGCAGTCTGGTTTGCTTCTAGCAAAATGCCATCTGGCGTCAATAAACCTGTGAATTGGAAAGTGTTGTTGAAGATAGCACGGAATCGGCGATCGCTTTCCTGTAGTGCAGCAGTGCGTTCCTGGACTTTAGCTTCCAACTGAGTGTTGAGGGTTTGCAGATTTTGGTAAAGTTGGGCTTGTTGGATGGCGATCGCAAGTTGCACCGTCAATTGTTTGAGCAATTCCACCTCAAATGTCTGCCATTGTCGGGGAGCAGAACATTGATGCACAATAAATAGCCCCCAGAGTTCAAGCCTTGGAGTTTCTTGGCTCTCTAGCACAATCGGCACAACTAAATTCGCCTGTACTTGAAACTGTTCTAATAATTCAATATGGCACTCACTTAAACCTGCTTGGTAGATGTTCGCCGCTGCCCAGATTTTTCCTTGACAGTATTCTTGTGCCTGGTTTTCCTGAAAACAAGTGTCTTCAATCTCCAGTCCCAAACTTGGTGTCCATTCAGGTAATACCGACTCGGCTACAACACTACCCTTCATTCTGGGTGTAAATTGATATACTATTACCCGTTCGGCACTGAGTAACTGGCGGACTTCTTGAACACTCGTGGTGAGGATGTCTCGAAGCTTCAAAGATTGGCGGATATCTAGAGCGATCGCTCCCACCAGGCGTTGTTGTTCCTGCTGCTGTTCGATCTGCCTTATTAGCCCCATTTGCTTGATTGCGCCATGAATTGCTCGGCACAAACTGTCACGAGTCAGTTTTCCCTTGACCAAATAATCCTGCGCTCCACTTTTGATGGCTTGGACTGCGATGGTTTCATCTCCCTGCCCAGTCAGCATAATTACTGGAATTTTGCTGTTGATGGTTTGTTGATGTAACTCAGTAATAAATTCCAGCCCGTCTAAATCTGGCAATTGATAGTCCAACAAAATCACATCCGGTGTTTTGGTTTGACAAGCTTGCAACGCCTCCTCCCCAGACTCAAATTCATAAATATCGTAGGTGTAGCGATCGTCCTGCTCCAGCAAGCGACGATATAAAGCTCTATCTTCGGGAGAGTCTTTCACAAAGAATACAGATGTTGAGTGAGACATGGGGGGTGAGGAGATGGGGGGGATGAGGGGCATGAGGGGGATGAGGGAGTGAGGGGAGATGGGGAGATGGGGAGATGGGGGGATGGGGAGACGGGGGAAAGAGAATTAATGCTTCCCCATCCTCCCACACCTCCTATACTCCTAACTCCTAACTCTTAACTCCTAACTCCCATGCCCCATGCCCCATACCCAAAATTACGAAATCCGGACTTTTTATTGATTACACACTACTATTTTGAGTCGCATAAACGCATAATAGAAATGTGACTGATTTGTTCGCCCCTTTACAATCTCTAAAACTTGGTCGCTGGTTCAAGCTCATCTGCGGAGCCAGTTTCCAGCATCTCCCGGCAGTCAGAAGTTTAACGTTAGCCTACACTTTGGCGGGCGCTGACTGCATAGATGTGGCAGCTGATCCAGCTGTAATTGCAGCAGCGCAAGCAGCGCTAGAAGTAGCAAAGGATTTGGCTGGAGATGCCCAGGAGCGAGGCTTTGGCTACAAAGGCAACTCACCTCTTTTAATGGTCAGCCTGAACGATGGAGAAGACCCCCATTTTCGGAAAGCAGAATTTAATTATACTCAGTGCCCCGCAGACTGCCCTAGACCCTGCCAAAGGATTTGTCCGGCACAAGCAATCGTGTTTAACAGTATAAAAGAAGAATTTTCGGGAGTAGTAGCTCAAAAATGCTATGGCTGTGGTCGTTGTATACCAGTTTGTCCATATGATATAATTTATACAAGTTCATATATGTCAACGCCGGGAGCGATCGCGCCATTGGTAATGTCAACGGGAGTAGATGCCGTAGAAATCCATACAAAAGTTGGGCGGTTGGCAGAATTTGAGCGATTGTGGCAAGCAATTTCACCGTGGGTCGATAAACTAAAGGTAGTAGCCATCAGTTGTCCCGATGGCGAGGGGATAACTGACTACCTAAAAGCGCTGTATGACCTGATTACCCCACTCAAAAGTGCTTTGATTTGGCAAACCGATGGACGCCCCATGAGTGGTGACATCGGCGACGGCACTACTTTAGCAGCGGTGAAATTAGGGCAAAAAGTTTTGGCAGCTAAGTTACCCGGATATGTGCAGTTAGCAGGCGGCACAAATAGCTATACCGTTGCCAAGTTAAAGGCAATGGGACTGCTGAAACAGGCAGAGAAAGAAGACACGGGGACGCGGGGACGTGGGGACACGGAGAATTCTTTCACCGCGTCACCGCGTCTCTCAGTCTCCGCGTCATATATCGCTGGAATTGCCTATGGTAGCTACGCCCGTGTATTGCTGTCACCGATTATTGAGCAGCTAGAGAATAAGGAGGTGAGTAACAACAACATTAAAACGACGATTTATTTAGAAGAAGATGAGGAATTACTTTGGCAAGCTGTAGAGCTAGCCCATTCTCTCGTTTCCCAGATCAAGTCACAGCAGGAGTATTAATTACTCGGTTCTCCTGCACGCAAATGTCCTCGCTATCTCTCCCATAGAAAGCATGACGATTACAGACGATCTCCAAAAGTTATTAGACATTTTGCCCCAAGACCTGCGACAAGTACTAGAGAGTCATCCCAAACGAGATAGTTTAGTTGAAGTGGTCTTGGATTTGGGTCGCCGCCCAGAAGCTCGCTTTCCTAATGAAGCCGAGTATTTGAGCGAAACACCCGTTACTCAAGAACAGATAGATGATTGCATTCAACGAGTTGGAACCTTTGGCGGAGATAATCGGGCAGGAATTGAGCAAACTTTGCATCGGATCAGTGCTATCCGCAACCGCACCGGCAAGATTATTGGCTTGACCTGTCGCGTCGGTCGGGCGGTGTTCGGAACCATCGGGATGATCCGCGATTTGGTAGAAACTGGTAAATCGATTCTCATGCTGGGGCGTCCAGGTGTGGGCAAAACTACTGCATTACGGGAAATTGCCCGTGTTTTGGCGGATGACCTGCTCAAACGAGTAGTGATTATTGACACATCCAATGAAATCGCTGGGGATGGTGATGTTGCCCACCCAGCCATTGGTCGCGCTCGCCGGATGCAGGTAGCTCATCCAAATCAACAGCATCAGGTGATGATTGAAGCAGTGGAAAACCATATGCCAGAAGTCATTGTCATTGATGAAATTGGCACGGAACTGGAAGCTTTAGCGGCTCGTACCATTGCTGAACGGGGTGTACAGTTGGTAGGTACTGCCCACGGTAATCAAATTGAAAACCTGATCAAAAACCCCACCCTGGCTGATTTAGTTGGGGGTATCCAAGCTGTGACTCTGGGAGACGACGAAGCTAGACGCCGGGGTTCTCAAAAGACTGTTTTGGAACGCAAAGCCCCTCCGACCTTTGAAATTGCTGTGGAAATGTTGGAACGGCAGCGCTGGGTAGTACACGAAAGTGTTGCTGACACAGTAGATAATCTGTTGCGGGGTCGTCAGCCTAATCCACAAACAAGAACCGTTGATGACCAGGGTAAAGTTGCCATTACACGGCAATTAGCTGTGGTTAACGGTCGCGGTGGGCATCTAGGGACAGGGGAGGAATCTTTCTCTTCCGGGCGACAGTCTAACGGCTGGCGTTCATCTGGACAAATGGTAGCACTGCCGCCGTTGCCTGTAGAACGGGTGACTGGGCGCAGTGAGTTTGACCGCTTGTTAGATGAATCCTTCAATTATTCTGAGAGCATTGATTTCGGTGCTACTAGACAGCCTGGGCCAAATGGTGAAGATTTGCCATTGCACGTTTACCCCTATGGCGTTAGCCGCCATCAACTCGAACAGGTAATCAGCGTGCTAACTTTACCCGTGGTATTGACAAAAGACATAGATAGTGCTGATGCAATTTTAGCACTGCGATCGCACGTCAAAAACCACGCCAAATTACGCCAAATGGCCAAAGCCCGTCATGTGCCCATCCACATGATTAAATCCAGCACCATTCCCCAAATTACCCGTGGCTTGCGGCGGCTGCTGAACATCGACGACCCAGACATGGCTGACGACCGAGAACTGCAACTGTTTTTGCACAGTGGTAGCGATGACGAAATGGATGCCTTGGAAGAAGCTAGACTTGCCGTTGAGCAAATTGTGATTCCCAAAGGACAGCCAGTGGAGTTATTACCGCGTTCTCCGCAAGTCCGCAAAATGCAACATGAGTTGGTAGAACACTATCGCCTCAAGTCCCACAGCTTTGGCGAAGAACCAAATCGCCGCCTCAGGATTTATCCGGCGTAACTTTACCTTAAGCCCCTCTCCAAATTGGAGAGGGGATTTTAATGGGAGACAGTCAATGTCTTAGGGACTTCCAATAAAAAAAACGTCCCATCGTAGGGGCGCACAGCTGTGCGCCCCTACAAATGTACAAATAATTTGGAACAATTTATTTTTTGGAAGTCCCTAATAACCACAACAATTTTGATAAAGTTCGCATTGCTTCCAACCACCTGGAGCTAACACCATTTCTTCATGTGCTGGGGCATGATGTTCAACTACGTAGTCCATTACAGGATCGATAGTGCGACCGACTTTTTCATATAGTTCCACAAAATTATCAACATTGGGCATACCGTGGACATCTACAGCAATATAATCTGTTCGCAATTCATCCAGTAAATAAATTCCCCAACGCTGAATGCTAAAGTGTTCGCCAACTCCATCCATAAATCGCAATCTGAGTTCGCGTTGATTGCTAGCAGCAGCTAGAGCTTGAAATAATATATGAAGAGAATTAGCCATTGAAATCAAACTGTACTCGATCGAGGACTGGGCAAATTTGATTGCCACTTTTACGATATTCCATAACAATCGTTAAAAGAAGTGGATTATGACAATTCAAGCTAAATATCACATTGGTCTAGTGATTTATCCTGGGATGACTCAACTCGATATCACCGGGCCCCATCAGGTATTTGCTATGATGCCTGAAACTTGTGTTCATCTATTGTGGAAAACTTTACAGCCAGTCACCAGTAATGAGGGGATGACGATATTACCCACAACTACTTTGAAAAACTGTCCATCACTGGATGTTTTGTGCGTACCTGGGGGTGCTGTGGGACAAGTGGAGATGATGCGGGATACAGAGGTGTTGGAATTTCTCAGGCTACAGGGGAAAACAGCAAAATATATTACCTCTGTTTGTACTGGTTCTTTGATTTTGGCAGCGGCTGGATTATTGCAGGGCTACCGCGCTGCTTGCCATTGGGCGTTTCGTGACCAGTTAGCAATGTTGGGGGTTGAGGTAGGAACTGATAGAGTAGTAGTCGATCGCAATCGCATTACAGGTGGTGGTGTCACTGCTGGAATTGATTTTGGCTTGGTAGTTGCTGCTCATCTGTGTGGCGATCAAACAGCTAAGTTAATTCAATTATTGCTAGAGTACAACCCTGCGCCACCTTTTAATAGCGGTTCGCCAGAAAATGCTGGAGAGGCTTTAGTTGAACAAGTGAAAAAGTTCGGAGAGCAGCTAATTGAGGCGTCTCTGACACAAACAAAGCAGACAGCATCGATGTTATCGTAAAACTCTGATTGTGAAAGGATAACGATAATGTTGTCCATTGTAAGCTTTGATGGCAGCAAAGGTCACTAAAAATGATTGTAGTATTAGTATTAATGAAATCAAGCAAGTCAGCACAATTAGTAAACTGTCTAATGTGATTTTTACTTCGTTGATTGTACTATTACTAGTCACTGCCAAACTAAAGCTAGTTAAGACAAAAAACAAAGAGACAATGATGAAAATAAATGTATAAAACGTCAAAGAAATCTGAAAATTTAACGATTCTTTACCTTGAAAATCAATCCAGGGATATTTTGCTTTTTGGCATCGCCAAATCATGAGTGGGGCTAACAGATTTAGGGGCAAATATAAAGGTATGCCACAAAATACCAAGAACAAAACCAAGATCCATGCTAATAATGCCGAGAGATGACACAACATCGCCCATATACGCATTTGTTGTTTAGGTTTTTCTCTCATAGCTTTTCAAGTTTAGGCGGATCTAGCAGACAATTCTCCACTTTACCAATAAAATAGCCAAACAATTGGGGGGGATGAGGGGGATGAGGGAGATGAGGGGGATGAGGGAGATGAGGCGGATGAGGGGGATGAGGGGGATGGGGAAAAAATTTTACTCCTAATTCCTAACTCCTAACTCCTAACTCCCCAGTCCCCAGTCCCCAGTCCCCAGTCCCCTCATTCCTAATTTTAAATTTGTAACAATCCTTCTGGATTTACTGATAAAAGCGATCGCCTCTGCAAGCCTTCACGGTGTAAAATCTCGTTGGCTGCTAATAAGCCACTACTAACGGCGCGTTCCATTAATCCACAAGGAAAGGGCATTTTCACCCAATCACCTGCAAAGAATAAGTTAGCAACGTTAGTACTAGTTTCTGGACGTTGTGCGTAACTATTTGGTGGATATCCGGAAAAGTTATTTTGATTGACTAATTCTCGATGCAATACCTGTGCTTGCTGTAATTCTGGGACAATTTCATAGAGTTCTGCTTCAAATTTGGTTAATAAAGCTGCTTGAGTTGGAAATTCTTTAGCTTTATAGCAATAAGCGTGTAATTCGACTACACTTCCGCCGGTGCGTTTTGCCCAGTCGATGAATTGTTCTTGAATGCGATGATAAAGAGTGATGCTGTCAGTTAATTGGTAGCCAGATAAAGATGCAAAATTACTTTGTTGCCATTCAAAATCGCGGTCAAACCAGAAACGACAAACTGCAAAAGGATCGGCGATACTTAAATTTTGCACTTGCGATCGCACTTTTTCATCTATATTCCCATTCACTCGTTTAAATAGTTGCTGAACTCCTGGTACATCGGTAGCCAAAACATAATAATCTGCTTGAATTATCTCTGGTGATGACGATTGATTATTCACCGCTAGTAATTGCACTTCTTCGTTTTGGCGTTGTACTACTTCAAACTTAGCTAAATCTTGTTGGGCAGGCCCTTTAACCACTTTACCATCACTAGTAAATACTGCACCATGACAAGGGCAATGAAACTGACCATCTGCTGCCATTTGCACAGTACAACCTTGGTGAGTACAGGTAAGAGAAATCGCTTCTTGACTTCCGGATGGTAAAGCAAAAACTTCATCAGCCGCACCAAAATATTCTATCTTGGCATTATCAACAACTGAATTCCGTTTTACCCAAAAAGGCACGCTATTTTGATTGCCGCCAACATAATATTTTAATGCTGCAATTTTCCCTTCTGTAGCAGGAATTTCACTCACATTTGCACCTGTGATAATTTTACCGCCTCGATGTTGAATTGCCTGGGCAATGGGTTGCACTAAACTTGTGCCCATATCATCTTTGGTGCCATTAAAAGCTAGTCCTTCAGGGTTCCCAAAAAAATAAAAGTGGAAGAACTGCATTAATTCGCCTACACTCATTGTGTCTGGTGCATTCAAACTAGATTTGGCAAAAGGTAGAAAGTATAAGTCATATAATCCTTGGGGAAATTCTGTTTTTACCCAATCAGCCACAGATATATTATCAAATCGCTGAAAGTTCTTTTCTCTCTGAAAACCAGTAATTGCCTGGAAGACTTGCAGATGTTTTAATTTTGTGAGGTTGATTCCCCATTTGAAGCGGTTAGGAGAGGCGATCGCTAAGTCTATAATATTCCAAGGAAAGGCAGAGTTACTAGGATAAAATATCTCTGGTTTGTATTGGCGATCGCGGTAAACAACCGAGTAGAAATTTAACGATTCAAAATGCTCGCCAATCTCCAGTTCTTTCACTAAACTATTCAAATTATAATACTGGGGAAAAAAGCCATGAAAGCCGTGTTCCATCTGAAAAGTTTCGCCAACAGCTTCTATGGACCAACTAGCAATTTTACCACCAAGTTGCGGAGACTTTTCCAAAAGTGTAACCACAAATCCCCGCTGACTCAATTCATAAGCACAAGCTAAACCCGCTAAACCACCCCCAATGACTACAACACTTTTTTCTTGATTTAACATTCGTGGCAACTTCAGGGTATCTTTTGCAAATACCGTTGGTTTTGGCTTAGCAAATCGAGAGTATCCTGTAACTCCAGCAATTGCACCAACACCAAAGACCTTCAACAGTGTCCGACGCGAAATAGTAGACGATTCCGGCGAATTCAATAGTGGACTCATGAGTTACAAAATTAACACTTCACGATGAATTACTGACATGAAATCATGACTTGGAATTAGCAGATTTTGTGTCAGAATTTCAAATTCAGAATTGAGAATGAAATTGCTATAGCTTGAAAGTAAGTAACTTCTGACTCTGAATTCTGAATCCTCTTTTGTAGCCTACATTTTTATTCGTCAGAACATAAAGCCAAAAAATTTGGTTTAACAAATCAAAATATTATTTGACAGTGTAATATAATATTTAACAAGAGGTACGTTTAGGGATACGAAGCGATCGCTCCTGTTGTTCTGAATTTTTATGAGATTCGGCAATCAATTTCGATTTTGCCTGGATCAAACATTGCTATTACGAATCAATTTCTTTGTGTGTGGTTTTCTTGACACAATAAGTGCTTCCCCGAAAACTCAATTTATAAGTTACTGGTGGTGTAGTTATTCCAGTTGATTCCGAGTTAGGATTAACACAAACAAAATAAGTGCTTCCCCTAAAGCTTAATTTATGTGTTACTCTTGGTACGGTGACATTATCTGATTGACCATTAGTGTCAGCACGATAAGAAACCCCACGGTAGGTCAAGTTACAATCTGCTTCGGATTCGCAAACTGGCTGTTGTGGTGATTCTATTTTTTCGCCGATCGCCTTGCTTGTGTAGTAATCGTAGCTTGTACTAATAATTACAGGAATTAATAGTAGAAGTAGCATTTGCCAAGGAGCGAAGATTAAACCCAAAATAAAGATGATGACTGCAAATACAGCCATCAAATGTGAAATTTCGTTATTAATTTTTTTTAAAACAAAATAGCCAGTGATTAAACAAGCACACGGTATAATCAAAAAGTACGAAGCCATTTTTCTTAACTTCTGAACCAAAAGTAAAAGGGTTTGTAACGCAAATTCAAGTTGTTTGGAAAATTGTTATTTATTTTACCTTAAACCAACTTTTGTGGTTACCGTACTTTTTGAGTAAAAGTGTTACTTTTAGACTTATGTATTAGGCTCGAATTCTTCGAGTCAATGTGAATAAACAGAATTCAGAATTCTAGAAAATAGTATTGACTGGCGACTGGTGACTGGGAAAGAAATATTTCGTGCCTTGGTTGTGAGATTTTATAGTAGGGGCGCACAGCTGTGCATTGGTGTCAACTTAACGTGAAACCGATGTCCCGCAAGGAACTGAAGTTCCTTCCTAATAGCGAAAGTCATCTAAAGATGACTAAATATAGCCAAAAATCTCTAGTCTACTTCAGTAGACTTTAGCTAAAAGCCTGTGAAATTTATTTCTTGGCGGGTGAAGAAGCTAACAGATAAGCGATTTCTAGCTTAAGTTGACACCAATGACAGCTGTGCGCCCCTACAGCGTATTGCTATTATTTGATTTTTGAAGAGATACGTAGTAGCGTGGCAAGCCTTAAATTGCGCGTTAGATGTAGGTTGGGTTGAACTTTCGCGTTACCCAACGCGAATCAGAGTGTTGGGTTTCCTTACGTCAACCCAACCTACAATTTTTTGCAAGATTTTAGTCTTGACACGCTACTACAAATACTTAGATTGTTCACCAAATCAAATATGATTTCTATAGCTGAATTCTGAATTCTGGATTCTGACTTCTCAATTCTCATTTTAATTCTTCAAAATTCTCAATTGTCAGATATATTTCTTCATCAGCTATTTGAGTGTTGTAATCTACATTAATTTGGGTTGGATAGCCGAGTTTGGGATTATAGTCTACATTCAGGCTTGAGGCTCGACGATTGATGGCATCCTGAATCACATTAAAAAGCTTAGGAATTGTGTTGTAATTCTTAAAAAATTCTGGATTCTCAACTGGTAAACCCGTCTCTTTAGAAGTAATTGACCTTGTTTTACCGTTACGTACTTCAATAATTACTGGGCCTCTAGCTTCTGGTATACAAAAGCAACCGTTACTAAATGTATAACGATAATTGGAAATATTTTGATTACTCCACAAACGGCGATTAAAACTTAACCGTCTTTGATTCAAGTTATTATTCGCTGCCAATTGTGCTATCTCTACGGGAGGTTGAGACATGACTGGTAGGTTGAGGCCTGCAAATACCAACAAGCCGACACTGATAACGATAGAAAGGCGCATATCAATCTATTAACTAGGAAAAAACGGTCTTCTACTATACTAATAAATTTATTTGTTTAAATAGACTTTATCTTTCGATTAAAATACCCCGGCGTGTGGCCGAGGCTAGAAAGTGGTGACAATACCATCGCTTTGCATTAGGGACTTCCAAAAAATAAATTGTTCCAAATTATTTGTACATTTGTAGGGGCGCACAGCTGTGCGCCCCTACGTTCGCGGAGCGTCCCGCAGGGATGGGACGTTTTTTTTATTGGAAGTCCCTTAATCCCCAGTCTGAGCCAAAATCGGGATGATAATAGTAAATTCAGTGCCTTCACCCAGTGTAGAATTAACATCTAGAGTGCCACCGTGTTTTTCTACTATAATTTGCTGAGCGATCGCTAAACCTAAACCGGTTCCTTTACCGACATTTTTCGTAGTAAATAAATGGTCAAATATTTTTTGTTTGACTTTTTCATCTATGCCAGTTCCATTATCAGCAATGGTAACTTTAACTTGGTTATTTATCACTGAAGTGGTAATAAAAATTCGGTTGGGATTGGCTTTAATATCTGCAAAATTGCATCCTTGATTCGCTTCTTCTAATGCATCAATGGCATTTGCTAAAATATTCATAAAAACTTGGTTTAACTGACCAGGGAAACACTCAACTTCTGGTAAATTACCATATTCATTTACCACCTGAATCGCTGGACGTTGTTGATTAGCTTTCAGGCGATGTTGCAGAATTAAAATTGTACTATCAATACCTTCGTGGATATTAAATGGCACTTTACAATCTCGATCGGCACGGGAAAAAATCCGTAGACTAGTGCTGATATTTTTTAGCCGACTGCACGCCATCATCGTAGCATCAATTATCTTTGGTAAGTCTTCTAAGCTATAATCCAAGTCAATTTTTTCGGCATGATTGAGAATTTCATTGCTTGGTAATGGGAGACTTTCTTGATATAATTTCAGGTGTGCAATCACATCCACAAGAATAGGTTTAGCTTGTTCGAGACTAGCAGTAATAAAACCTAAGGGATTATTCATTTCATGACCTACACCTGCAACTAAATTACCTAAAGCAGACATTTTTTCACTTTGAACTAACTGAAGTTGAGTTTGCTGGAGATATTGCAGTGTTTGTTCGAGTTCGGTTGCTTGTTTTTGAGTTTTAATTAATAAATCTGTCTGCTTGAGGGCAATTCCCATTTGTGCGCCGATTTGTTGGGCAAATTGAATCTCAGAAGCTTCCCATTCACGAGGGCGATCGCATTGGTGAATGCAGAGTAATCCCCAAAGTTCATCGTCTTGCATAATTGGCACAACTAATGATGCTCTAACATGAAATTGCGTTAAAATTTGCCGATGACAATCTAAAACATCAGCTGTTTGTAAATCACTAATTGTACAAATGCGTCCCTGTTTATAGAGATTTGCATATTTTTCGCCAAAGCAATGATCTTGAATTTTGACTACCAAAGCAGAAGGAAATATAGGTAGTACATCTTCGGCGATGAACTCACCATATTCATAATTAGAAGTGAGATCGAACTGATAGATGCCCACGCGATCGGCATTGAGAATGCGGCGAATATTTTGGGTAACTGCACGAAAAATAGCATCCAAATCTAAAGACTTTCGCATTTGGTTAACAACATTAAACAAAGTCTTTTGTTGTTTGAGTGATTGTTTTAGTTGTTGAGCATTTTCTTGAGATTGTTGATAAAGTCGTGCATTTTCTAAAGAGATTGCTGCTTGGTAAGAAAGCAAGTTAATCACACTCAGGCGATCGCTCGTAAAAACTCCTGGAGTTAGTTTATTTTCTAAGTAAATAATTCCTATTAAATGTCCTTGATTAATAATCGGCGTACATAATACACTCTGGGGTTTTGTGCGATACATATATTCCCCAATCAGACCAGGGATATCTGTCTTTAAGTTATCAATCACAACTGTTTCCTGGGTATTTTTGACGTAATTGATAATATTTTTCGGAATATCTTGACAGGTATCTAATGGTTGGGGGTTATGAATTGTTTGAATTTCAATACGAGAATTTGAAGTGCGATCGATAAAAGTAATTGCCCTAACTTGCCAAATATCCTCTTGGGGAAGAATTAGTGCAGATTTTTTCGCCCCAGAGTTTTCTAGAATAATGCGAGTGAGACTGGTAATGAGTTGATTTATTTCCAAAGAACTAGAAATGGCTTGAGAGGCTTTAAGAACTGAGGTAAAATCTAGAATATCAAAAATACTATTAACACCATTTGTAGAATTACGACTGGATGAAGAAGTTCGACCAAAGGTAATAGTTTGTGAGGGGTTGAAGTTAATTCGTTGCTGTTGGAAGATAGCTTGTAATAGTGTGGGATAATGTTTTGCTAGGTCATCAGTTTTCGCTTTTGCTCCCCAACGAGCGTAGCAGTAATATGCTTCTTGCATATATACTTGGGCGACCTTTTCTTTACTCCATTGGAGGTAGAATTTAGCTGCAAGTTCGTTACTTAGTCCTTCTTCTTGGATGTAGCCGTTTTCTTTAGCAGCAGAAATAGCTAGCTCGTAATTTTTCATCGCTTCTAAATATTGGCCTAGAACTCGATTTTGTTCTGCCTCCACTAAATAAAATTTCTGTAGATGGTTCGTCGGATTATAACTTATCCATTCCTGCATAGTGTTTTGATTGGCTGCGACTTTTTGCAGGAGATTTTCTTGTTCAAATTGAGAAAAATTAGGCAAAATAGCTAACCAAGTCAAAGAAGTATAAAAATAGAATACAGGAATATTAAACATGCCTTTGCCGCCACCGGAATAATGTTTTGCATGTTCGATATACTCAAGCGCCTGCTCAAAATCGCCAAACCAATAACAGAGAATTAACTTGTTCAAATAGAAATGCCATAATCCAGTTGTATCATTTGTCTGCTGATATCTTGCTAAAAGTTCTTGTTCTTTGTCTGCTTCACCTAATAAGAAAAATGGATTTGCAGTTTGGCCAAGCAAGTTTAAAATTAATTGTCGATAAAGTTCATTGTAGTTGAGTTGGGTTCGCTGATTAATTTGTTCTAATACCTTGCTATGAGCTGTCATTTCTTGTTCTAGCTTGGATAACTCATAACCCATGAAATAGGCATGGAAGCCGTAACCATAAGCTGCATAGCCCAAGTCCGTTAAACTTCCATTTTCCCAACCACTATAGTAAGCATTTTCCAGCAGCTTTAAGATTTCTCTCGCATGAACTTTCCAATGAATTATAAAAGTTGCGGTGACAAATAACACTCTAGCTTCAATCTTTTTCTCTTGAAATTTAGCTAATAAATTCATCGCCAATTTACCAAATTCATAGCCTTGTTCAATATCACCAGCAACAGCACACAGAAATAATCCATAACTAGAGTAGCCCAATGCAGAAATCGGGGCATTTCCATAAATCATTGATAGATTCATCTGCGTCATCACAATCAATGAATTAAGATTTGGTTTTGTCAAATAAGCAGGGACAGATATTTCATTGAGAATTTGCATCACTGCCAAAATTTCAGGGTTTGTCATCTCTGGTAGATTTAGCAAATCCGCAGGTTTTTTGCTACCTAAAAGAGTCTGTGTTTGTTCACCTACCTGTGCAACATCTTCTAAATCCGGTGATTCAGGTAAATGAATATCAAATTGCTTTAATATCGTCAATCCAGTGCTAATGGCTTTGAGTAGCTGACCTTGTGAAGTGTAGGCAGTAATTCTCACGGCATACACTTTAATTGTATCCAGTGCGGTTTTTGCGTGTTGCAGCACCACTTCTATCAGGCATTCCATGTCATCTACATCAGTATTTAGATAAGCTACTTCTACGGCTTCTACATGTAGTAAAAGTGTTAGATTATACTGATTTTTCCAGCGATCGCTTTCTAAAAGATTGCGCCCGACTGTAAAATATTTAACCGCTGCACTATAAGCAGTAGAATTTTTGGCTTTGCGTCCAGCTATTAAATTTAATTTTGCTAATTCTTCTCTGGCTGTTGGCTGGGTAATTAATTCCATCGCAACATTCATTTGATTAACAATTTCAAAAATTCGTTCTTCTTTTTCACTCTCGGATGTGTTTTTTAATAACTGTTGACCAATGCGATAATGAGTTGTTTTCTTTTCTTCATCTGGAATCAGAGAATAAGCAGCTTGTTGGACGCGATCGTGCAAAAATTTATATGTAATTGTCATTTGTCTTTGGTCATTGGTTATTTGTTGTAGTTCGTCTACCAATGACATAGGTGCTTCTCTACCAGACGCTACGCGAACATCTTCCCGCTGGGTATGACTATTAACTAATGATTCTTGTTGATAAAATTTATAAATCTCACTTTGGGGTAAAATCAATCCTTCTTGTAAAGCTTTCCATAAACAAGCGGCTGTTTCTATCTGTGAGTTTTGGGAAACAATCGCCAAAGTTGCTAAATCAAACTGATTTCCAATACAAGCAGCTAACTGCAATATATTTTGAGTTGATGGTGGAAGTCTTCGCAATTGAAATGCCATAAAAGTCACAACATCATCTGTAACTGCTTCCTGAGTTACTTGTGTGATATTACATTCCCAACAGCCTGACTCAAAGTTAAATTTAATCAGTCGATCTTGATGTAACGCTTTAATAAATTGAGTAGCAAAAAAGGGATTACCTTGAGTTTTTTGAGATACTAGCTGCGAAAAAGCCCATGCTAAATCTTCTGTACATTTGAGTGTGTCAGCAACTAATTGATTTATTTGGATTTGACTTAGTGGTGCTAAAGTAATCGTACTAATCTTTGCTCGTGTTTTGGCAATTTCACTCAAAGTTAACATTAATGGATGTGCTGGTTTGACTTCGTTATCACGATAGGCTCCAATTAAAAAAAGATGTGTTGTATCAGTCATTAATAATTGAATTAACTTCAAGGATGCCGAATCTGCCCATTGTAAATCATCTAAAAATATGACCAATGGATGTGCAGCAGTGGTAAATACTTGAGTAAACTTTTGGAATAATAAATTAAATCTATTTTGGGCAGCAGTGCCTGATAATTCTGGTGCTGGTGGTTGTTGACCAATAACTTTTTCTAATTCCGGGATGACTCCAATAATTACTTGTCCATTTTCGCCAACAGCTTCTAATATCTGATTTTTCCATTGCTGGATTTGAGCATCACTTTCTGTCAGCAACTGTCCCAACAAATCCCGGAATGCTTGCACAAAAGCAGCTAAGGGAATATTACGTTGAAATTGGTCAAATTTTCCTTTAATAAAATAGCCGCGTTGCCGCACAATTGGTTTGTGGACTTCGTTCACAACTGCTGTTTTTCCAATACCTGAAAACCCAGCGACTAGCATCATTTCTGTTGTACCCAGACTGACTCGCTCAAATGCTTCAAGTAAACTTTTAACTTCGGTTTCTCTGCCATAGAGTTTATCAGGAATAATGAAGCGATCGCACACATCTCGTTGTGCAATTGCAAAATCTTCTATTTTCCCAGTTTCCACTAGCTGAGATAGACATTTTTCTAAATCAAATTTTAATCCTAATGCACTTTGATATCTATCTTCAGCATTTTTTGACATCAATTTCATGACAATATCTGACAAGACTTGGGGAATCTTTTCACTTTTAACTTCCCCCGGACATGGCGCTGTTTTAGCAATATGACAATGCATTAATTCCATCGGGTCATTTGCGAGAAAAGGTAACTCACCTGTGAGTAATTCAAAGAAAGTCACACCTAAAGAATAAAAATCAGTCCGGTAATCAATTCCCCGATTCATTCTGCCGGTTTGTTCTGGAGAAATATAAGCAAGCGTCCCTTCTAGTACATTTGGACTCATAAGTGTCTGCGTTTCCCGTGGCAGCAAAGATGCAATACTAAAATCAATTAATTTAACTTGTTTAGTTTGGGGATTAATTAAAATATTGCTGGGTTTAATATCTTTATGAATTATGCGATTATGGTACAATATTTCTAAAGCATTGCAGAGAGCGATCGCTAACAATAAAAATTCTTCTAGAGGCTTTTTATTTCCTGTTTCTGTAGAGATGAAATAATCCTTTAAAGAAATTCCCCCAAAATCTTCCATTACTAATGCATAACCATTTTGGTAAGGTTCTAGACTATAGATTTGGATAATCAAGGATGAGTTAAGATTGCTGGCGATGGTGTATTGATTGCGAAATTGCACCAGTTGACTAAAACTCGGATAAGGATTATTCAACAGTTTAATAACCACAGGTAAAGAGTCAGTTTGTCGATAACCTCGATAAACTAGGGTTTTGGAACTATGGTAGAGTTGTTCGCTGAGGTAATATCCGGCAATGCTCACTGAATTCATGATTTTAACACTAAATCTTGACAGTTTCTAGATTTAGTATTCCCAAAGAAATTTTTAAAAGAACTCAGAATTCAGAATTCAGAATTCAGAATGCACCGCCGCCTAGAAGCACCACCAAATCTATGATTTGGTGTGGTGTTTCACCGTTTATTCAGACCCCAGTCGCACAGAATTTAATTGGAGAATTTTGAATTCTGACTCCTCACTCCTGACTCCTGATACCAATTTAATGTGAAGTTGCACATATCTTGATCCCCCTAAATCCCCTTTAAAAAGGGGGACTTTGATAGATGTTTTTCCGATTCCCCCCTTTTTAAGGGGGGTTAGGGGGGATCGAATTCTATGCAGCTTGATAAAAAATTGGTATGACTCAATTCTTGTTAAATTTGGGATTAATTTTAAATTAAAAATCTGAAAAGGTCTGAAAACAAGCAAACTTATTTGTCGAACTTTAGTTATTCATCCGGTAAAGCATTTCCCCAGCCTTGGGTACAAGCAAAATACCTTCATGCTCTCGATGGCACCATTGTGTTAATTTAATCGTAGCCGGATCGCAGTAATTCAAATTATGAGCAGCACAACGTTCTGGAGAAATACCAGTGGCTAGAGTCACACGAATCCGTGCTTTTTCTCCTGCTATAAAATCAAAAGTACCCATACCTTTTAAGTGAGTACTATGTGCTAGCACTGCCGCAGGATATCCTTGGAATTTATCCCATTGTTTAACAAAATAATCGCGCACATGATAACCAATTTCGGCTAAAACTTCACCATGTGTATAGCTAAATTCAGTAATATGAGGTGCATAGATAATTACTTCTCCTCCATCCGCCACTACTGGCTCTAATTTGTACATTCCTTTAGCCGCCGTCCAAATATCATCGTACATTTCGGGCATCACAGAAAGCACTTGTTTAAAAGGTCGATCTACATATTTAATATGCAGTTTCGCTGATAATTTGGCAGCTGCTTCCCAGGCTAACTCTGGTTTATCTATATAAAGTCCAGCTAACTGATTTGTTTTTGGTGCAACCACCATTGCCAAACAAAGTTTTGGCGTCGAAATCATACTAGCAGCTCGATTTATCAAGCGTCGAACAGGCGTGATTCCCGGCGTACCAATAATTTCGTAACAAGTGATTAAAGCTCCTAACCAATGTGATAAATTTATTACTTCCTGACCGCTAATGCCTGGGAAAAAATATTTATTTCCTCCAGAAAATCCCACAACTTCATGGGGAAAGACTGGGCCACAAATAATTATCAAATCATATTCTGTAACCAACTTATTAACACGCACCTCAACTTCTTGATGTAGCATTCCATTACTAATCTCTGCTATCTCACCAGCCGAAATAACTCCACAAGAAATAAAAGTTTCTGGGAGATTCCACAGGTGATTAAAGATGTTAACTCCTTTAAAAGTTGTCTCTCGTTCCTCTGGTGTTACCCCAACTAAACGATTGATTTGTGCTTCACTCATGGGATTATGTGTACCCAGAGCAATTAAATAATCTAATGCAGCAACCCTGTGATTTAACTCCCGGTGCAGCAATCGAAACATTTGGGGAATGGGAGCAGTGCGGGTGCCATCGGGAATTAATACTAAAATGCGCTGTCCATCAAACTCAGGGTTTGCGAAAGCTTGATGAACGAGTTGGCAAACTTCCTCATCTGCAAGTATGCCATTATTAGTTACGGCTAAAGAATACATTTCTAAACTCCACTGTAGATGCTAAATCCACCGTCTACCGGTACAACTACGCCGTTGACGAAACTAGAACCAGGACTGCATAACCAAATCAAAGTACTGAGTAATTCCTGCGGTTCTCCAAAACGCCCAGCTGGGGTATGGTTAATAATTTTTTGTCCGCGATCGCTTAAACTTCCATCAGGATTTAAAAGTAAATCTCGATTTTGTTCGCCAATAAAAAAACCCGGCGCAATAGCATTGACTCGCAACCCAGATCCATATTTTTGAGCAAGTTCCACAGCTAGCCAACGAGTAAAGTTATCTATAGCCGCCTTCGCCGCCGAGTAACCAACCACCCGACTGATTGCACGGATAGCAGACATGGAAGAAATATTCACAATGCAACCTTGGGGTTGATTTCTTTCCACCATCGCTTGACCAAAAACCTGACTGGGTAGTAAAGTGCCCACCAAGTTGAGACTAACAACTTGCTCAAAAGCTATGTGTGGCATCTCAAAAAAACTAGCATCAGCAGTAATTGTGGCAGCCGGAATATTACCACCGGCGGCGTTGACCAAGATATCTATCTGACCCCAATGCTTTAATATAATCTGTCTGGCTATTTCTAATTGCGAGCGATCGCTAACATCTGCCAGCACCACCATACTTTCATCACCATTAGCGGTAATATCAGCTACAACCGCAGCCGCCCGTGTTTCATTACGACCGAGAATGACGACTCGCGCTCCCGCCAGTGCCAATCCCCGCGCCATCGCCCCACCAAGCACACCAGAACCACCTGTGACTACTGCTACTTGGTCTTTCAAGCTAAAAAGTTTATGCAAAATCAAATCTGGTTTATTCAATAAATCTGGCATTGATAATTCCTCTATTTAATTACCTCGTTACAGCAGTTTTCATCTATTTGAACCACATCATTTCATACGCGATACATTAAAGGTGCAGGTCAATGCATTAAAGGTGCAGGTTAATACATTAAAGATGCAGGTCAATACATTAAAGATGCAGGTCAATGCATTAAAGGTGCAGGTCAATGCATCAAAGGTGCAGGTCAACACATCAAGGGAATACCAACAAATAAATTATCCAAATCTTGTGGGGTGGGCGTCTCGCCCGCTTCTCAGTCAGGGCGGACAAGATGTCCACCCCACAATAAAAGTTGAATGTTTTTTTATTTGTCAGTCCCTGAGTTCAATTTGTAAGCATCTTTGGCCAGGTCATAAGCTAAAGCATGAGCCATTTCATAGCCTTCCTCTTCTTCAATTAATCCCCGTGTTACTAATCCCGCTAACCAGTTACAACCTACACGTCGCCAGACTGTGTGGCGGGCAGGAATGGAAACGAAAGCCCGTGTATCATCGTTAAAGCCGGCAGTATTATAAAGTCCGGCGGTTTCCATCACCTGATTGAAGTATCGTTCCATACCATTCATGCTGTCGTGAAACCACCAAGGCGGTCCCAGCAGGACTGCGGGATAATGACCGGCTAGGGGAGCTAGTTCGCGGCTATAACTACTTTCGTCTAATCCAAACAGAATTAAGTGAAAGTCCTGATGATTACCGTAGGCTGTCAACAACGGTTGTAAATTTTCCGTCCACTCTATTTTTAAGGGGATATCAGCACCTTTATCAGACCCAAACCTCTCAAAGACAGTGGAATTATGGTTACGCATAATACCGCAATGCATTTGCATCACCAGACCATCTTCTACACTCATCCGAGCCATTTCCATGAACATGTGTCCAGTAAAACGCTCTGCATCACCGGAATTTAGCTGATTGGCTAATGCTCTAGCAAAGATCGCTTCTGCTTCTTGGTCGCCAAGACGCGTAGTATAAGGTGTAGCTGCACTATGGTCGGTAGCTGTGGCACCCATTTTTTTAAAGAAAGCTCGACGTTCTTCTAGAGTCTGCACAAAAGTAGCGTAAGTACTAATTTCTCGCCCAACAGTGCTTTCCAATTTGGCTAGATTTTCTCGCCAACCAGGAGTATCCAGGTTGACTACTGCATCTGGTCGAAAAGTAGGTTTGATTTGAGTAAAACCTTCTTGGTGCAGGGATTGATGGTACTCAAGAGCATCGCTGGCCGCATCCGTAGTGCAAAGCACTTCAATATTAAACTTTTTGAATAAAGCACGAGGTGAGAATTCAGGCAACAATAACAGCTTTTGCAGGTAATCATAGATGTGTCCAGCATTGCGAGAATTTAAAGGCTCATCCACTCCAAAAACGTTAGTGAGTTCATCTTTCAACCACAACCCAGAGGGAGTACCTTGAAATAAGTAAAAATGGTCGGCAAAAAGCTGCCAAATTTTCCGGTGGTCGGTTTCTATTGGTGAACCATCACGGCTAGGTATGCCCAAAGCTGACAAAGGTACACCCCGACTATAGAGCATACGGAAAATGTAGTGGTCAGGAATAATCAATAATTCAGTGGGCGAACCAAAACGCGCTGCTGGATTAGCTAACAATGCTGGGTCTACGTGCCCGTGGGGACAGACCAGCGGTAGTGTGGATATACTGTCAAAAATTTGACGCGCTAGCTGTCTTTGTACGGGTTCTGGTGCAAAACAGCGATCGCCAGATAAACTCCATTTTTTAGTTAACATAATATTAGTCATTTGTCATTAGCCATCAATTATTTCCCCCTCATCCCCCTATCTCCCCATCACCCCATCCCCCCATCACCCCATCTCCCCAAATACACCTGCACTACCCCGCTTCACTAAAAACGGAGCTAAAACGAGGTTTTCCACACTTTTCTCATCTAATAAATCGAGTAACATTTGCATCGCTGAGCGACCAATTTCCAACATTGGTTGGCAAACTGTTGTCAGTGGCGGCATTACATAACGGCAAAGAGCAATACCATCAAATCCAACTAAACTTAAAGTTTGCGGTACTGAAATATTTAGTTCCTGGCAGGCTAAAAGAGCGCCAACTGCTACCATGTCGTTGTAACAAAAAATGCCTGTGACGCCAGCGTTAAATAGTTGAGGTAGCATTTTTTTGCCAGTATCAACATCGCTGATTCTGGTATTCTCTTCATCACTAATTGCTACCCAATTACTGTTTTGTGGTAAATTTGCTTCTTTCAAAGCAATATGATATCCTTCCAAGCGTTGCTGGTTTGACTTACTGCGATCGCCCACACCCAAATAACCAATAGCGGTGTGTCCTAAACCTATCAGATGCTCTACTGCCAATCGACCACCTAAAATATCATCTACTGTCACTGTATGAAATGTTTCAGGTTGATCTTCAGTCTGACTATTAATCAAAACTGTAGGCACAGCAATAATCCTTACTCGTTCGGTATTATTTTTATTAATTCGTGAATCAGTAACTAATATACCGTCCACTCTGCGGCGATGAAAATTATCAATAGCTGCTATTTCCTGCTCGAAATCTCGGTGTGAAGTAGTTAACAAAACACTCAAGCCAGCGGTTCTAGCTACCTGCTCAATTCCCTCTACAACCTCAGCATAAAAAGGATCGGCGATGGAAGTCACCACTACCCCAACGGTATTCGTGCGTGAAGAAAGCAAGCTCTGAGCGATCGCATTTGGTACATAGTTCATCTCCCGCGCTATTTTCTTAATT
The DNA here is from genome assembly GCA_034531095.2 of Nostoc sp. CreGUA01. GTDB lineage: Bacteria > Cyanobacteriota > Cyanobacteriia > Cyanobacteriales > Nostocaceae > Nostoc. The sequence continues at coordinate 32,772 of JAVRBV020000023.1, read as the reverse complement.
TCCTCTCTCACCTTCGGGCTAATTAGAGAGTTGTCCCGCAAAGCACGCGAAACTGTAGAATGAGAAACCCCTGCCCTACGAGCAATATCTTCAATTGAAATTTTTCGTTTCTTCATTATCTTACTACAATTAATGCAAACGTGTGCATTATAATTTTAATATTAGCAAAGTTGGGTTATCTGTCAATGTATTTACTCCATCAACCAAGCACAAAATTTCGGACAAGGTAAAAATATAACAAAAAGTAAAGTTAACTCAAACTTTGTTATTTATAAAGTAAATAGCAAAACTATGGGAAAATCAATGATTATACTTATTATGGGTGTTTCAGGATCTGGCAAAACCACCATTGGCAAGCTGCTAGCAGATTCCTTAGACTGGCAATTTAGTGACGCTGATGCTTTTCATTCGCCAGAAAATATTGAGAAAATGCGGTGCGGTATTCCTTTGAGTGAAGCAGACAGAATACCTTGGTTACAAGATTTGCAAACAGCGATTAAAAACTGGCTGCAAGAAAATAAAAATGTGGTGTTGGCATGTTCGGCTCTCAAAGAAAGCTATCGGCAATTTCTGGTCTTGGATAGCGATCGCATGAAACTAGTTTACCTCAAAGGCTCCTATGAATTAATTCAAAAGCGCTTACAAGAGCGTCATCATCACTACATGAGCGAAAAACTGCTTGATAGCCAGTTTTATACTTTAGAAGAACCATTAGACACCATATATATAGATGTTATCGAAACACCCCAGGTAATTGTCCAAAACATCAGAACAGTCTTAGGAATTTAGCCAAAAATCAAGGCAGCGATCGCATTATTCTATTGATAGGAGGAAAGTAGTGTTTCTCAGATTAGCGCAACAACATCAGCAAGTTGTCCAGGACTTAGTAATGAGTCTCCAAGCTTTGTCAATTGTACTTGAGCAACGTGGTTATTCTACGTCTTGTTATACATGCGGCGACCAAATCAAGAGTGCTTCATTTATGGTTAGCTTGGGAGAAAAGCACCTGATTCGATTTTTAGTTTCTGATTACGGTATTACTTGGATGGAAATCTGGGATGACCGCGAATTAATGAAGTTAGAGGGTGCAGAAGCCATAAATCAGTTGCAAGAGTTGTCTGATATTGTCAAGTATCCACAGGAAAAAATTCTTGAAGAAGAATTCACAAGTCAGAATGGGCTAAAGGCCTCGCTATCGCTAACAGGAGTCAGAATCAAGACCACCAAATTTTCAATTTAGTGGGGGTGCAAAAACCCTGAGGGACTTCCAAAAAATAAATTATCCCAAATTATTTGTACATTTGTAGGGGCGCACAGCTGTGCGCCCCTACGTTCGCTATCCGTCAGTCGAACTCCTGAATTCTGTTCAATAAAGTAAAGAATGTTTGCTGAAGTTAAAATGCACACTTGTGCGAATGGATAAAAAACTTAACAGACATTTTTGCACACGTGTGCAAAACTAAGAATATACAGATTTTGCACACGTGTGCATGAGTGACTTACAAACTAGTATCCAAAAGTAGGATTGCTATATATGTCTCAAATTCTGAATCATCCCATCAAGGAACAGCAAAACAATCCTTTACATTCACTAGAACAATGGGAAGAAGACTTACTCAATCGCTATCCCGATCCGAATAGCATAGTTAAAGAAGGTAAAACGGTTGAAGCGTACAGGAATTACGAAATACCTACTAGGGATACAGTTAAAGAATTTTACCGATTAAATCATATTAATCAAACATACAATTTTGTACTACAAAAAAAAGCAGAATTTTTAAAGTTTGACAAGCAAGAAATGACTGTTTGGGATGCGGTAGAATTTTTGAATCAATTAGTTGATGATTCAGATCCTGATACAGACCTAGACCAATTACAACATTTATTGCAAACATCAGAAGCTATTCGCGCTGATGGTCATCCTGATTGGATGGTGCTAACAGGTTTCTTTCACGATATGGGCAAAGTGCTTTGTTTATTTGGTGAACCCCAATGGGCTACTGTCGGGGATACTTATCCTGTAGGTTGTGCATTTTCGGATAAAATTGTTTTCTCGGAATTTTTTCAAGATAATCCCGATAGCAACAATCCGAAATATAACACTAAATATGGTGTATATGAACCGAATTGTGGTTTGAATAATGTACACATGTCATGGGGACACGACGAGTATTTCTATAGTATGATGAGACCTTACTTGCCCGAAGCTGCATTGTACATTCTCCGCTATCACTCATTTTATCCTCAACATCGTGAAAACGCCTACGAGCATTTGATGGATCGACACGATGAAGAAATGTTTAAATGGGTGAAATTATTCAATCCCTACGATTTGTATTCCAAAAACCCCAATCCTCCTGATTGGCAAAAACTCAAGCCATACTATGAAGACTTAGTGGCTAAATATTTACCACCAACCTTAAAATTTTAGATGTCTGGTGTCGCCAAAGCAAATATTATTGGTTGCTGATTCAAGTTGTCAAGATGACAAGAATTTTTTACTTGCCATTATCGACAAAATTTTTTCACCAAACCTCAACCAAGAGAAATATTTTTGCAATTTCCCTAGCATAAATTGTGTCTGTAACACTATAAAAAATTGTGTAGATATTTTTAGTTTACAGCCAAGTGCCCGATTTTTGGGGATTATTTAGTCAACTGTAACAGATGTAAACTTAATGATTGCCTCTGTTTTGGGACATGAAAATTTTTCTGTGTCTATCAAGTGACCATAGCCTTGGGTTTTGGCGATCGCACTTAATTTTGACATCAGAAATCATCAAAAGTAACTCATCTAACATCATATTACATCGAAATGAAAAACACTTCTTAATTTTGTAAACTTCGATAAAGTAAATTAACTTTGGGAAGAAATCTACGGTAAAATAAAAAACCAAATAAGATAAAAAGTTTGAAGTTTGATAACCTAAAATTCCTTGAATTTTAGTAAACAAATATTTTGGGACTAACCATTTTTAAATATAATTTTCCCAAAAAAAAACGGATTCTTGGAATCATGGCAACGCTCAGTTTTTTGCTTTCATAAGCAAAAACATAATTTAGCGTAACTCATAAAAAATTCAAATCACGTCTGATTGCCAGATGTTAGATAGAGTTTGACTTGCCAAAGTTAGATGTGAAACTAAATGCTCAAGTTGCCAATATTCCATAATATTGCGGATTTATATTCTGCTAATTTTCCTCAAATTCAAAAACATTGTTGGATTATAAATGAATATGAAGAAAGCTTGTTTATTAGGTAGCATATTAGGTTTTGTAGGGATTGCGGCTGTGGGTTGTAATGCCACTCCGAATGAGAACACCGCTAACAATAATAGTACTAATACTGCGATTAACACGAGTTTAGAGAATAAAGGATTGCAGACAATAGGCATCACCTTGGGAGATTTAGGCAATCCCTTTTATTTAGCAGTGCAGAAAGGAGCTGAAGAACAAGCAAAAAAAATGGGGGATGGTATCAGAGTTAATACAGTTTCCAGTGCCTTCGATCTCAACCAACAAACCAACCAAATCGAAAATTTTACAGCAGCAAATACCGATCTAATTATTCTGAGTGCGGTTGACAAAAAAGGAGTTAAACCAGCGATCGATCAAGCGAGAAACGCAGGTAGGATTGTGATTGCGGTAGATTCAGCCGTTGACGCAGACGTAGATGCGATGATTAGCTCCAACAATATCCAAGCTGGAGAGATTGCTTGCAAGTATATTGGCGATCGCCTCAACGGCAAAGGTAATGTAGTGATTCTCAACGGAACACCGATGGACTCAATCAATCAGCGAGTCAGTGGCTGTAAGAGTTCATTAGCCAAATATCCAGATATCAAAATCATCTCAGACCAGAACGCAGAAGGGACAAGGGATGGCGGACTGAGAGTCATGAGTGACGTGCTAACAACCTTCCCCAAAATCGATGCCGTTTTTGCCACCAACGACCAAAGCGGTGTCGGCGCAGACTTAGCAGCCAGACAAGCAAGACGTAAAGAATTTTTTATTGTTGGCGTTGACGGTTCCCCAGATGCAACCAAAGCAATGGAAGACCAAGACGGTGTATTTGTTGCAACAGCCGCCCAAGATCCCGCGGGAATGGCGCAAAAAGCCGTTGAAGTTGGCAACGATGTCATCCAAGGCAAAAAACTGAGTAACTCTCAGATTCTCGTTCCAGTCAAATTGGTTACCCGCGAGAACCTTGGTAGTTATAAAGGGTGGTAGTGGGGGACGCGGGGAGATGGGGAGATGGGGAGATGGGGAGATGGGGAGAAAATTTTACTCCTAACTCCCAACTCCTCACTCCTAACTCCCCACTCCCCAGTCCCCACTCCCCACTCCCCAGTCCCCACTCCCCAATCCCCATTCAGATTTTTTTTAAGAGGAGATATATGAATTTAAGAAAAATTGCGATCGCAGCTAGTTTAATAGGTTTGGTTGGTGGTACCGTGATTGGTTGCTCGGATGGCTCTGAAAATGGCAATACTGCTAGTAATCCTGATGCCAACGCTCCTGGGAACACTGCTACTAATACTAGCGCCCAGAGTAACGCAGGTAGTAAGGATGGGAAATTGCGATCGGTAGCTTTCACGGCTGGTGATTTAAGTAACCCCTTCTTCGTTTTGATGGGACAGGAAATTGAAGCCACAGCCAAGAAAATCGGCGGCAATGATGTCAGGACAACCGTAGTTTCCAGTGCTTACGACCTCAACCAACAAGCCAACCAAATCGAAAACTTCACGGCGTCGAATACTGACATCATTATCCTGAATGCTGCTGATAAAAGTGGCATTAAGCCGGCAGTGGAAAAAGCCAAAGAAGCAGGCAGAATTGTGATTGCGGTAGATACAGGTGCTGAAGGCGGTGTAGATGCGACGGTGACCACAAATAATGTGCAAGCCGGAGAAGTTGGTTGTCAATATATTGCTGACCGCCTCAAAGGCAAAGGTAATGTAGTAATTCTCAACGGACCTCAGGTAGACTCGGTGATTCAGCGAGTCAGTGGTTGCGAGAAAGTATTAGCCAAATATCCCGATCTCAAACTCCTCTCCAAAGACCAGAATGGAGAAGGCAGCAGGGATGGCGGGCTGAGAGTGATGACAGATTTGCTGACAACCTTTCCTAAAATTGACGCTGTTTTTGCCATCAACGATCCTAGTGGAGTGGGAGCAGAACTAGCAGCCAACCAAGCACAACGTAAAGACTTCTTTATTGTTGGCGTTGATGGTGCGCCAGAAGCCATTAAAGCGATCGCTGCTCAAGATAGCATATATGCAGCAACAGCGACTCAAAATCCACGAGGCATGGCAGCAAAAGCAGTCGAAGTTGGCAACGACATTTTGAACGGTAAAAAACCCACTAACCCCACCATCTTAATTCCAGTCAAACTGATCACCAAAGATAACGTCAGCACAGAAAAAGGCTGGTAAATGGGGCATGGGGAGATAGGGAGATAGGGAGATAGGGAGGTGGGGAGGTGGGGAGGTGGGGAGACAATCTCACCCCATCACCCCATCACCCCATCACCCCATCACCCCATCACCCCATCACCCCCATGCCCATTATTAGGAGTTACTCATGACCACAAGTATTGAAACCTCCTTTCCTGAAGCACCAACCGCCGCCCCTGTATTAGAAATGCAAGGGATTGCGAAACGATTTCATGGTGTACCTGCTCTGCAAAATGTCAATCTGACAATTTATCCCGGAGAAGTTCATGCTCTCATGGGGGAAAACGGAGCAGGTAAAAGTACATTGATGAAAATTCTTGCCGGGGCTTACATTGCCGATGAAGGTGAGATTCGCATCAATGGTACCCCGGTGAAAATTACCGATCCGGCTTCAGCACGCAAAGCGGGGATTAACCTGATTTATCAAGAACTGAATGTCGCACCCAACTTAACTGTTACCGAAAATATTTTCATGGGTAGCGAGTTACAGCGGGGTCAGTTCTTAGACCGCAAAGCTATGGAAGACGAAGCAAAGCTAGTACTCCAAAGCCTGGGAGCAAATTTTACAGCCAATACCATAGTCGGCACCTTATCCATCGCCGAACAGCAACAGGTAGAAATTGCCAGGGCGCTGAAAGACAACAGTCGGGTTTTGGTAATGGATGAGCCGACAGCAGCTTTATCTGACCGTGAGACTGAGTGTTTGTTTGAAGTCATTCGCAGACTACGAGACGATGGCATTGCTATTATCTACATCAGTCACCGCATGGAAGAAATATATGCATTGGCTGACCGAATTAGTGTGCTGCGTGATGGTCAATACATTGGCAGTCTCACACGGGATGAAATTTCTGCCCAGCGGTTAGTGCAGATGATGGTCGGTCGTTCCATGCAGGACTTTTACGAACATCAACGCCAAACCAATCCCGGCCCGGTGGTGTTGGAAGTCAGAAATATCAGTGACGGACGCAAGATTGAACCAGCTAGTTTTCAAATTCGCGCTGGTGAGATCCTGGGTTTAGCAGGGCTGGTGGGTGCTGGACGCACAGAAGTATCCCGACTGATTTTTGGTGCCGATCGCAAAACTAGTGGTGAAGTGTTCCTCAATGGCGTCAAACTGAATATAAATAGCCCCAGTGATGCCATTGCTGCCGGTATCGGCTACGTCCCAGAAGACCGCAAAGACCAAGGTTTATTTCTAGAGATGAGTTCCCGCAAGAATATTGCCCTGAACACACTCAAACAGGATGCCAAGGCTGGGATTGTCAACTGGGGTTCAGTCAATCGGTTGGCAACGGCAGCGGTGGAAGACTTTAATATCCGACTGGCTAACTTGGAAATTAGGGCGGTGGATCTTTCTGGTGGGAATCAGCAGAAGCTACTCCTAGCGCGTTGGCTAGCCATCAAACCGAGAGTCATCATGCTGGATGAGCCGACACGGGGCGTAGATATCGGCGCCAAGAGCGAGATTTACCGAATTATCAGCGAGTTAGCAGCCCAAGGTGTGGCTATTTTAATGGTTTCCAGCGAATTACCAGAAATCGTTGGCATGAGCGATCGCGTTTTGGTAATGCGAGAAGGACAGCTAGTGGGCGAACTCGACGACAGTCCCGGTAAAGAAATTACCCAAGAAAAGATTATGCACTATGCAACAGGAGCATCGGGAGTAATAGAATCATGAGCCAAACAGTAAGACCTACCAATAGGAAAGTCAGCAACAATCCCAAGGCCCGCCAAGGGAAATCCATCGCCACCTTTTTGGAAGTTGCAGGTATTTTACCAATACTCGTACTTATCTGTATCTTATTTACCTTCCTTTCACCCAACTTCCTCACAGGCGGTAACCTCGTCAATATCTTACGGCAGGCATCCATTAACATTGTCCTAGCCACAGGGATGACCTTCGTGATTCTCACTGGAGGCATTGATTTGTCTGTGGGGTCAATGTTGGCTGTTTCCGCCGTAGTTGCCCTGCTGGTATCGCTTCTGCCGGCTATAGGTTGGGCAGCTTTACCTGCTGGCTTATTGGCAGGATTGCTTTTAGGCTTACTCAACGGCGCTTTGATTGCGCTTTTGGATGTGCCGCCTTTTATTGTCACCTTAGGTTCGCTGACTGCTTTGCGGGGTGTTGCCTATTTGATTGCCAAGGGAACAACACTTATTAACCGTGATATCAATTTTGCTTGGATCGGTAATAGTTATATCGGCCCTCTTCCCTGGTTAGTGATCGTTGCCTTACTTACTGTAGTAGCTAGTTGGTTTGTACTGCGACAGACTGTTTTAGGAGTGCAAATCTACGCTGTGGGTGGTAACGAACGGGCAGCAAGATTAACCGGGATTAAAGTTAATCGGGTATTGCTGTTTGTTTATGGCGTCAGTGGATTGCTATCAGGTTTGGCAGGAATCATGAGTGCCAGCCGTCTTTATAGTGCTAGTGGCTTATTGGGTCAAGGCTATGAATTAGATGCGATCGCTGCTGTAATTTTAGGTGGAACTAGTTTTACAGGTGGCATTGGCACAATTGGCGGTACACTTCTCGGTGCATTAATCATTGCTGTCCTCAACAATGGTTTAACTCTGTTGAACATGTCTTTCTTCTGGCAACTAGTTGTTAAAGGACTAGTAATTATCGTCGCCGTAATGATTGACAGACTCCGCAGACGTTCCAGACGCTAAAAAGCTCAAAAGTAAGAATTCAGGAGTCAGAATATAGGACTACTATTTGATTTTTGAACAGATACGTAGTAACGCATCGAACCCTTAAGAATAGTGCCGTACTCTCGCCGATAACTTAATGTTGTTCAAAAATCAAACCGGATTCCTATAGTTTAAAAATCAATGGTTATATATCTGCTTGATTTTGTTAAAGTTATCAAGTTTGGATATTTAAACCCGATTAATTCTAGTTTTTTGATTCTGAATTCTTACGTAAAAATAAATTTCTATAACTACATTTAGAAATTAAAAACGCAGGATTTATATGATGTCGGCCAAATCACCCATAATAAACTCTGTTGTAGTGAGGACTGAAGTCCTCACTACGAGCAAACATTTTGATTCAGTTTGATTAATTGGACATGATATAGGACTAATCTTTGAAAAGATACGTAGATACGTAGGGTGCGTTAGCGACAGCGTAACGCACCATTCTTAAGGCTTTGGTGCGTTACGGCTGACGCCTAACACACCCTACAAATACTACGAGCAAACATTTTGATTCAGTTTGATTAATCGCACATGATATTACCCAATTCACCTCATAAATCTGTATTTTAGCCTGGGAATCTAAATTTGGCAGATCGATAATCATACAACAACCAAATATAAAATTTCGCTTCAGTCAAGTAATATAATGGAAATTATCAATACGGCTCTTTGCTCTTATGGATTGTCCGGTAAGGTATTTCATGCACCATTTATAAATCTGCATCCCGGATTTCAATTAATAGGTTCTTGGGAAAGAACCAAAAAGCTGATCCAGGAAGATTATCCTGATGCCAAAAGCTATCCTGAATTAAAAGCTTTACTGACAGATGAAGACGTTGAATTAGTAGTAGTAAATACGCCCACTTATACCCATTACGATTATGCTAAACAAGCTTTGCTGGCAAACAAACATGTAGTGGTAGAAAAAGCATTTACCACAACAGTAGCAGAAGCAAAAGAACTTCAAGAATTGGCACACAAAAATCAAAAAAAATTATCTGTATATCAAAATCGGAGGTGGGATAGTGATTTTAAAACAGTAAAAACAATCATTCAATCGGGCTTATTAGGAGATATTATTGAAGCAGAATTTCATTTTGCTCGATACAAACCAACACTCAGCCCTAAACAACACGTAGAACTTCCCGGACCGGGGGCGGGAATTATTAAAGATTTAGGACCGCACTTAATAGACCAAGCTTTACATTTATTTGGAATGCCCAATGGTGTTTTTGCAGACATGCGAATTACCAGGGCTGCATCACAGATAGATGATTATTTTGAGTTAATACTTTACTACGAGAAGCTGCGTGTAAAGTTGAAAGCTAGTTTCCTAGTGCGCGAACCTGTGCCGTCGTATATCATACATGGCACAAAAGGTTCTTTTCTCAAAAGTAGGGCTGATGCACAAGAAGACAAGTTACGGGCTGGTATGAAGCCTAACACTGATGACTGGTACACAGAGCCTGAAAGTGAATATGGCTTGTTGCACACAGAAAAAGACACAAAAGTAATCCGAGAAAAAGTCAAAAGTTCACAGGGTAATTATTTAGGCTACTACGATGCAATATATAAATCAATTGTCGATGGTCAGCCAATTCCTGTAACTGCCGAAGACGGAATTAATGTGATGCACATTATAGAATCGGCTATTAAAAGCAGCAATCAGCAAAAAGTAATAACAGTTTGAAGAATTCAGAATTCAGAATTCAGGAGTCAGAATACAGAATTTAGAAATTTATCTGGACGTTAATTGATGGTTTCATCGTCGAGATTGAGAATCTAGAATTTTGACTGCTGAATTCTAACCACAGATTTTTATCCATATCTGATTCCAGACGATAACACATCCAATGCTGAAAAATCTTTTATACAGTTTTCCACTGCTTGTATTGTCATCTCCAGCAGTTTGGGCAACTCCTTGGAATGACAATTCAAATACCGCAGACGCTACTAACTTTGGCACCTTGCAAGGACAAGTTACTTCAGTCTCTCAGTTTTCCGATGTCCAGCCGACTGATTGGGCGTTTCAAGCATTGCAATCCCTGGTGGAACGCTACGGTTGTATTGCAGGTTATCCCAATTCCACCTATCGCGGTAATCGTGCCCTCACTCGTTACGAATTTGCCGCAGGTTTAAATGCTTGTTTGGATCGGGTTAATGAGTTAATTGCTACAGCGACTAGCGATTTAGTCAGTAAAGAAGACTTAGCAGTGCTGCAAAAATTACAGGAAGATTTTGCAGCAGAACTAGCAACTCTGCGGGGACGTGTGGATACCTTAGAAGCACGTACAGCCACACTAGAGGCGCAGCAGTTTTCCACTACTACCAAGCTGAATGCTCAAATTATTACTGCCATTACCGATACCTTTGGCGATCGCGTAGGAGGCGATGGTGATGAATCCAACGCCTTTTTTGCTACTCGTGGTCGTCTGAATTTGGAAAGTAGTTTCTCAGGTAAAGATTTGTTGCGAGTCCGACTGGAATTTGGCAACTTTGCCAATTCCGATGGTTCCAGTCGAATCGCGGCAGCCAGCGGTACAGGGATGACGCGGCTAAACTTCGACAACGACAGCAACAATTCACTGATCGTTCCCCACATTCGTTACTACTTCCCAGTGAGCGATTCCCTTTCCTTCGTTGTCGGCCCTACAGGTATTGGCTACAACGACATCACAGACAACGTAACCCCTGCCACTATTGCCGATGATGGTAACGGAATTCCCTCATTATTTGGCAAGAACAGTTTTCTGTTTGAGCGTGGCGGCGGTGGTGCAGCCGCTAACTGGAGTATCAGCAAAGACTTGGTTCTGACTGTAGGCTACTTAGCAAATAGTCCCAATGTGCCAACACAGAACAATGGATTATTTGATGGCGGATACAATGCCCTCGCCCATCTTGTTTATTACGCCAAACAAGGAGCTATTGGTGTCGCCTATTCTCATGGCTATAATCCCGCTGGCACCGTCGATATCACAGGCGGTAGAGGTAGCGCCTTATCAAGCTCTCCCTTTGGCAACAACATTGCTACTTCCAACAGCATTGTCGGCGCCCAAGGATACTATCGCTTTTCGCCAAACTTTCAGATTCACGGTTGGGGTGGATATATTTGGGCAACTGCCGAAAGCTCTGGTTTAAGTAATATTTCTAATGGTAGAGGTGGAACCGATTCTGTGTTTGTGAACAATGGCGATAATGCTAATGCTTGGTTTGGCGCCATTGGCTTGTCGTTTCCAGACGTGGGAGGTAAAGGTAACCTGCCAGGAATTCTCATTGGTTTGCCACCGCGTATTTCCAATAGTGATATACGTGAAGAACCGGACAATGCCTACCATGTCGAAGCATTCTATCGTTTACGATTGAACGACAATATCTCCGTGACTCCTGGTTTTTGGGTGATTCTCAACCCCGAAAATAACAGCGAAAATGATACTCAATACGTGGGGGTACTTCGGACAACATTTGATTTTTAAATTTAAAGAGGAGTGCGGGGTGATGAGCGATCGCCAAACAACTGACATATTATGAACTAGATGATACATGATTAACACTGAATTTTTGTTAACTGTCTTAACTGTCCTTGCATTTTGATCAAAATTTTGAAATATTGAAAAAATTCAAGTCTAGTAAAATCGACTTGAATACAGTTTAGATAAACTGTTGAGATCAAGTGACTGTAAAGATAATTAACAAGATTAATTGAAATCATGGTTGAATCTATCGAATCTGCTCAAGTTCATCACAATCAAACTCTCAAAACTGAATGGCGATTAACTCCTGGTTACTTAAATCAAGGCTATACAGATTTTGAGTCTACACATATTCTATTAGGTCGTTTTTTAGCAGACAGAACATCTGTCAATCCGCTTCCTGAAAAAGAACTTTTTGCATCTGACGGCACTTTTGAATGGGAACATGAAAAGCCATTAGAGAAGGTGATTAATTCCAGAACAGATTTTGAGTTTTTGCTGTTGCATCCCCACTTATTACGTAAATCAATAATCATTATTGAGCCGTGGGAACATGTGGGGGTTAATACTTTTGGTGAAGAAGTTCGCGCTTCCCAAAATGTAGCTTATATTGCTCAAAAAGCGGCCGATATGGACTCAATATTATTTCCAGTTTGGTCAACTGGAATTATCGATCCAGAATTAGTTGTGGGGGCAATTAGCTCTAGTTATGCAGTAGTAGTGGAAGGAGGCGATCCATCAGTTTATGATGCATCGACTTGGACAAGTCCAGCTTGCCCACGAGAAGATATGTTTGCGTTAGTGGAAAAATTATTGATTTCGCGATCGCCCGGTAGCGCTCCTGCTATTTTCATTTGTGTAGGACATCAGCTTGCTGCACAATGTCATATACGACTGATTCAACAAGCAGTTAAACAAATCCTGGGTACAACTTCTCTAGAACGTGACAGTGAAGCAAAAGCACTCAACTCACTGCAAGACGTTGCAGAACGCATTGCAACGACGGGTGAAACACTTCAAGTCAAAAAGCGTGATGGACGAAAAGTTGCTGATGGCTGGAATCACGAGCATTTTGCAGTCACACGTAATGAGTCAAAAGAAGTTGGCGATCGCGTATTATTCCCTTACCAATCGCCTAAAGGTGAAGTTGGAGGAATTCCTTGGGAATTAATTCACGCTCATGATGTGACATCAGATGCCCATGAAGGTGTAATTGACACAACAATTCAATATGAGCGCGAAGTCTCGATTTCAATGTTTCATTCAGATGAAGTTAACGAAGAGGCAATACTATTTGCTAACTGGGCTTATCGTAGTATTCATGATGCTATTGTTCCCTACAGACACATTATAGCTAGCAGTCCTCTATCATGGCTGATACAATTACCTGATTCTGTAGAAATATTATGTTCCACAGCAATTGATAAAGAAATAATCACAGAATGTTCAGCTACTTGTATCAACTATAAAGACTTTGAAACTAAAAAAATTCGTCGTTCTTTCACCTGCCAATTTCATCCAGAGTTGTTATCAGACTTACGTGCAATTGGCCATAGAGAAGCTCCTTCTTATTCAACGTTAAAAACAGATGACGGAGTACGCTTATTTGTCAGGTTATTATACGCAGGAATGCAAGATTGAGAATGTTTTGAGTGTATGGGGCATTGGAGGTGTGGGGAGTGTGGGGAGATGGGGAGATGGGGGAAAGAGAATTAATACTTCCCCATCCTCCCACACCTCCCCCACTCCCTCATCTCCCTCATCTCCCCACACTCCCTCATCCCCCTCATCTCCCCCACTCCCCACTCCCCACTCCCTACTCCCCAGTTTTAAATCCACTGACATACGCTTGTAATTGCTCTGCTACTTCTGTTGTTTGTTGTAGAGAGTTCGATACACTACCAGACGAATCTGCGGTATATTTTAAAGTCTCGGTAATTTGTTCAATCCAAGATGCGATCGCCTGGGAAGTTTCTGCTTGAGATTTTGTTGCTGTAGAAATGGATTGTACTAAATTATTCATTTGGCCAGATACTTCTAAAATATCTTCTAAGCTTAACTTGGCATTTTGCACAATATTTGCTTTTTCTCCTATCTCAATTGTTCCCGATTCTATGGCTTGAACTAATGCACTAGTTTCCAATTTCATATTAGTTAAAACGCTTTGAATTTCTTGTGTTGCTTCGCCAGATTGCGCGGCTAATTGACCAATTTGTTCTGCTACTTTGGCAAAGCTTCTACCGCGATCGCCCATCCATGTGGCTTCAATGCTGGCGTCGCTGGCTAACAAGTTACTTTGGGTGGCGATTTGCTGAATTGTTGAGGCAATATGGGAAATTTTTTGGGAATATTCGCTCAGATTATTGATTTTATTAGCTATTTGTGCAGTTGTTTGTTGCAACTTGAAGATGCTTTCCACAGTAAAATCTATTGTTCCTTTGGTTGTTTCTACTGCGTGAGTATTAGTAAGGTTTATTTCCTGTAGTTTTTGAACGTTATTTGCCACATTTTGAATCCAGAAATTTAGATTATCTACTGCTTCCAAGGCATAGGTAATTTGTTGGATTTGTTTGAGTGCTTCATCTCCCATTTGCTGGATGAAACTAGAGTTTTTCCCAAGGGAAACATTCATTTGATAGGCGGTTTGTTGGACTTGAGTCACAATTTGCCAGAGGGTGTAAATGATGGTATTAATAACATTAGCTAAGATGCCAACTTCCCCTGCTGTAACTTGAGAGCTAACAGTTAAATCTCCTTGGGATACTGCGTTAACATCAGAAATAAGTTCTAGCAGCTGCTCTTGGAGAACTTGTTGACTACGCCTTAATTCTTCTTCTATTTCCTTGCGCGAAGTAATTTCAACTAGTACGCCAACAAAGTTGATTGTTTGTCCAAATGCATCTGGGACAGGAGAAATTGTTAATTCACACCAGAAAAAACTTCCATCTTGGCGATAACTTTTCAGCACAACTTGGCATTCTCTTGAAGCTTCGATTGCCTCGTCTAATTCTGCAATGGTATCTGGATCTGTATCAGTTCCTTGGAGAAATTTGTAGTTACATCTGAGTAACTCATCAGATGAATAGCCTGTAATTTTTTCCAAGGCAGCATTGCAAAATATAATTGGATTTCTTGGCTGACGTGGATCGGTAATGAATATACCGTTACTAGCTGAAGCGATCGCCCGATCGCGAAGCCGCAAAACTTTCTGCGTTTGCTCAAGTTCAGCTACTAAACTCGCTTGTTCTAAAGCAATGCCAACTTGAATTGCTAATTGTCTAAATAAATTAATTTCATATTTTTGCCAATATCGAGTTGTAGAACACTCATGGGCACACAATAAACCGACAAGTTGATTGTTATGAATAATTGGTGCAATCAAATTTGCCTTGATTTCAAAACCTTCAAGAATTTCCCGGTGACATTGTGTAAAACCAGCTGCATAAATATCATTGGTAGCTCGGACTCGACCATTTTTGTACATTTCAATATAGTCTTCTCGGAATGGGTCATTGACCGTTTTTCCTAAGGTTTTCGTCCAATCTTGGGCAACGGACTCGGCAATGATAGTGCCACTCCAGTCACTATTGAAACGATACATAATCACACGGTCTGTTTTCAATGCTTGACGAAGCTCATGAACAGTTGTGTTGATGACATCATCTAATTTTAGCGATCGCCGAATTCTTAAGGTAATTTCTGTAAATAACTGTGAAAGTTTGGCTTCGACTTCTTGCTGTGCCAAAAGCTTTGTTTGGGCAGACAAACGCCGATCTATAAACGAAGTCAGCAGCGCAAAACCGAGAATCATGAATGTAGCAATACCAATAGAAATACCCAGCAAAGTCAGCGAATCATTCGTTGTTGCTAGTCCAGAAATTGCTGCTGGGTTAGTCGGCATAAATTTAACAGCCGCCATCCCTGTATAATGCATTCCAGCGATCGCTCCTCCCATGACAATAGCACTGCCAATCTTTGCCAACCAGTCAGTTTTATTCGTTGGTGTGCGTAAATGAAAGGCAATATTGAGTGCTAGAATCGACGCGCCGATGGCGATCGCTATAGAAAGTATAAACAGCACTGGATTGTATGTAGCGGTTGCTTGCATTCGCATCGCCAGCATTCCGATGTAGTGCATCGAGGCGATACCAATACCCATTAACGTCCCACCACCCAGCAATTGCCAAATGGTTAACACTGGGCGACTGGCCAGGAAAAGTGCGCCCCCCGAAGCAATAACCGCAGGTAGTATAGAAACCAGCACAATCAACATGTCATAGGCAATCGGTGTTGCCATGCTGAAAGCTAGCATAGCCACAAAGTGCATCGACCAAATACCGATTCCCATAACCATTGCGCCGCCAATTAACCAAGCGACTTTCGCCGATGCTTTGGCAGCTGTTACCCTTGCAGCCAAATCAAGAGCAGTATATGAGGCGAAGATGGCGATCGCAATTGAAAGCGTTATCAAGCGTAGGTCGTAGATGCTACTCATAAGGGGGATGAGGGGGATGAGGGGGATGAGGGAGTGTGGGGAGTGTGGGGAGATGGGGAGATGGGGAGATGGGGAGTGTGGGGAGATGGGGAGATGGGGAGATGGGGAGTGTGGGGAGTGTGGGGAGTGTGGGGAGTGTGGGGAGATGGGGGAAAGAGAATTAATACTTCCCCATCCTCCCGCACTCCCTCATCTCCCTCATCTCCCTCATCTCCCCATCCTCCCACACTTCCTGTTTGGCCAATGCCCAATGCCCCATGCCCCATTCGTAATAAGAATTACAAACTCCCCATCCCTCCACTACTCTCTATATCTGTTTCAGTATATTAATGAAAAGAGCAATTCGTGATATTCTCATACTTAGATACTAAAAATAAGTATGCAGCTAATACATTCTCTATTTGTTTAGAACAAATTAATAATTTATATCAAAAACTATACACTGCCAAAGTTTTAAAAACAGGCAGTTGTAAGTTGTTAATTCTAAAGAGTGCTTCCAAACAAAACTAATTCAAGAAAACGTAATGATAACAACCCTTTTGAGCGATCGCTATCGCATTATTAGCGTACTTGGAACTGGTGGATTTTGCGAAACATTCTTAGCCGAAGATACCCAAATGCCTTCGGGAAGACGTTGTGTAATTAAGCAACTCAAACCAGTTACTGATAACCCTGAAGTTTACCAGTTAGTACAAAGGCGATTTCAAAGAGAAGCCGCAATTTTAGAAGAACTAGGAGGAGCTAGCAATCAAATTCCCACTCTGTACGCCTACTTTCAAGCAGATGGACAATTCTACCTTGTACAAGAGTGGATTTCTGGACAAACCCTCCACCAACAAGTAAAACAAAACGGTTGTTTGAGCGAAAGTGAAGTAATTCCCATTTTAATCAGTCTGTTGAAATTGCTGGACTTTGTACATAGCAAAGGTATCATTCACCGCGATATTAAACCAGATAATATTATTCTGCGTTCATCTGATGGCAAACCAATTTTAATTGATTTTGGTGCAGTGCGAGAAACGATGGCAACAGTCATGCATTCTGAAGGCACTGTTAGTAATTCAATTATCATTGGTACTCCAGGTTTTATGCCTAGTGAACAAGCAGCAGGACGCCCAGTTTTTGCCAGTGATTTGTATAGTCTGGCACTAACAACTATTTTCTTGTTGATGGGAAAATTGCCCCACGAATTGATGACAGATTCCTATACTGGAGAGCATATTTGGAATAGGGATGCCATCAGTCCCAATTTGATGGAAGTTTTAAAAAAAGCAACTCAATTTGATGTTAGGGAGCGCTATTCAACCGCTAAAGAAATGCTGCTCGCTGTGCAAAATATTGCCAATTCCACAGCACCAAAAGTACCAATGTATAGTCAAGTCTCTGCTTGGAATAATTCTGTGATTCGCTTGCCAGCTGCTCAAAACAGTAAACAAAATGCTATTTTTATTGGTAGCACTTTAATCGGTGGTGGATTAATCGGTGGGTGCGTGATTATTGGTCTTTTGTTAGCAAACTCTCCCCAATCTATGACATATCAAGGAGCTACGTCTTCCTTAATTCCCAAAACAGAAATTGGAGAAAATTCTTCCTTGTCTCTTCCACCTGGAGCCGCAAATCATCAAATAGGGACAATCCGTGAATCAGCACTGACAAATGCCGCTAATCTACCTAATTCTTTTTATTTCGTAGCAAATTCTAGTTTGCCAAATCTGCAAGCTGCCATCAAGCAAGTGAAAATTTTACAATCCCAAGGAATTAGTCAGTCAGGAGTGATCTGGATACCAGATTACCCTAATTTATCAGAGAAAAAAAATTTATTTATAGTTTATGTAGCCACCTTTAAAGACCGTTCCAATTGTATTAACTTTCTCAAAAATTACGGGCAAATCAATCCAGAAGCATATTGCGCCTTTGCTAGTAAAGATTTAAATGCACCAATGGCCAGAGTGTCTTTTAAACAATTAAAGTAAAGAGGAATGCCAAGGCGAGTTGAGGCAAAAAACGTCTCTAGATCCCCGATTTATTTGAGAAGTCGGGGATCTAAATGTTTAAGAATAGACCTCTTGCATAAATAATTTCTTATCTCACGCAAAGGCGCAAAGACGCAAAGAAGAAGACAAAAAGAAGGGCTTTTGCAAGAGGTCTAATGATTAAGTAGCGCTATATCCCAATACATACGGTTCAGAAGACGCGATAAATCGCGTCTCTACATGAGGGTTTTGGGCTATGTCCTATTTTACTTCGTTAGCAATAATTCCAATTAAATTCAACTTACTCAAAATTTCAATCGCTTGAATTAATTGAGTTTGCTTTACTTTACCCATGCGCTCTACCATGACGATCGCGTTGCAAAAAGATGCGATAATCCTAGCATCAACTGTTGCTAAAATTGATGGAGCATCTATCAGCACTAAATCATAATTTTCCTCAAATAACTCAATTAGTTCTTTCATTCTCTGAGAACTCAGCAGCTTGACTTTATCTTCTGGAACCGGGCCAGCAGTCAAAATATCAATGAATGGGTGAATGGGCTGAATATAATCTTGAAAATTGGTATTTGTCTCATCAACTAATAACAGAGATAGTCCCCAATCATTGGAAAGTCCTAATACTTTATGCAAGTTAGGATTCTGCAAGTTAGCATCAATTACTAATACCCGTCGATGCATTCGGGTAGCACTAGCTACTAACCCTAAAATTAAAGTTGTCTTTCCTTCTCCTGGTAATGCTGAAGTCAACATCAATGATTTGAAAGGAAAAGGATATTTTGATATTTTAATGTTTTGGTAGATCATGTCCAAAGATTCATGGACAGGCAACTTGGCACTGGTTTCTACCATCACAGGAGCTAAACTGTACTGCTGATTCCTAGACAGATTTAAAAGACGCTTTTTGCTATGAGGCGATCGCAATTTTGGTACACTTCCTAATACGCGCAGATTAGTCAGTTTCTTTAAATCTGTCACACTATAAATTGTGTCATTAAATTTCGACAAAATCAAGGCTAATAAAATACCTAAAACTGGCCCAATTACTCCTCCCCCCATCAAAAATAATAATTTGTTATTACCTACATAAGTACCCAAAGCAGGTTCTTCCAAAATTTGCCAATTATATCCTTCCTGGGAAATTTTCATTCCTAAGGACTGTTGTGACTGAAGCAGTTGTTCTAAAGTTTGATGACTAGTTTCTACTTTTTGTCGTAGACGATTATATTCGGCTGTTAAGTTGGGATATTTGCTTAATTCCGAACGAAGTTGCTGTTCTGATTGCACTAAACTTTTTTCATTAGCCGTTAGTCCTAAAACATTGGTTTGTAGCAGAATTAATTCGTCTAATAGCTTGGGATCGACTCCTACCATATCGGCTTTTAAAAGTTTTTCGTCCTTGCTCCCACTAGTAATATTTTTGACTTCTTGCCGTAACAATGTTAGTTGGTTTTGGCGTTGCTGTTTGAGCTTTTCTACTGATGGATAATCATCTGTATAACGCAACCGTTCCTTAGCCAACGCTAGTTCGGTTTTTTGAATTTCATTTAATAGTATTTGGTAACGGCTTGATTGATTTAAACGAGAAGAAATTTGGGCATTCTGTTGGGAAGAAGATGCTATTTCTTTTTGTAGGCTATCGTAACGAGCATTAACATCTTGAAGTTGGGCGCGAGTTGTTTGTAGCTGTTGTTGAATCTCAGCCAAAGATTGTAGCAGGATTTTATTTTGTGCTTCCGGATCGACTAAATTATGTTTTTTGCGAAACTGTTCTAAATTTTTATCAGCTTGACTAACCTCTTTTTTGATTTCGGGTAGGCGGGTATTCACAAAAGCCAAACCCCGATTTAAACGCTCTTTTTGTTGTTCTGTGTTGTAGTTTTGATAGACTTTTTGTAAAGCTTGAAGTACTCTTTGTGCTTTAACTGGATCGTCATCATGAAAAGAAACTTCAAATACTTGACTAAAAACTGGTTCGGCTTCTGTATTTGCTTGTTCTTGGGTGACTTTCAGAGGTGCTTTTTTGTTGTATTCTTTTTGACCTTTGAGATATTCTAAGGTCATGTCTGGATAATCAGAATCAAGTAAATCTACAGCTTGCTGAAGTAGCTTAGAACTCAGCATCAGTTTCATCTGAGTACTGTAATCAATAGTTTTAGTGTCTGTATCTTCTGTGATATTATTTGACTGGGAGCCTTGAGATAAATTGGAACTCACCAGTATCTGCATGTAGCTTTCATAACTAGATTTGGCAGTGACAGCGAAGAAGCTGGCAACTGACATAACCACACAAGATACTCCCAAAATCACAAAGCGTTGACGAAGCAAAATAGTAGGTAGTTGTCTGATGTCAACCCCGCTTTTTGCTGAGGTGATAATTTGTTGGTCTTGATTCAGACTAGTCTTAACCACTATCAAACTCCTCTAATATCGAAAGAATATATTTCTAAAATTGTCAGAAACATTTTTTAAATGATTTTTTACACCTAAAACCTACGAAAAATACTTAATTATTGTCCACAAATTAAACCACTTGAAATGATCTTATGTCAACTAACGTTTTCATATTCATGAATTCATGCATATAAATTTTTAATCAGTACTAGAACGACAAGTTTTCAATAAATCTTTATTTAAAGAATAAAAATCTTGATAAAAAATTAATGATTTTTCTGGATTATTTAACTATGAACTATTGTAAGCAGGACTTACGCAAAAATAGCTAACTTCGCTTAATTTATCGTAGACGCTTTGCGGCTTGCCGTAGGCTACCGCCCTCCGGGTTCACCAGTCGCCTACGGCGGGAAACCCGCCTACAGCGCTGGTTCACCAAGACGAGCCAGGGTATCCGCCGAGATACGTGCAAATTGGGACACGTTGTAAACTGTTGTAAAGCTAATTATCAAAAACCTTGATTTACCGTCGTTTCAGCCTCAACCGAAACTTGACTATACAAATGAAGACATTCCCGAAAAGGGTCATTTATGGGCAAGTGTAAGGGACGAAAAGGCGTGAAAGCTTGGTTTTGAGTGACCAACGTATGGGCAATGCCGTGCCCTTACGCAAAATTTATATGATTAAAATTTCTGGGCGTCAGAGCGTAAGAGCGTCAGTCCTAATGATAAGTCTTCACCCGAACATGATATGAATTGTGATTCCTGAATTCTCATTTCCATCGGTACTTGAGCCACAAGATGAACATCACCTCGTTCATCTACAACCCATCCCTGAGCCTCAACAATTGGTTTTTGATTTTCAACTAAAGTTGGTTTTGGTTGTGTATCTTCTTCATTTCCTGTCTGTTCATCTAGCGTTACCCATTGGGTAACAACTGCTCTTTGACGCAATGGTTCGCTGGGACTTAAAGGTAATCCTTGGCGTCCTGTGACTATAAAACTATTGTTTTGCCCGCGTCTGGGAGTACAATTTTGAGCAATTAGCTGTGAAGCATCGACCAAATTTATCGGCAGTTCCACTAATCCCTGGTTGGGATTAACATCGGGTATGTTGAGTTCTATAACGCCAGCAACGCCTAATTGTGAACTAGCAGTTATGTCACTTAAAGAAGTGGGAATTTGACGAGGCTGAATACCAAAAATATCAACAGCTTTAATATCTATCCTGCCACCTTTGCCTGTGTAAGCATTGGCAGTGATATCACTATTTTCCAAAGGAACAGCGACAATGAAACCGTCTTGACTATTGATGGTGATATTACCACCGTCTCCTGGTTGTTCTTCCCTGCCGGCGGTAGTAGAAATTTCACTTTCACGGCGTAACAGCAATAAATCTCTAACGCTTAAATTTAAGTTACCGCCATTACCAGAGTTAGTCTGTGCGATGATTTTGCCGTTATTTAGCTGCACAAAATTAGCGCTGATGCTCAGGTTTCCAGCCTCACCTGCTTGGCTGCTAACAGTCGCCTGTGCCCCATCAGAAATCAGTAACTGTGGTGTAGTAATTATTAAGTTCCCAGCTTTTCCCGTCCCTACAGTGCCAGCAGCTAAGTTACTGGGACGACCATTATTAGAGCGACCAATTATTTGTACGGAGTCGGAAGCATTTACTTTTAAACTTCCACCATCTCCTGTGCCGGCAGTGGCAGATGAAATAGTTGCTCCCGCAGAAACACGCAACACACCAGTCGTAATTGTCAAGTCTCCTGCTTTTCCGGCACTCTCAGTTCGAGTCACCAAGGCGCTAGAAATCTGCTCATTAGTAAGTGAGCGTCCAATCAATTCTACTTGTGAAGCTTTGATTATTAAATTTCCGCCTTTGCCTGCACCAAGGGTACGACTAGTAACCTGTGCGCCACCTTGGACAGTTAATTTTCCTGTTTCAATTATTAAATCCCCAGCATTTCCCGTAGTTCCAGGGTTACTCTGAGTTGCTAAATTACCAGAGCCACTCAACTCAACTGCATCGGTAACTTTAACGATTAAATTTCCCGCCTTTCCCGCACTTTCAGTACCAGTTGCTATTTGTCCGCCGTTCTTAACAATTAATCGTTTAGTATTAACTGTCAAATTTCCACCACTGCCAGTTGCTAATTGTCCATCTTCGGAAACATTAGTAGTTATGGCGCTGGGAAATAAACTATTATTCACAGAGTTAAAAATTTCCACAAGCTCCAAGGCATTGACAGTTATATTACCTCCAGAACCACTACTAAATGTTCGACTTGACAATGTTGATTGATCGCGCATAATTAATCGGTCAACATTGATATTTACATCGCCAGCAGATGCCGATGTATAAGTATTTGCTGTCACAATCGACCTTTGGATATCTACTTGTGAAGCATTCAGAGAAATTGCGCCTTTTTGACTTTGTGCCGGAATGTTATTGTCTTCTTCAATAGCAATATCTACAAAACTTCTAGAAATTTGAATATTCTGAAAATTGTCAGCGTTTTGATAATTTAAAATCCAGCCTTGGTTTGTTTGGCTGACATTGACCTGATTAATTCCCCTGACACTACCTAATTCAATTCGCCCCCCTGGAGCATTGAGAAAAGCACCCTCTAGGATGACATTACCACCTACAAGAGCTAAAGTTTTACCTGGAGAAACTCTCAGTCCCAGCCCCTGGATACTGCTTAAAAAACCACCAATTCCCTGAAACTGAATATCTCCAACATTCTCACCAAATTGCAAGCCTATGGGAGTATTTATAGTTAATAAGGCTGTGGTTTGTGGAGTAGTTGTACTAAATTCAAAGTTATCAGCAAATTTCAGACTATTAGCTGTAGTTGCCAAAAAAGAACCACCAAGATTTAAACTAGCATTCTGTCCAAAAATAATGCCATTAGGGTTAATCAGAAATAAATTTGCCGTACCATTAGCACGTATTAAGCCATCAATGTTAGAAATTGAGCCACCAGTGACTCGACTGATGATATTTTGAATGTCTGTAGCATTATTAAAGAAAGCTGTACCGCCAGTAGGAACGGAAAAGTCTTGAAAGCTGTGAAAAAGATTACTTCCTGCTTGAGTTCCTCCCTCAATAATTCTGGTGTTCCCTTCTGTTATGACATGAGAATTATTTGGAAGAGTAGTATCTGGAGTAATTTGGGCAAGTGAATAATTTGACCAAAAAACTGTCAAACTACTTATAGTAATTCCTAATGTTTGTAGCCAATGCCGATAGATTTGTTGCATAACCATTTTTCTCTCACGCATGAGCAAACAAAAAGGTAAGACACTTCCAGTTAAAAAAATATCCCGATTCTGATTCTGAATTCTGAATTCTGAATTCAACGAACAGATTTTAAACTTTCAGCTTTATCCACTAAGAAATCAGTGAAGATGCTCATAACTGTACGCTGACGCAATTTAATATTACCATTAATGGACATTCCCGATTGCAATGGAATTTGACGTTGGTTAATCAGCAAATTCTGTCCATTAAGGCGTACCTTTGCTGAAAAACGCCAAAAATTATAAACTTGGTCTGGAGGTAGAGCGTCAGAACCAATTTCAATTAACTCACCTTTGATATCACCATACTCTTGGAAAGGAAAGGAATCAATTCTCACATCTACTTGTTGTCCTGCTTGCACAAAGCCAATGTCACGGTTGGTGATGAAAACTTTAGCAACTAAATTATCGCTAGGAACGAGTTTGAGAATTGGTTCGCTGGAGTTGACAACAAACCCTGCTGTTTGAGCTTTGAGTTCAAACACTGTTCCATCTACGGGAGCAACAATTTTTTGATATTTCAGAGTTTGTTGAGCTTGAGTTAACTTGCTGTCAATTTCGCCAATTTGACTATTGATTTCATAAATTCGTTTTTGATTTTCAATAATTACTTTAGTTAATTGACTGTCAATTTCTGCAATTCTTTTGTCGTTGTCTGTAATTTTAGAGAGTAAGTCTTCTTGAGAGAGTGCCGCAGTATTCCGCAATTTCTCATTTGCTTGCACCACAGCTAACTTTAATCGTTGCTTTTCTTGAGTTAGCTGCGTTACTTCTGCTTGTTTGACATTTACTTCTTGCTGCTGTTTGAGAATTTGCATTCTGGGGTATGCACCGGCTTTATCTAAAGTTTTGAGATTTTGATAAATTTGGCGATTAATTGCCAGTACATCTTGGGCACTGCTTAATTGTGCTTGAGTTTGGAGTAATTGCTGTTGTGTTTGTTGGGTTTCTAATTTAGCCGTTGCCAAGCGTGATTCTAATTCTTGCTGGCGATTTTCCAAGCGTAACTGTTGCTCTAAGGTCAGATTTTTTTTAATATTAGTGCCGTTTAATTGTGAGCGATACAACTGATTTTCGGCAAAAACAGCAGCACGATTTTTAGTTAATGAAGCTAGTTCTGGCTGAATTTTTAAAATTGCAATTTGCTGTAATACTTGCTGTTGTGAAACTTGTCCTTGTAGCTGACGGCGGTAGAAATTATTTTCTAGTTCCAAAGACTGTTTTGATTGTAACTGAGCAGCGCGACTTTGTTTCAAGGAAGTAAATTCTGCCTCAGAAGTTGTTTGTTCTAAGTTAATCAGTATTTCACCTTTTTTGACTTGCTGACCATCTTTAACTAGGATCTCTTTCACAACACCATTAACTGGAGCTTGAATTTCTTTAACTGCACCTTGCGGTTCTAGTTTACCAGTAGCATGAACTGATTCTTCAATTTTGAATACTGATGCCCAAATTACTGTAAAGACGCTAACTCCGATAATAGTCCAAGCGATCGCTCTTGACCAAGTAGGCGTTTGTTGTAAAAGAACTGGTTGGTCGAATTTGTGGGGAATGTTCATAATTAAATGGAAAGTGAGGAGTGAGGAGTGAGGAGTTAAGAGTTAAGAGTGAGGAGTGAGGAGTGAGGAGTTAAGAGTGAAGAGTGAGGAGTGAAGAGTGAGGAGTTAAGAGTGAAGAGTGAAGAGTAGAGTCAAAAGCTATTTTTTTAACTTTCACTTCTTGTATTTTGCATTTTTAACTCCTAACTCCTAACTCCTAACTCCTAACTCCTAACTCCTAACTCCTAACTCCTAACTCCTAACTCCTAACTCTCAACTCCCTATTAAATCTGCGTTTGTTGTTGTTGATACAGGCAGTAGTAATAACCTTTACACGCCATTAATTGTTCGTGAGTGCCTTGTTCGACGACAATGCCTCTGTCCATCATCAGGATGATATCAGCGTTGCGGATTATACTGAGACGATGGGTAATGAAGAAGACTGTTTTTCCTTGGAAAGCTGTTGCTAGGTTGCGGCACACTTGGGCTTCGGCGTTGTAGTCTAAGGCACTAGTGGCTTCATCAAGGATGAGTAGTTGGGGATTTTGGAGGACGGTACGAGCGATCGCAATTCTTTGGCGTTGTCCACCAGATAGGGCTGAACCTCGTTCGCCCACAAGGGTATTATAACCGCTGGGCAAGTCCATAATAAAATCGTGGGCAAATGCTACTTGAGCAGCTGCAATAATTTCTTCGTCGCTGGCTTCGGGGCTTCCCAAAGCAATGTTTTCTCGGACTGTGCCATCAAATAATAAGGTATCTTGTAACACCATGCCAATTTGACGGCGTAAGGAATACAGTTCAACTTTGCTGATATCATAGCCATCAATCAAGATTTTGCCTGACTTGGGTTCGTAGAGTCGCGGTAGCAATTTTAGCAGTGTGCTTTTACCAGAACCGCTTTGGCCAACAATGCCAATAAAAGAACCAGGGGGAAAATCTAAGTTAATGTTGGATAGTTGCAATGGACTATGTTCGCGGAAGCTAAAGCAAAGATTTTCATAACGCACATTACCTTGAATGCTGGGCATGAGGATATTTTGTGCCTCTGTTTCTGTTTCTTGAGGAGTGTCTAAGATATCAGCAAGGCGTTGCAGAGATAAAGCTGTTTCTTGGAAGTTTTGCCACAGTTGCATTAAGCGTAACAAGGGGCTAGTTACGTAACCTGCAAGGATGCGAAAAGCAATGAGTTGTCCGAGAGTCAGTTGTTGGTTGAGGACGAGATAAGCGCCTACCCACAGCACTAACATGCTAGAAAACTTGTTGAGGAAACTGCTAACAGAACTAGCTGTAGTTTGCGTGGAAACTGTTTTAAAACCGGCGCTGATATAACGAGCATAGCGCTCTTGCCATTGCCAACGCGATCGCATTTCTAAATTTTGCGCCTTGACTGTTTGCATTCCTCCCATGACTTCGACTAAGTAAGATTGAGTCTGGGCATTGCGTTCGGCTTTCTCTTGTAATTGTCGCCGCATGAGGGGTGATACTACCAAGTTCAGCAAGCCAAACAACGGTACTGTTACCAATGCTACTAAAGTCAGAATTGGGCTATAAAATGCCATGACCACAATGTAGACTACAGAAAACACTGCATCCATCACCACAGTTAAGGCTGTACCAGTTAAGAAAGAGCGAATATTTTCTAATTCATGAATGCGTGTTGCCAATTCTCCCACCGGATGACGTTCAAAATAAGATAATGGCAAACGCAACAAATGACTAATTACTTCTGAACCAAGAGACAAATCAATGCGATTTGTTGTATCTACAAACAAATGTGTGCGGACATTAGTAAGTATGGCTTCAACTACCGCTACTACTAACAAGAATATGCCAAAAACTTCTAAAGTACCGGGACTATTGCCGACTAAGACTTTATCAATAATTACTTGGGTGACTAAAGGATTTACTAACCCAAAAATCTGAATGACAATCGAAGCCAACAACACTTCAATTAGGACTTTGCGATGGCGTTTGATGGCTGGTACAAACCAACTCAAACTAAACCGCGCCTTGGGAGTATTTTTAGTAGTTTGTAGTAGCAGTACTTCTCCTTCTTCTCCCCAATTTTCGCTAAAATCTCGCAGTTTGTAGCGCAACAATCCCATTTCTGGAACAGCAATGAGTAACTCTTGGTTGCTATTTTGATAAACAATTGCAAAACTACCTTGCCAACTAATCATTAATGGTAGTTGCAAACGACCGACAGCAACAGCAGGAACTTTCACCATCTGCGTTGTCAATCCCATTAATTCAGCGGCGGCTGCACAAAATTGCAGAGATATACTACCTTTTTGTTCTTGCTGCTTTGTTAAAACTCGCCGCAATACATCCCGGCGCATGGGGATGTGAAAGTATTTGCTTAACATTTCAAAGCAAGCTAAAGAACCATCTACAGCACCTCTACCCCGGATGTAAGGATATTTTTTCGGTTTACCTTGGGTGTTTGATTCCTCTGTAATGATAATTTCGGCAGCGTAGGGAATATCTGCCGGTAAAATTGTTGTGGGTGTAGGTTCTTCTCCTAATAAAGATTTGGGTAAACCCACTAAACGCATACTTGCCTGAGATTTTAGTTTGGGGTTTGAATCATCTAAATCTAAACGAGTGCCCACAGGAAATTTAGCATCAAAACTACTGCTAACTAACCATAAGAATTCTGAGTTTAATTGCTTGTGTAATACTTTGCGTGGAGGTATTGTTTGGATAACTGCGGCTTCAGTTGCAGCTTGAGCAAGCTTAACTAAATTTTTGCTGCCATCTGCGCGACGGCTGAGTTCTTTTGTTAGCAGTTCGTATACTTCTAAAAGAGTAACATGATTTTGTAACGCTTTAGTAAAAGTAGACTCTTGTTTAAGTAATGTGAGAAAATCAGCAATAGGTAGATTAAATGCGATAACTTCAGTAGATGCGATCGCAGTTTCACAAGCAATCCCCCGCACATGACTTAACCAACCTAATACTTCTCCTGCTGACAGCAGTTTCAGGGTTACAGGATTGGGTTTATCGGCATTGTAACCTAAAAGCCTAGCTTGTCCTTGATAGATAATACTAATTTGAGTAGGCATAGTTTCTTGAGAAACTATTACCTGTCCAATGCGATAGCGTAAAAATTGTACTTGGCCGAGCCAATTTTCTAAAGCACTTTGGGGTAAGTGATTAAATGGGAATAAACTTGTAATTAAGTCTTGGAGATTTTCTGTTGAATTTGTCATGATTTTGAATAAGAGATTTTGATTAATTAAAAAAATATCTAATTCACTCTTGTGGGGTGGGCGTCTCGCCCGCCCTATGAATTGGGCGGGCAAGATGCCCACCCCACATTAGTAATTGATTTCTGAGAGTTATCTTAGAGGATGTTTGAAAAGTCCTTTTGTTGGTATCAAAAGTTTTAGATCCCCCTAAATCCCCCTTAAAAAGGGGGACTTTGATTCCGGTTCCCCCCTTTTTAAGGTAGGGGGGATCTAAACGTGCCTAAAATCACAGCGAAAAACTTTTCAAACAACCTCTTAGTGTGTTAATTAGATTAACTTTTGATAATTCTTGGCGCTCTTGGCGTCCTTGGCGGTTCGTTTTCTTAATTACTATGCAACTTCCTGCATCCGTCCAGATTTACTATTAACACCCAACCAAACTTTTTCTTCTGGCGACAATTCATTTAATTGCTGTTGAAACCAAGCTTCAAAATTTTCTTGCAGCAATCTTTGACGCATAAACTCATCCAACTGTGCAGAAATTAGCTTTTCCACACGTACAATAACCCATGAGTTTCCCAAAGCCACGGGTGGTTGCACTACACCGACTGGACTTGTGTAAAGAAGTTGAGCAAAATTCGGAGTAATACTACCAAATTCCACCGGACCCATAATCCCACATTTATCAGCTTCCGAACCTTGAGAATATTCTCGTGCCAATTCTGCAAATGAAGATTCTCCTTCTGATATTCGGAAAAATAATTCGTTAACGATACTTTTATTGTCAGTTTGAATTAAAGAATAAATAACTCGATCTAAATATCTTTTGCGTTTGAGAAAGTAAGATTCTATTTGATGTCCCCAAGTGATTTGTTTGAACTTTTCTACTCTCAGCTTTCTAGTTGCCAAAAGTTCTATCTGTTTTTGATTCAAATTATAACGTAAACACCAATCTTGGATTTTTTCTGCGGTTGTCAAATCCCAATGCTGATAAAATTGTTCTAGGGCATGAGATGTTTCTGCTTGTGTGCAGATGATTGGAGTAATGGCAGATTCAATAATGCTCTGTGATAACAATTGCGGTATCAAGTTGTAGCTAGCTAAAAAAGAAATAATTTCTTTAGGTATGTTGGCATAGCTCAACTCAGGCATTGCACCATTTATTTGTAAAACTTTACCCATATTTGTAGAAATATTTAATCGGTGTAGTTTTGAAGAAGAATTTAGAATTCAGAATTCAGAATTCAGAATTTAGAATAAACAGGGTCTCTACGAGACGCTAAAAGCAAATCTCTATTTGCTAGTAGTACAAAATTCATTCTGACTCCTGACTCCTGAATTCTGACTCCTGAATTCTAATTTGAATAAAATTGAAAGCATTGCTGCACAATGCTTTCAATTACCACTCACTAATGTTAAGCAAAAGTAGTGGTGAAGCGGTCAAAAGTCAAGTCGTAGCCAGTATTGCCACTAAATTGCTGCACTTGTAAGAAGTAGTCACCAGATTGAGTAATATTAGAAATTACATCAGCTGTGGTACCGCCCCTAGTAGAACGTGCAATTTCCTCGCCTGCGTCAACAATGCGATTGTTGTTAAAGTCCCGAACCAATCGAATGTCAGCATCAGCTAGCAGTCTATTCAGTGTAATATTCACACCTTCAAATGTTCCTAGAGAGAACTGGTAAGTATCTGTCGTATCGCCATCATTTATTAAACTAGAGCGAGTAACATCGGCTGATAAATTACCAAGTTCAAACTCTCTAGGCAAAAGATTGCTGAAACCAGCTGTTGAATTGGGTGTAGTCGCAGACACAGCAATATCGTAACTTACGGTGCCGGAACTACCAGGAGCAAAGCGACGGACTTGAGCAAAATAAGTACCTGTACTTTCTCGATTATTGATAGACTCATCTCTGTTTCTAGAATTAGCGGAAAAATCAACTAATTGATCGTTAGAATCAAAGATACCGTTACCGTTATCTCGGAAAAGTAATAACTCGGCATCATCACCAGCGCTGATATCTGTCAAAGACACATTAATGTTTTTGGTACCAGAAATTTGAAACCTAAAGACATCAGTGGGATCGGATGTAGTTAAAGTAACGTTGTTTCTCACAACAGGGGTAGTGCCTACTGTACCAAGATTAAATGTAGCCATTTTTTTCTCCTTTAGTTAAGTGTTGATAGTGGGTCAAATTAAGTTTTAGTACTAAATCACCTGCAACTTAATTTCAAAATCTGAGAATGCAACAAGTAAAGTGAAGACTGTTTAATATGAGTATTTGGGAACTCATGTTTTCCTCAGCAATTAGATGTCACAACTATCTATACGTGTAGTACCGAGGTTTATGCAAGATGAACAAAAAGATTTTTACACCAGCACAATGTCTGCATTAATTGAGAAGCCGGCAGGTTTATTCTCAACAGTTGCAAACAGCTGTCCTTGATAAGACAAACCACCAGTGAGGTTGTTATAGCTAAATTGACTGAGGTTACTAGCACCAAAGCCTATTTTGCTGACTATGATTTTATCTCCTTGTGTGCGTTGGAAATCTTTGATGATGTCTAGACCGTCCAGCTTAGACTGGAAGTAGAATTTATCTGCGCCTAAACCACCGGAAAGTACGTCATTGCCAGCGCCGCCATAGAGTGCGTCATTGCCAGCATCACCGTAGAGAGTATCATTGCCGGTGCCGCCATAGAGTACGTCATTGCCATCGTTGCCGTAACCAATTAACGGCGTAGATGTACCACGACCATCAAGTAAGTCATTGCCTGCACCACCTGTAAACTGCACTAAACTAACGCCAGTGCCAGCGAGGCTATTAACATCAAAGATGTCATCGCCGCCTTGACCGTTGACTTCAAACTTTTCAGCACTGTCTACAGTTAAGGTAAATGGTACTAAGTTCAAGCGGTCAAAGATGGCTTTACCTTGGGCATCTCTTTGTAAGCGGAAAGTATCCCCCGCAGCACCCGCACCATTGACTTCGACGACATCATAACCAGCATTGCCACTGATTCTATCGCTGCCATCACCGTTGTTCCAAATTAGCCGGTCGTTTCCATTGCCACCAGTGAAGGTATCATTACCGCGATCGCCAACTATGGTATCATTGCCATCACCTCCTGATAACCAATCAATCCCATCGCCGCCTCGTAACAAATCATTACCAGCATCACCCCAAAGGCTGTCATTTCCAGTACCACCTTTAAGGGTGTCATTGCCATCGTTGCCAGAACCAACTAATGGCGTAGCTGTATCGGTACCATCAAGTAAGTCATTTCCTGCACCACCTGTAAACTGAACTAAACTAACGCCAGTGCCAGCGAGGCTATTAACATCAAAGATGTCATCGCCGCCTTGACCGTTGACTTCAAACTTTTCAGCACTGTCTACAGTTAAGGTAAATGGTACTAAATTTAATCGGTCAAAGATGGCTTTACCTTGGGCATCTCTTTGTAAGCGGAAAGTATCCCCCGCAGCACCCGCACCATTGACTTCGACGACATCATAACCAGCATTGCCACTGATTCTATCGCTGCCATCACCGTTATTCCAAATCAGTCGGTCGTTTCCATTTCCACCAGTGAAGGTGTCATTACCGCGATCGCCAACTATGGTATCATTGCCATCACCTCCTGATAACCAATCAATCCCATCGCCGCCTCGTAACAAATCATTACCAGCATCACCCCAAAGGCTGTCATTTCCAGCGGCACCATTTATAATGTCGTTGCCTGCCAATCCAGAAATGCGATCGTAGCCATCAGTGCCTGTGAGGACAGGGTAAAATATTCCGTTTTGAATTGTGCCGTTATCGTTGAAATTAGTACCAGATATAGTTGCCATGTATGTTTTTCCTTAGGCTATAAAACCTTACACCTATCCATACGTGGGTTACTAAGGTCTATGCAGGGTACTTTTTACTTAAGCAGTGTTTGTAAAATTTTTTAATACAATCGCATTGCGAAGCGACACAACTCAATTGCGAAGCGACACAACTCAATTGCGAGACAACACAACTCAATTGCGAGGCGACACAACTCAATTGCGAGGCAACACAACTCAATTGCGAGGCGACACAACTCAATTGCGAGGCAACACAACTCAATTGCGAGGCGACACAACTCTTGGCGTTCTTGGCGTCTTGGCGGTAGCCTACGGCAAGCCGCAAAGCTTCTACGATAAATTAAGCAAAGTTAGCTATAGCGATTCTCG
>JAVRBV020000022.1:0-13762 GCA_034531095.2 Nostoc sp. CreGUA01 | reverse complement strand
CTGAAAATTACAGTCCATTTCAATGGACTTCAGCTATGAGACCGCCGTTTTAACGGTGGGCGGACGCGCAACACCCAACGAGTACGCTATTTTTAGCTTAAGTTGACACCAATGAGCATTGCTAAAGCCCCTACGATAGATATGGTTTTCAAACTCTGCATACTTTGTATTTTGCGTCAATGCGTAAGTCCTATATAATTCAAAATTCAGAATTCTGCTTCAAAAATGTTCTTTTATTACTACGAAAAAAGAAAAATATTTACAGGTTTGTTTGAGGCTTTGGGAAACCCAAAAAACTAGGGATTATTGATGTTGGTTTATTGAAAAGCTAGTCCAAGAAAGAGTTTTGGTGAACTTAAAACCCCGTGACAACTTTTGTAATACCCCTAGCTGCAAGGGAATATGTAAACAAATATAAAGCTGACGGGAAAAGATAAATTGCATTTGTGTAGTTAAAAAAGCCCGCTATGTTGAATAATTTGTCTCTCTCAAAGGTGATTTATAAAGTAAATCTTAAACTGGACAAGACTGGAAATGTGCATTAGTAGATTGGGTTGAGCTTTCGCGTTACCCAACATGGATCTCGGATGTTGGGTTTCACTTTGTACTCCTACGGGGAAGCAAGCTACAACCCAACCTACAATTTTTTGCAACATTATCGAGGCAAAATGGCTGACCAAGAAATACCAGAGCAGATAGAAGTTCTTCTCAGATGTGACGAACAAGTGCTATTTGTTCAGGAGGTGCTTCAAAGATCTGAAATTTCTAATTCGTTACAGTTTGAACTCCAACAGCAAATTGACCGAATCAGGCAACGACAAAAAGATCCTAACTTATACTTAGCAGTCATTGGCGAGTTTTCTAGCGGCAAGAGTACTTTCATTAATGCACTGTTGAAAGATGACTTGCTGAAAACTTCTGCTTTAGTTGCAACAGCAGCAGCCACGAAAATTACTCATGGTAATGACTTGAAAGTAGAAGTACATTTTTCTGGCTCTCGTACAGGTGTAGTCACAACTCAAGCTCATAAAGTTGTAAATCTACCTTGGCTTCCTAATTCTGAAGGGATGGATATCAAACGATTTATTCATCGGATCAGCTCTGAGGAAGAAGTGGCTAAAGATGTTGCCGATATTACAATCGAGCATCCAGCTTCGTTTTTAGACAATGGAATCATAATTATTGATACCCCTGGTACGAATGCGGAAAACCCCAAACATGGTGCTATTACTCAAAGGGTAGTTCAGCAAGAAGCTGACTTGGCAATCATTATTGTGCCTGCAACAGTGCCTTTATCCCAGACCTTGGCTGACTTTCTTTCCAACTCCCTCAAACCGTACTTGCATCGATGCATTTTTGTAGTTAGTCGCATGGATGCAATTAAGCCGCAACAACAGAGTGCGCTTTTACAAGATTTACGCTCCCGACTGGTTAATAAACTCGGTATTTCTCCCCCTGTCCTGCATTCGTGTTCGGCACAAGTAGTATTAGACATACTGACTGGAGAGGAATCTGTATCAGAACACTTAAAAGTTTGGTACGAGCGTTTCGCGGCACTAGAAAAAATCATTATTGCTCGTCTGAGTCGAGAGCGAACCCTCAACATCGCCGAAAGCCTTCTGCGTCTTCTGGCTCAACTGTTTGAGCAGCTTGACACTCACTTGCGATCGCAATGGCAAAAATATGAAAATCGTCAGGTTAAAATCAAGCAAGAAATGATTCCGAATTTACCTGAATTTACGGTAGAACAATATGCCATTTGTGAAAGGCAACTGAGAAACTCCATTTCCAGTTACCTCGCAAAAATAGCCAACTGCGTAGATTCTCATCGAGAAAGCGTTACCCAGAAAATACGTACAGAGTTATTTCGTGTCACCAGTGAGGATGCACTCAAACAAGTTCTTCAATCTCAGGCCCAAAAGCTTCTCAAGGAAGATCGAGATCGGCTTGAAAAAGACTTACAACCTTTAACCCAGAAGCTTGCCGAAGATGCGATCGCTGTGGGCAAAATTTTCGATCAGAAATTTGCTGAAGTATATCGTAATCTCGAATCTATTGCAGGAAGAGTAGAAGCTACTAGTAATGCCAGCTACAACTTTGAAGTCAACCCTTCTAACGTTGCTGTTTCTGCTCAATCCCTGACTCAAAAACTTGACAGCAGTGATGCTACAAAAATGGGTTTAGGAGCTGCGGCTGGTGCAGTGGTGGGCAGCTTTTTACTACCAGTTCCTGGTCTGGGAACTCTTGTGGGATTAGCAGTTGGCTCATGGGCATCACAGTTTTTTATGCCCTCCTTAGATCAGCGCAAACAACAGCTTTGGGAACAACTAACTCCAGGACTTAATTCCTACTTTGATACAGTCAAAACACAAACTCACAAAGCTGCAATAACTTACACTCAAAGCTTAGAAAATTCTCTCAAACAACGAATTGATTCCTACATCGAAAAATACAGGACGCTCATTGAAAATATTCTACACGAACACAAAATTGAATTGGCGCGTTTAACTCAATTACAAGAATTAACTCAAACAGATCTCGTGGAAATAGAAAGGCGGCAAAAACGCTTGGCTGACCAACGTCAAAAGATAGCAGCAATTAATGTTTAATTTACCTGAAAATACAGTTATGTTTGACGATATTTTTTCGACACTCCAGAAAACAACCTCGGATTTTATGACAGATATTGAAGAAGAACAATTAGAAAATGGTGAAGAAAATTTGCCTTTCCTTGCTTTGAAAAACCAGGATGGTGAAAACGATATCAAAATGAACACACAATCTATTTCTCAATCTGAAAGTTCGCATCCCGACTTAACGAATCATCTATCTGACCAAGATTTGAACACACCACAATCAGATAAATCTGCTATTTTAGAAACATCAATTGATGACAAAAAAACTAGCAGTATCGAAGAAGAATCATCATCTCAATTGATTTCATCTCAGACCTCCAATAACGTGAATAATCTAGACGAGCATATCGAATCTTGGATTGAAAAATGTTTGAAATTAGCCGAAACTATATCCTCTAACGAAATAATTACAGCACTAACAGAATTGGATGTTCGATGGGAATTTCCTGGTTTTCGGCTAGCTTTTGTTGGTGAATTTAGTCGCGGTAAAAGTACTTTAATTAACCGCTTGCTAGAGCGCAATTTGCTTCCTGTAGGAGCTAGACCTACGACTAGCACTTTAATTTCAATAGTTGCAGGAGTCACAGAAAAGATGGAGGTTCGGACTGCCGAAGGATGGGTAGTTAGACCAATAGAAGAGTCGTCTTGGAGTGATTTGCTAGCTAGTGAAGAAACTAAAGATAACCAGAAACAATTAACTCAAGTTCGTTTAACTTTAGATCATCCTTGGCTACGAACTATTGATGTCGAATTAATAGATACACCAGGAGCAGGAGATTTAAATACTAGTCGTACTGCTTTACTTTGTGACTTCCTAAGTCAATGTGATGCTGCTGTGATTTTAGTAAGTGCAACACTACCTTTTAGCATTACAGAAGCTACTTTCTTAGAACAAGAAGTAATGGGTCGCCATATTCCTAATGTCCTTGTAGCTGTTTCAAAACTTGATACAGTGGCTGAAAATGAGAAAGTTGAATTATTAGAAGTAATTAGCGATCGCGTTATGGAAGTTTCAGAGAAAGTTCCGATTATTCCTATACATCCGCTAAATGATGATGGGTCTGAAATTGATGCGATCGCAAGAGTTAGAACTCAAATCGAATCAATGGTAGAGAAAGGAGAACGTAGAATTTGGCGCAGTAGAAAAGTAGCAGGACAGTTAATAGATTATCTCAATCACATGATTAATCTGAGTGAAGCAGCAATTCAATCTGTCCACATGAGTACTCTAGAAAAAGAACAGGCTATTCATCAAGCACAACAAGAAAAAGAAAATACAGAGCTTTATTGGGAAGATATTCGCTTAAATTTAGATCGGCGTCGGCTACAACATGCCCAAAAATTAAGACAAAAAGTTCTGCAAGCAAAACATGAAATAATTGAAATTTACTCTTTTGAATTAAAGAAAGTCAAAGATTTGAAAAATTGGTGGCAAGGGGATTTACCTTTTCAATTGCGACGCGAATTGTTAAATTTGGGAAACAAATTAAGTGAAGAAATTCTCAATGAACTTTCTCGTGATTTTGAATGGATGCAGCAAGAAGTTGCTCAACATTTTTCGAGACAAATTGTTCGCCACAGTTCAGACTCATCATCGACTTTGAACGTCGATGTACATTTGAGCCAGTTGGAACTGACAGATATACGCCATTACGCACTGCTCACAGGACTAGCCGGCAGTGCAAGTACAATCTGTAGCTTTATGTTTGGAGGCCCTGTCGTAGCAGTCATCAGCACCGTGGCCTGGATTCTTAGCGATCAATTTATTCATGAGAAAACAGATGAACAAAGGCAACGCTTGTCAGAAGAATTAGTACTCAATATCGAGCGAATAACTGATGATTACTGTAATTGTTTATTAGAGCGCCTGAGAGAACTTTACAACCAATTGATAGAAGAGATGAGAAAGGAGCAAAAAGTTTGGCAATCTGCTTGGGAGTCTACTTTGAAAAAAAGTGCTGATACACAAGACATAACTCACTACACTCAGTTACTTGAGCAAGCATCTGCTCTCAAGGAAGAAATTCGTACAGTTCTCTCTCACTAAATTATTCATCAAGGATGATTATGACTCCAGCTATTTATCAACAATATGAAGCGTTTAAAGAAAAGCGTAATACTCTTGTATCTCTAATTCGTGAACTTCAGGGAGTACTGCGTTCTTTAGATATGATTGACGAAGAACATACAGTCAAGCAATTAGAGACTTTAGTTCAGTCAGACAGTTTTAAGGTACTAGTAATTGGTGAATTTAAGCGTGGTAAGAGTACTTTTATCAATGCTATGCTTGGCGATGAAATTTTGCCAGCTTATGCTAGACCTTGTACTGCCATTATCAACGAAGTCAAATGGGGAGAACCACGACGAGTTTTACTTCATCACGCTAAAACTGAAGATGGTCAAAATTTGCCGCCTCAAGAAGTTTCTGTAGATCAACTTGAGGAGTATGTTGTTATTCAAGATGGTGTTAGTGAAATACATGGAAATCGCTACGATAAAGTAGAACTTTTTTGGCCA
Organism: Nostoc sp. CreGUA01; assembly: GCA_034531095.2. Classification (GTDB taxonomy): domain Bacteria; phylum Cyanobacteriota; class Cyanobacteriia; order Cyanobacteriales; family Nostocaceae; genus Nostoc. The sequence continues at coordinate 8,609 of JAVRBV020000022.1, read as the reverse complement.
TTAAAACTTTGTGAAAATGGAGTAGAAATTATTGATTCTCCTGGATTGAATGAGCATGACATTCGTCAAAAAGTCACTATGGATTATTTGTCTCGTGTTGATGCTATTCTGTTCGTACTCTCCTGTGAAGCATTAGCCTCAAAGTCAGAATTGGATGTTATTGATAATATCCTCAAACCAACAGGACATGAAGATATTTTCTTCATCTGCAACCGCTTTAACATGATTCGAGCTAAGGAACGAGAAGATGTTAAGCAATATGGTATTTCTCGGTTAGCTCCCAGAACTAAACGTGGTTCAGAACGAGTCTTTTTTATCAGTGCCCTTGATGCTTTAGAAGGGCGAATTGATAATGACGAAGAACGAATTAGCAAGTCTGGCATGTTGCAAGTTGAGCAAGAATTAGAAAAGTTTTTGGCTAACGAAAGGGGAAAAATTAAGATCCTTCGTCCTGCAAAGGAAGTACAAGCTGCCATTTATGCAGCACGACGAGCTATTCCTGAACGAGATTCTATGTTGAAGACACCTTTGAAGGATTTGGAAGCAAAACTTGAACGTGCTAAAGAGCCTTTACGTCGTCTAAAAATAGAACAACAACAAATAGTCACAGATATTAGTAATTTTTGTGAAGATATCAGAATGATTGTGAGTGCAGAAGGATGCAGTTTTTACCGGAGCTTGTCTGAGAAAGTTAATGAATGGATTCAAAAACTCGAAACGAAAACTTCTGTTAACTTAATGTCTTTTCAGGGTCCAAAACCGCAAATCGAAAGATTAGTTCAAGAAGTCGTAACTTACCTTTCTAGCCAAGTTGAAGCTGAATTTTTAGTATGGCAACGTGACAAACTAGAACCAATTGTGAGTCAACGTTTAGAAAATCTTTTGCGAAAATTAAATGAGCAAGCAGAGAGTTTTATCGGCAAAATTGATGGCATAAAATTTCAGATTTCAGGTAGCTCTGTAATTGCTGATGATTTTCAGCTGCGAAAGGTTGGTGCCCTAGAGCGTGTATTATCTGCTGCTGGAGGCTTGGTTCTAGGAGGTGTTTTCTTGGGCGGAGGTATGGCTGCTATAGGTGCTACCCTTGGCTATCAAGAAATGCTCAAGAGTATTATTCCGCAATTAGCTCTTGGTATCGGAACAGTTCTTTTTGTTGGACTGAATCCTTACATTTTAATTCCGATTATGTTTGGAGGAGGTGTAGTTCAAGGATTTATCACCTCTAATGCTACTACTAATAAAATTAAGGAAGAGGTAGGCAAAAGGTTTGCTGCTTCGCTGCGTGATTCTGCTCAACAACGCGGTAATGAAGTAGCTGATGCAGTTGTAGTCAAATTACGTGAGATTCAAGAAGCTGTAAATCAAGGACTAGGAAAAGAGATTCAGAGTGTTAGCGATCAGGTGACTTCAATTGTCTCTGAAAAGCAAAAAGGTCAAGCAAATGTCGATCAAAAGCTGCGAGAACTGGATTCCCTCAGAAGGGAAATAGATGTCATTGACAGTGAGTTAGATGCTTTGATTGTTGATATTGCAATGCCTAGTTAGGGCTTGCTGGGGACTGGGGATAAAGGTGTACTGAATTTTGGATTTAGATCCCCGACTTCTTCAAGAAGTCGAGGATCTGGACAGCTACTTTTGCAAAAGTTAAGTGACTACGATCGCAAATTTTATTAACTGAAAATTAATTTCAATCAATCAAATTAGGAGTTAACTTTAATGCACGCAATTTTTTTGCTGATTCTCTGGGCAGCTATGGGTTTTCTTTGTATGCAAATTGCTGAAAAGAAAGGTAGAAATCCAACGCTTTGGCTTTTAATCGGATTTTTCTTGGGAATTTTTGCAGTTTTGATTGTAGCTCTGTTACCTCATGCTTGAAGAAGAATTCAGAAGTCAGAATGGGCTAAACCTTAGCTATCCGCTAACAGGAGTCAGAATCAAGACGGTTTAGTTAAGGATAATTGTAGGTTGGGTTGAGGAACGAAACCCAACCAAAGCGAATGATTTTTCCAAACATTCTTAATTCAAAACTTTCTTTTTCTCAATGAAGTTGACTTGATTTTTGGGATAATATGTTTGTTTTAAAATTGGCATTTCTAGCCAACATGTCCGGCAAAAATAGTAAATTTCATGACGCCGGATATGGCGGAGAAGCTGATGAGAACAGCAAGGACAATTATTCATTTGTTTTTCAATTTATCAAAAGGTATTTTAAAAAGTTATGTTAGATAAGTAATAGACTATTTATCTAACTATTTAAATAATTATGGTTTTACTAAATAATATCTTCTGTAAAAACACTTAAAATAAACAGAGGGTTTTTCCCTGGTAAAAATTTCGAGTAGATTTACTTAAGTAAATTTTACATAAGTTAATTTATCTATCAAATATGTAGTACTGAGGGAAAAACAAGCGTTAAGCTGGCAGTTTATTGACAGTGTTTCAGAAGGTTACTTGGTATGAGCTTGGTCGATCAAATTAACGATCGCCTTGACTAATTCATCTGGATCTATTGGTTTGGGGATATGCATCTGAAATCCCGCTGCTAGTGCTTGCTGCTGATTGATTTCGCCAGCATAAGCCGTCAGAGCGATCGCTGGTACGTGTCCTCCTTGTTGAGGCGATCGCTTTCTCACTTCACGCATGAGCATATAACCATCTGTCTTTGGCATTCCAATATCACTGATCAAAACATCCGGTATCGAGTCAGACAGTGCTTGTAATGCTTCTTGCGCTGATGCGACGGCGGTTACTTCTACGCCATAATCTTGCAGAATAAAGGTTACTAAATCACGAATATCCGGTTCATCGTCCACCACCAACACTTGAGTTTCGCCGGGAAATGGGGTATCAGACTCAGAAATTAAAAACTCGTTTTCTTCATACCCAAGCTGCTCATTTTTCACTAAAGGCGGTAAGCTGCTAATGAAAGTTGGATTTGATTCTTCTTGAAGACTTTCAGCTTGAACTTTTTTGGCGTTAATTATATTAAAGTTTGGCATCTTACATATCGTTCATAACTAAATAATACTGACTTGAAGAGTAGGCATCCGCTAGTGTGATGAGTATCGATTTTTCAGCTACAAAATACAATCTATCAAAAGGCACATAAACAATTTTAAATTAGAAATTGTGAAATGTTGCTACAGCAATGATTTTGGTTGCTGGTTATACGCTTTCTTTGTGAGGGCAACTGAGGAATTTCAGTCGAAAGATATATAGCAATTTTATTTAATTTGTGACCTGACAAAAATCCTAAATCGCATAAAACCTGCGCCAAAAAGTAATCCTACAACTTGACCCAAGTAAATAACACCAGATTTATTTACACCAAATGGGGGAATATTTAAACTACCAATACCATAAAATATTTGTTGAATAAACCACCAAAAAATATATATAAACGCTGGGAGTTCGAGGGGGATATACAAAATTATTAGCGGTAAAACTGAATAGATTTTGGCTTGAGGAAACTTGATGATATAGGCTCCCAAAACAGCTGCGATCGCTCCATTAGCCCCAATCAATGGTACTCTCAAACTCGGTTCAGCCAGAACTTGTGCCACCCCAGTCACAAAGCCAGCCACCAAGTACAATCCTAGATAGCGTTTATGTCCAAGAATATTTTCTACAGTCTTCCCAAAAACCCATAAAAATAGCAAATTTCCCAAAATTTGGCTAAAACTTCCATGCAAAAATATGCCGAAAATTAGCGAAAATATCCGCCAAACCACAACTACCCAAGCGGCAAAGTTAAAAGAAATAGCATTTGCGATCGCCCCACTAATCTGGGCAGGAATCACCCCCCAACTATTGATAAAATAGCCCAATTCATCACTCAATTCAAGTTTCAGTTCCCATAAAAATACGGCAATATTAATGCCAATTAGCCAGTAATTAATTATCGGCTTATTCCAACAACGAAGATTATCACTAATAGGAATCATAAATTAGTCGTTTGTCATTTGTCATTGATTATTCCCCCTCATCTCCCTCATCCCCTCCATCCCCCTCATCCCCCCCATCCCCCTCATCTCCCCACACTCCCCCTTAACCTGTGGCAGAATCAAAATCAGATCGCACTTATACTGGGCAAACGAGATGTTGGGAAACACACTTGTTGGAAGATACCAAATTATTAGTAACTTGGGAGGTGGGGGTTTTGGTGAAACTTTTGTTGCTTATGATACTCAATTACCTGGTTCTCCTCAATGTGTGGTCAAGAAACTCAAGCCCCAAGCAAACGATCCAGTAACTTTGGAAACGGCGAGGCGTTTATTTGATACAGAAGCTCAAGTTCTGTACAAATTAGGCACTCACGATCGCATTCCTCAACTTTTAGCTTATTTTGAAGAAAATGCCGAATTTTATCTTGTACAGGAATTGATTGAAGGTCACGATCTGAGTGAAGAATTAATATCAGGGAAAATCTGGAGTCAAGATGAGGTGATTTCAGTTCTCCAAGAAATTTTGACAATCTTAGAATTTGTCCATCAACAGAATGTAATTCACCGTGATGTCAATCCCCGAAATATTCTCAGGCGTGCTGCTGATGGCAAGTTAATTTTAATTGATTTTGGTGCAGTTAAACAAATTGCTACCCAAGTTATTACTCCCCAAGGTTCAACTCAATGTACTGTTGCTATTGGTACACCTGGATATATTCCTGGCGAACAAGCTCATGGTACGCCAAAATTAAGCAGTGATATCTATGCTACAGGGATAATTGCTATTCAAGCTCTGACTGGATTATCTCCTGAAGAAATAGTCAAAGACCTTGATACAAATGAAATTATTTGGCAGGATAAAACCACAGTTACACCAGAATTTGCTCAATTTTTAGATAGAATGGTGCGCTATGATTTTCGACAACGCTACCCTTCGGCAACGGTGGCATTAAAAGCACTACAAGAGTTAACACAACCCCCTGTTGAAACAATAGCTTTGACTCCTGTTTTTCCAGCAAATAAGATAAAAAAACCTCAACCTAAAAAAGGTATATTGGGTAAATTATTCTTAGCAATATTTTTGATTGGGGTGAGTGGAGTAGCATCAATATTGATTTTAAATCATGTTAATTCTCAGAATGCCACAGAATTATCTAAACAAGGAAATACGCTTTTTGATTTGCAACGTTATCAAGAAGCGTTAGCAGTATATGAAAAAGCAGTTAACATTAGACCGGATTACGCTCAAGGATGGAATGGTCAAGGCAAAACGCTATCGCAATTGAAAAAATATCAAGATGCTCTAGCAGCATATGACAAAGCAATTCAACTCAAACCTGATTATTTAGAAGCTTGGATTGGACGAGGTTTGGTATTGGATAATTTACAGCGATATCAAGAAGCGATCGCCTCTTTTAATAAAGCCTTAGAATTCAATAATGAAAATTCCCAAATTTGGAATGCCAAAGGAGACGCTTTCAGTAATTTAAAGCAATATGACCAGGCAATTGAATCTTATGAACAAGCACTGGAATTGAAACCCGATGATTTTGAATCTTGGTACAAAAAAGGATTAACTTTACAAAATCTAAAACGATATAATGACGCGATCGCAGCTTATGAAAAAGCCGTAGAATTCAAACCAGACTACGTGTCAGCTTGGTACAATTGGGGTAATGCTTTAGTCAATTTACAACGCTATAAAGATGCGTTTACAGCTTATGATAAAGCAGTACAATACAAGCCAAATTTTTATCAAGCTTGGTTGTCTAGAGGTAATATCTTGATGAATTTACAACGTTATCCCGAAGCAATTGACTCTTTTAATCAAGTAATAAAATATAATCCCAGCAATTATCAAGCATGGTATAATATGGGTTGGTCAATGCATCAAACCCAACGCTATGAAGCTGCCATAGAATCTTATAATAAAGCAGCAAATTTTAAGAAAAACGATTATCGACTTTGGTATAATTTGGGAAATTCACAATATATTTTGCAAAAATATGAAGACGCCATCGCGTCTTATGATAAAGCAGTTCGTAATAAACCAGACCATTCCGAAAGTTGGTATAGTAGAGGCAATGCTCTATTAAATTTGCAACGCTACCAAGATGCGATCGCTTCTTACAATCGAGCCATAAAATATAACCCTAATTACCACCAAGCAATCAACGCCCGCGATCAAGCCCAAATTCAACTGCAAAACGAAAAACCAAAGCCTGTAATTGTGCCAATTATCCCAACTCCTAATTCCACCAATCCACCACAGAAGACACCGTAGTAGAGACGTTGCATTGCAACGTCTCTACGAACCATTTTGTAGTAAATAAATAACTGTATCCTCGAAGGGATAGAATTACTAGCGAATATTTAACTGTTGCAGTTGGTTTTCTAACTGAAAATATTGAATTTTAGTATCTGAATTTCTAGAGAGAGAGAAATTTTTTCTTTTTACAGAAGCTATCTTTTTCTGAGTATATTCATTTAATTTTACTTGAGCTTCAGCATAAACTAAAGCATCACTAGGAATATTTTTCAGTAACTTGACAGCACTATCAAAATTACCAACAGATGCTTGACTGTAAGCTTTATTCAAAAAATAAGCTGCTCTGATTTGCCGCTTGCGATTATATTCAGCTAACTTGTCTTGAACTATAGCACCAGCAGAACTTTCTTTAGGAATTTGGCGCAAATATTTTAATGCTGTAGAAAAATCTTTTATACTGGCACTTTCGTAAGCTTTAGCTAATAAATCTTCGGTTTGTGCTTCAATATTTATATAGGCTTTTTGAATTAATTTATCTGTTTTATTTCGCCAATATGAAATATCTGGAACTTGACGAGCCGCATCAATAACATCAGACCATTTACTTTCATAATAAGCTGCTAAAGCTAATTGATATTGTTGTGCAGCTACTTGCCATTGCTCTTGCCATTCTTCGATTGTGGCTTGAACTTCTGGATAAATATTACTGTGGGAGGGAATTGATTTTACTAGTGCGATCGCTTCTTTTAAATCTCCTGCTTGATATTCTTTTTTAGCTTCAGATAAAGCCTCTGTTTCTGAATACGCAGGTGAAGTATTAACTAAAGAATAGACACCAAATCCCATCAACAAAGAATTAGCCGCTAGCCCTACTTTCATCCCTGTAAATAGGGGCGATAATTTTGCAGAAGCAGGATTATGGGAATTATGATTTTCAATATTTGTTGTTAATATTTCTGCTGGCTGAGGTTCCCAGATCATTTGTTTGAGAACCCGCAGAACTTCACCCACAGACTGAAAACGTTCTTGGTAATCGTAGCGGATCATTTGACTGAGAACAGCAGCTAAATAATCATTAACTGGTGTATTTGGAGAACGCCAAATAATCTCATTAGTATAAGGATCGGCCTTTAATTGTAATGGTTCTAGTCCTGTTAAAGCCTGAATAGCAATCATTCCTAAAGCATAAATATCACTATTAGGCTGTGTTTCACCAATAAATTGTTCTGGTGGTATGTATCCCAATGAAGTGACGGGAATTCTATGAATAGGCAATTCTGCACCTATACCAAAATCAATCGACTGAATTGAACCAAAATCAATTAAAACTAACTTGCCATCGATAGCACGTCTAATTAAGTTTTCTGGTTTGATATCGCAATGAATAACACCTTGAGAGTGAACAAATTCCAGAATACTTAAGACATCTAATAAAAATTCTACAACTTCGCTTTCACTCCACAAAGATCCCCACTCTTGACTGATGGGTAATTCCGCAGTTAGCGCATGTCCTTCAATATACTCTTGCACCAAATAAAATCGCTTGTTTTCTTCAAAGCACGCGATAAATTCAGGAATTTGTTGATGGCTTCCTAAAAGCTTGAGAGTTTCAGTTTCAGTTAAAAACAGTAGCCTCAGTGTATCCAAGTAGTTGGATTCAAAACTACTAGCTTTAATCAGTTTAACTACGCATTTGGCATTGTCTGGGTAATCTACATCTAGGGCAATGTATGTTTGTCCAAACACCCCTGCGCCCAGGCTTTGGACAATTTGGTAACGCCCTTGTAATAATTTACCAATGATGTGGTTGATCATGACCTGGTTACTCAGTGAGTCATTTTATTTAGTTTTTCTGACATTAATTCTTAATTTCCGGAAAACATCAGAGATTAGGCTCATCCCGTCCCAAAAAGTGATGGAATTTCACGTTGACTATTGACTGTTAACGGTGTTGCAGCGGTGAGGGAGAGATATCAAGCCTTGTAAAATACATTACAGTTCACACGTTCATTATGACTCGACAGCCTTATGACCAGTTTTCAAAGCAGTTTTTGCTGAAAAATGAGAATAGTAAGTTCGATTGGAGAATAATTAGCTGAACTAAGAAGTAAGGATTCTATCTATAATAATTGATGGCTATGAAAGCGATCGCCCTAACCAATCAACTTGGGTTAGAAAAGAGCGATCGCTATTTGCTGGAAGGTTAACTTAGAGGTTGTTTGAAAAGTGTTTTGCTGTGATTTTGGACACGTTTAGATCCCCCCTAACCCCCCTTAAAAAGCTATCCATTACCGGGATCTTTCTTAAAAAAACTCAAAAGAAGTTAACAAATCCACCAATGCCTAGTTGGGTATAGTTTGTCAGAGAGATTGAGCGATCGTAACCAAACAGAGGGT
>JAVRBV020000021.1:0-44222 GCA_034531095.2 Nostoc sp. CreGUA01 | reverse complement strand
TACCCCTGTGTTCCGGGCAGCAAGTCTTTGATCCTCTCCCACTGGTCATCTCGCAGCGCATAACGTCGAGTCATTATTTCTCTATTTGCTTAATCCCAAGCATCACTGACTCCAGTTTACCTAATTGATGACACGCCCTAGGGGATTTCCCCCATAACATTGAATGAGCTTTTTTTGCTCATCCATCGAACCACAAAGCCCTTTTGCGGCTAAAATTCCTCGTGCTTCATCATTATTCAATCCTGAGAGTTGCAACGAACGAACCGGCAGAAACTCTCCCGCTAAAGCTGCTATTTCTGTTGGCTTTTCACGTGAAGTTATTAATAAACAACTTTGATGCAGTACTTCTCCCAAACTTTGCAACAATTCGCCATAGTCTTCATAACCATGACGATAAGTTCCTGCTCGTTGACCACCACAAAGTAGAACATCAAAGTTGTCAAAAATCAACAGACATCTAGAATTACGTAAGTATTCAATCAACCGAGAAATTTTCTCGCCCACGGTTTCTGGTAAATTTGTTTCCTGCTGACAAGAAAAGAATTTAATTAATGTATCCAATAATTTATAAACAGGTGGAGAATAACGTAGGCTATACCAAATTACAAACTCAAATTCATCTTGCACAATTTTTGCTAATTTGACTGATAAAGCGGTTTTGCCTATTCCACCCATTCCCAATATTGCGATTAAACGGCATTTGTCTTTTTGCACCCATTCTTGTAGCTTATTTAACTCATTTGTGCGTCCGTAGAAAATAGAAACATCCATCGCTTCTCCCCAATCAATTTTGGATTTGAGATTTTGAGAGAAGTCTGAGCGACAGCTTGCAGTGGTGATAACTTCGGAGATTTTCGATTGACTGGAAGCACAATTGGGATTGAGGATTGTACGGGTGAAATTTATCGGTTCTTGAATGTCATTGTGAAGTTTGTACCCAGCTTTTTCCAAATGTTTTGGGATATTACTCCAACTTTTAATACACACACCTGTCAGACTTTCAATATATCGATATAAACCCCTAGAAAACTCAACTCTCAATCCACTTGGTTCTCGATGAAGTTCCGTAGCAATCTCAGTGGGACTGTAATCACACAACAACCCGCGCAGACAAGCTTTTTCCGTTGAAGTCAGTTGTTTGCAATGCCTAAGCCTTTCTTGCTGCTTGGCATTCATAATATCTTTATACAACTTCTCCAAGTTCCAATGCTCGTTTGCCAAGGCAAATTTTTGCGCGAGGTTATCGCCTCGTACATGAGGGTGTAATGTCATTCAGTTATGGTTGCCTCTATCTTTAAGTAGTAGTAATTTTAAGCCCAGTGTTTCTACATAGGACATACTACAGATAATCTTTATAATTCAGTGAAATTCATCTCTACGACTTCTCTGAGGATGCAGCTGGTGAATGGGAAGCTACAATCCCTCGTTTACCGACAAAATTGTTGCTGGAGACGTTGCAATGCAACGTCTCTACATCTGTTTAAATAACGATAAATCTTGGGGTGTGATATCATGTCCCGCAAATTACCCTTAATACGTCATTGCGAACGAAGTGAAGCAATCCCAGAGTCCTTGTGATTGCTTCACTTCGTTCGCAATGACGGGTATTTGAACGGACATGATATGGCCCATGATTCGCCGATACATAATGCTATTTGCTGTACTGTTCTCAATGTAGTTCGGTGCTGCGGGAAACTACTAATGATTTTGCTAACGAACATTAGGTGATTCGGAGTGAGGGATTTGTGTATGTTTTGTTTATCATCAATCATCAACAAAAGTCTAATTTCTTTAAAGAGACTAACAACATCCGACCTTTTCCCGACCTTTTCCGACCGTCAAATTTTATATTAGACAGTAGAGTATTTAGGTAAGTAGTTCTAGCGATAAGTCTGCACAAGAATTAAACAATTGTGGTCAGGCGATCGCCAGCAAATCAAGCATTATTTCAGATTTATAACTTAATCAAAACAGAAGGCAAATATGGCTGAACATCCTCATGGAGTTTGGATTTGGAATCTTCCTGCATTAAGTAATAATTACTTAAACAGATTAACTGAATGTAAGGTAAAGCGAGTTTATTTGAAAGTATTTGATGGTAAAAGTAGAGTAATGTTTTGGAGTAAAAACCCAACTTTTGGCGGCGATCAATGTACTTCAGGAGTTATTAAACAGTTTAAAGACAAAGATATTCAAGTTTATGGATGGGGTTATCACTATGGAACTTCTAATATTAACGCTCAAATTGACGCAGTTAAGCAAGCTCTAGAATGTGGACTCGATGGCTATGTACTTGATGTAGAAGAGGAAGTAAAAGCAGCCAGTACACATGATGATCTTAAAAAATTACTTGCAGGTCTTCGTCCTTTAGTTCCAGCGGGAAGATTAGGATACACTAGTTTTGGTCACCCTGGTTTTCATCCTGAAGTTCCTTGGAAAATTTTGGATGATTTTTGTGATATTGCTTTACCTCAAATTTACTTTGAAAAGTTTAATTTTAAAGCCACCAATGAAGAGGAAGTTCAAGAGTGTCTTAAAGCCCATAAAAATAAAGGATTAACTAAACCTATATTACCAATTTGGGGTTCAGAAACAGATTCAAGAAATCCTGCTAGTGCTTCAGAACTTCAATCTTATCTCAATCGGTTTCCTGGCTCTTCAATCTATCGTTTACCTGAACTGAGAAATGGAACACTAGAAAGCAGTCAATCTTGGAATTTAATTTACAGCGATCGCCCTTTAGTCAATACTGGGGGAAGTGAACCTGCTGATTTTGATTTACCACCTCTGACTCGTGTTTTACGTCAAGGTACAAAAGGAAAAGATGTCGAGATACTGCAAACGGCTCTCAAGGCTCTAGGATTTAATGTTGGAGAGATTGACGGAGATTTTGGTACTCTCACGGAAAATGCTGTCAGGGCTTTCCAAGCTAAAGCAGGTATCACTATTGATGGAGAAGTTTATACTCAAACTTGGAAAGAATTAAGCAATAATTTTGACGATAATATTGTTGTTATTGCACCAGAAAATCCCCGAATTAAACTAGCTAATTTTGCAGAAAATGAAGCTGCTAAACAGCTTCAGTGGAAAGGTGGAAATTCGGAAGCGGAAAAGTATCTCAAAACTTTTCGTAAACCAATGTTTGACATTGTAAATGAACAAGGTATTCGTCAACTTAACACCTTAAATCCGGTTTTCTATGATTGGTGTGGTGCTTTTGTTTATTTTTGTTGTCAAAAAACTGGTATAGATATCCCTATCCAACCGCAAGGATTTTGGGCAACGATGGCTTTAGTTGAATCTTGGAAATTCTGGGCGATCAAGAATGGTTATTGGAATACTAAAAGAAGTATAGTTCCTCAACGTGGAGATATACTTGTTTTCGATTGGCAAAGAAATAATTCACAACTCGATCACATCGGCATTGTTAGAGGATACACTCCTGGAAGTTCTACTATTCAAACATCTGAAGGTAATAGGGCAAACCGTAGTGGTAACTTCACAAGAGAACTAGCAGATGTAGCAGGATTCATTAGAATTGTTTAACCATAAAAATATCTGTATTCATCTAAAAATTTAGATGAATACAGATGAATGAATTATATTTTCACAAAGAGGAACATATTAATTGAAACAGGATCTTAGTAAATTTAACAAAACTCTAGTATTTGTAGTATTGAGTCTTGTTATATCTAGTTGTGGACGGGATATTCCTGCATTTGATGATGTAAATCAGGCAGTTGATAGCCTAGCTGATGCTGCTAGCAATATCTCAGAAGATATGTATGGCTCATGTATTAGAGCGACGCAATTTTTCGGAACGCCGGGTTCTCCTACTATATTCAGTGAGCGAGAACCAGAAGAAAAATTTTGTGACGATAATTATGTGCAAATATCTGCGGTGATGGGGAATGCGAATGGAGTTTTGATTGATTACATGAATACCCTTGTCCTCGTTGCTAAAGGAGAAAGCAAAAAAGGAAAAGCTATTTCCTTTGACGAAAGTTATAAAAATCTTGGGGATTCGTTGATTAATTTGAAGTTTTCTTCATCTCGTAATTCAGAACCACAAGCGGTGTTTCAACCAGAAGAGGTACAGGCTGGAGTTGCGATCGCTAAATTTCTCACTAATTTATTTACCAAGGAAATGCGTCGCAGCAAGTTAAAGCAAGCGATTTTATGCACAGATAACGATATTCAGGCTTATATCAAGGGTAAAGGTGCAGTCGAGGGACAACCCGAACCCGGTGGACTAATTGCGATCGCCAACAAAGTTTACGTCGGTGGACTGCTGGCTGAAGAAGAAATCAGTATTCGTACTTACTTTAGCGAATCCATTGCGCTGTTTGGAGACGAACTAAAGAAAAATCCTCTAGAGTTCATCACTTTAGAGGAAAAGTATAACAAAGCGATGGATTTAGTCCGCGATCGTAAACAAGAAGCTCAAACATATACTGAAATTTTGAGGAATTTAGCATCGTTACACGCATCCCTCAAAGAAGAATTTGCCAAAGATGGCGATGTTCCCTTAACAGGTGAAAAATTTGACAAGTACTGTCAAGACATATTCCAGCCATCTGAAACCAAAGCTGTAGACAAAGGACAATCCCAGGAAATTAAACCCGAAACCATGCAAAGAGTTCAAGTAATTATTGCTAAACACATGAAAGTTATCAAACCATTACTTCAAGAACTCAATTAATCAAATATCAGCATCATCTATCACAATAAAACTAGGAATTAAAGAATGAATAATCAAGGCTTTGCCAACTTATTAATTGCCCGAAAACTCATATTTCAAACTATTGATTTAGCGCAAGAAAAAAGCCAAGAATTTTTGTCTAAAGACAATATCACAATTGCAGATTTTGATAAAATATTTGAGGAAATTGAAATTCCTTTATGCATCATTGCTGACGATATGGCAATTGTTATTCATCAAGAACTCTTGAATCCAGTAACAGATTGCCAAAATGAAATTGAATCAGTATGCAAACAAATTCAAGAATCTCTGAAAAAATCTCAAAATTTCGAGATATTCATTGTAATTCTCAAGGAATTAGTAAATTATTTTCACCATATTATAAATTCCAAGGATGCATATCCCGAAACCTCCAAAATATTTGATGGTATCAAATCTATCTGTAACCATTATTAAATAGCAAATCGATTGTTAAACAAACTATTTTTTCCAAAGGAGTAAAAGATGTCAAAACCTGATGTTACTGATTTTGAAATCTGTAGAACGCTCATTCATCAGACTGTTAACTTGTCTTTGGCAAGACGTAACGAATTGTATGCAAAAAATGACATAGATAAAACTGAATATATTAATAGACGTAAGCAAATTGAAGAACCACTCCGGCAGCATTCTAAAAATTTAACAATTGAAATATTAAAGGGAATTGTCGGAGATTTTACAGCATATAAAACTAGAATTGGCACGGTGACAGATAAGCTGAAAAAAGTTATTACTGACCTGGAAGATTTCAATAAATCTATAGCTTTTTTTAGTGAAGTGATTGGCTTATTTGGTAGTATTTTGAGTGCGGCAAGTTCAGGTATTGCTGGAATTCCAAATATACTTGACAGGTTTGAAAAAATTCTGTCGCGGCATTGATAAAAATCAGCTATAAAACTCATATTTGGTTTTTGGGAAGCTAGGTACACCTTTATTCCTTCTTCCCATTCCCTAGTCGCTGATTGCTATAGCTAACACTAACCTGTATTCTGACTCCTGACTCCTGAATTTTGTTTGGTAAATACAGGACTTACGCATAGCTAATAACATTTCCAAAAATTTTTGCAACAGATGAATCGGCTGTAGGGGCGTACAGCTGTACGCCCCTACTCATCTATCTGTATCAAGTATTTCGTGAAATGGTATAACGGAAAATCGTAGACGCAAAGCGGCTTCCCGCAGGGTACCACAGAGGCGCAGAGGTCACAGAGAAATGAGAGTTTGAGAGATATTTTGCGTAAGTCCTAAAATATAGATTACTCAAATAACACAATGAAAGTCATTAAAATTTTGTCAATTGATGGTGGTGGAATTCGAGGGATTATTCCAGCAGTAATTTTGTCTGCGATCGAAGATTTAACTGGAAAACACATTACAGATTTATTTGATTTTATTGCAGGTACATCAACAGGGGGAATATTAAGTTTAGGAATAACCAAACCTGATGCTGATGGTAAGCCTCAGTATGCAGCCAATGATTTGATAGAACTGTATCAAGAAGAAGGCCGGAATATTTTTCGTCGTTCTGAGTTGATTCCTGAAAACATACAACCTCTTGTGAGGCGAAAGTTTCCTTCAGAGGGTATCGAGGATGTTTTGGGTAGGTATTTTCAAGAAACGAAACTTAGCGAAGCACTAAAAGAGGTTTTAATTACAAGTTATGACATTGAAAAAAGATCTCCTTATTTCTTTAGGCGTAGCCAAGCTAGAGCCAAACCGAATCTTTATGACTTTCCAATGGCGAAAGTTGCAAGAGCCACCTCGGCGGCTCCAACTTATTTTGAGCCGTTAAAACTTGAAGTCGATAAATCCTCATCACCTTATCATGCTTTTATTGACGGAGGTGTATTTGCAAATAATCCTGCAATGTGCGCTTATGCCGAAGTTAAAAGTATTTATCCAAATGATACAGATGTTTTACTCGTTTCAATTGGGACAGGGGAATTGGCTCGTAGACTACCATATGAAGATATAAAAAATTGGGGAATGGCTCAATGGGCACAACCAATTTTAGATGTTGTTTTTGATGGTATTAGCGACGCAGTAGATTATCAACTAAAACAATTACTGCCTACTACTGAAGATGGCAATAAACGTTACTACCGTTTTCAAACGGACAAATTAGCAGCAAATAATTTGATAGATGATACGAATCCCAAGAATATTCAATCGTTGAAAATTCTAGCAGAGAAAATTATTCAAGAACAAGAAAGCGACTTAACAGCACTCTGCAAAAAATTAGTCAGCGAATAATTAAATGTAAATCAGATCGACTTAAACAGGAGGTTTATAATGAAACTTAGTAGTAAATTTTTGATCGGTTTGTTCTTTGTCTTATCAAGTTTTACTTTCTTGCTTCTTCTTTTTGGCAAGAAACCAAGCGTTGCACAAAGTACTAATGATAAGTTTATTGTTAATTCACTCTCCGGGAAATGCATTGACGTTGCTGGAGCGCCAGGAAGAACCAACGGTGCAGCTCTACAACTTTGGGACTGTGAAATCTCTGGAACAAATCCTGATAATGGTTCAACCACAGATCAAAAGTGGGTATTAACCAGCGGTGGCTTTATTAGAAATACTTTATCTGGAAAGTGCATTGACGTGGCTGGAGCGCCAGGAAGAAGCAACGGTGCAGCCCTACAACTTTGGGATTGCGAGCGTTCTGGACGTAACGCTGATAATGGCTCAACCACAGATCAAAAGTGGGTATTAACCAGTGGTGGCTTTATCAGAAATACTTTATCTGGAAAGTGCATTGACGTGGCTGGAGCGCCAGGAAGAAGCAACGGTGCAGCCCTACAGCTTTGGGATTGTGAGCGTTCTGGACGTAACGCTGATAATGGTTCAACCACAGATCAAAAGTGGGAATTGGATTGAAATTATTTGAAACGAGTCGGTAAGCTAAATTTATTTTTCTAACTGACAACAATTTTCAGGTAAATAGACTACGCGGTAGGGGCGCAAAGCTTTGCGCCCCTACAACAGATGTGGTTCAAATAGATGAAAACTGCTGTAAGGGACTTCCAAAAAATAAATTGTTCCAAATTATTTGTACATTTGTAGGGGCGCACAGCTGTGCGCCCCTACGATGGGACGTTTTTTTTATTGGAAGTCCCTAACTGGGTAGGGGCACAATATATTGTGCCCCTACGATTATCTGTACCTCATGCCTGTTGCAATCTGCTGTAACTTCGTAAGAATCTCTTTTTTTATTACTCGCCAATAGGTCAATATGTGGATAATATTATCGACATACTACTGTCTAAGCGTATAAAAATTTATTGATACTTCTCAGGAGTTATGTTAAATATGATTGCCTATTGTGTGTTTTCTAAGTACCCATTGCCAGCAAAGTCAAAGTTTATCCGGTCACTAAGGCTTTTAGCTTTTAATTTATCAGTATTATCTTTTACTATAAACTTGGGAGTAACAAGCATGGGTAGTGCGATCGCTCAAATACCATCGACACCAGATTCCATGCCTGTAGGTGAAAAAACAAATTCTCAGGTGAACGTGTTGTTTGTCAATCCCGATGCAGGAGACGACAGCGCAGGTAATGGCAGCCAATCGGCTCCTGTGAAAACCATTACCCAAGCTTTGCGATTAGCTCATCCTAATACAGTAATTATGCTCTCCACGGGTACTTACAGCACTGAGACGGGAGAGGTATTTCCTTTAATGCTCAAACCAAATGTTTCCATTCAAGGCAACCCCAGCAATCAAGGCAAAGATATCATCATTCAAGGAGGCGGTGATTACCTAAGTCGCAGTTTTGGCGGTCAAAATGTCACAATTGTTGCGGCAAACCAAGCAGTGTTGACTGGGGTGACCCTGACGAACTCAAACCGCCGTGGTTATGGTTTGTGGATTGAATCTAGCAATCCGGTAGTTGTGGAAAATACCTTTACTGGTAATACCCAAGATGGGATTTCCGTCAGTGGTAATGCTGCACCGAACGTTAGCAAAAATTACTTCGATCGCAATGGCGCTAATGGCATAACAATTGCCGGTAATTCCCGTCCCGAAGTCAAGGAAAATGTCTTTCATGATACTGGCTTTGGCATTAATATTGCCCAAAATGCTGCGCCTGTGGTCATAGGCAATCAAATTCAAAATAATAGAGCCGGAATCATAGTCCAAGCAAATGCTCGCCCGATTTTACGGAATAATATTATTCATGGTAGTAAAGAAGATGGTTTAGTAGCGATCGCCCAAGCAATGCCAGATTTAGGCAATGCATCTCAACCAGGGGGTAATGAATTTCAAAATAATGGCCGCTATGACATTAACGCCAGTGCTGCCAAGCAAGTGATTTCTGCTGCTGGGAATAATCTGGTGAGCGATCGCATTACTGGTAGTGTAGATCTTAACGGCACAACAGCACTAGCAGCCGAAAATCCTCAACCCGCCCCCGTGCCCAACAATGTGGTACAAGAAATACCAGCATCCGGGGAAATCACTTTCTCGGCTCCTGGAGTCCCGGAAACTACCAACACCCAAACAAGCAACAGCATTTCAGCAGAGAATCTTGTTCCTGCACAATTAAACAGTCAACTGCTCCCATTGCAACCAGCGAGCGTACCCCTTTCCCCACCCATATCCAATCAACAACCACCTACCCCTCAAGTCGCCGGATTTCCTACTCCTAGCAGCTTGCCAGCCAGACAAATATCAACTAGCACTCCAGCACAGCCGCCTGAGACGCCGCAGTTTAACTATGTGCAGATTTCTCCCAACACAATTGAATTTGCTGCACCTGAGTATTCATCCAGTTCTGTAGCACAGCCAGCAGTTCCTAACACGGTTAATCAAACACAGCAGACATTACCAGTACTAGAAGCTGCGGTCCCAAGTAATGAAGTACAGTTGCCAGTTTCGGATGCTATTCCCATTACCGATAATCGCAATCTACCAAAAGTACCAGTTACAAATTCTACAACTATGTCCTACAGAGGAGATTTCGGAACACAGTACGCCATTCGTTATCGCGTAGTGGTCAGATTACTAACAGATAAAGATCGAGATTTAGTGCGATCGCTTGCTCCTGGTGCATTTCCCACAGTCTGGGAAGGTCAAAAAGTTATGCAAGCAGGAGTATTTGACAGTGAATATAACGCTAAAGAAATGCTCAAAACACTTTCTAGTAAAGGCTTAAGAGTCATTATGGAGCCGTTGAATTGATTGGGGTTGGGGAGATGAGGGAGATGAGAAAGGGAGCGTTTTTTACCTCTGCCCCATCTCTCCATCTCCTTCATCCCTCCTATCCCGGTTTATGATCCAAACGAGTCGCTTGCTCTAGGGCAGCTTTTTCTTTGGCTCGGCGGGCATAGGGTTGTAGTTGGGCGCGATCGCAACCTGTTAAAATACTCAAATTTTCTAAGCTAATTCCCCGCATTAACATTTCTACTCGCCAGGTTTGTTGTGCTTGGGCGATGACTGGGGGTTGTCCTTGGGGAGCTAATAATCCCTGACTCCATGTTTGCCAACGTGTCTGAAGCTCTGATTCGGAAATTGCTTGACCTGTTTCATTGAGAAACATGGCTGTTTGAGTATCTTTACGGCTTTTCACATATTTAATTAAAGGATTATTAGTGTAAGAGCCGTAACGTTTGCCCAAAATCCACTGATTGACAGGTACTTGCCGAACAATGCCGGGAATTGTAATTTGCAGCAAGTATCCTTGAGTATCGTAGATTTGGTGCGATCGCTCTAAGCTAATTATTTCTGAGGCGGATAACCCTGCACCA
Source organism: Nostoc sp. CreGUA01 (assembly GCA_034531095.2). Classification (GTDB taxonomy): domain Bacteria; phylum Cyanobacteriota; class Cyanobacteriia; order Cyanobacteriales; family Nostocaceae; genus Nostoc. Next base: position 33,734 of record JAVRBV020000021.1, on the reverse strand, counting down.
AATAACACATAAGCCAAGGCATAATCTCGTACTCCCGAGTTTTTGGCTTGTTGCACAATTGCGTGAACCAAATTAGCAGGCAAATCAGCTATTTCTGTGGGCATCACGCTTTTTTGTAAGCAGTTATTTGCTGATTCGGCCGGGGATGACATAGCTCCATGTAAAAATAACTCTACCAAATTCTCTAGAAAATCATCCCGATCTTCCCAAAGTTCATGAAATTCACTAGTAAATTCAATTACGGCATATCCCAAAATCATCCCATTCAGCAGACTGGCTAATTTCTCTGCGGGCAGATACGTATTTAAGTGTCCTTGCTGGATTATAGTAGCTAAGTACTGTGCCACATAACGGTTTGCCTCTGTTACCCCTCTACCTAAGGCGCGGCGATTCTCTGCTGGGAATTGGTCGGCTTCTCCGACCACAGAGCGAACAAACTCCGGTACTCGTTCTAAAGTGTGTAAGGTGTCACTTGCATAATCTTTTAAAGCTTGGTAGACGTTACCGGGAGGAGTTGCCCGCCGCACCAGGGATTCACCTAAATTTTTGAAGGCTGCGGACTCTTCCAGCACAGCCAAAAGTAGTCCATGTTTATTGCCAAAGTTCCGAAATAAAGTTACTTCGTTGACTTCAGCTTTTTCAGCTATTTGGCGAGTTGTGGTAGCACTAACTCCCTGAGCAGTAAATAACTCAAGTGCTGCTTGAATCAGGCGTTGACGAGTTGAAATAAGTTGAGACGACATATAAAAATGCAAGTGGTACTTGCAACAAAATAAGAGTACTGCTACGATAAAAAATGTAAGCGAGACTTGCTTGACTCTACTGTAACGAACTAGTCTAGAGATTAGGTAAATCCCTTGGGGGATGGCATCCGAGAAAAGGCAAATCGCTTGCTCGTCCATCAACAGGAATTTTTATGACCGCAAATTTTGGAGCGTTCGGCAAAGGCATCATCCCTGAGAAAGGAAATGCACCGCAACTCAGTTGGACTAATGTAGTATTTTTTACTACATTTCATGTCTTGGCACTTCTGGCTCCTTGGTTTTTTTCTTGGTCGGCATTAGGTTTACTCGTGTTTCTCCATTGGTTATTCGGGAGTATTGGTATTTGCTTGGGATATCACCGACTACTGAGCCATCGGAGTTTCCAAGTTCCCAAGTGGTTAGAATATGCGATCGCCCTGATCGGAGCCTTGGCTTTGCAAGGGGGGCCAATTTTTTGGGTGGGTGGACACCGCCAGCATCACGCCCACACCGAAGATATCAACTTAGACCCCTACTCTGCTCAACGAGGATTTTGGTGGAGTCATATGCTGTGGATTTTTTATCCACGTCCAGAGTTTTTTGACTATGAAACCTATCAAAAATATGCCCCCGATTTAGCAAGACAACCGTTTTATCGCTGGTTAGATCGCTACTTCTTACTATTACAAATTCCCTTCGGGCTGCTGCTGTATGCCTTGGGAGGTTGGTCTTTTGTCATCTATGGAATATTTGTTAGATGCGTCTTGCTTTGGCACTCGACTTGGTTTGTGAATTCCGCATCACACCTGTGGGGTTATCGCACTTTTGATGCCAATGATGGCGCTCGTAATCTGTGGTGGGTATCTCTTGTCACCTATGGAGAAGGATGGCACAATAACCATCATACTTATCCCCACATGGCGAAATCAGGCTTATCTTGGTGGGAAATTGACATAACTTGGTGGAGTATCCAGGTTTTACAGACTTTAGGTTTAGCTAAAAAGGTTGTCTCCCATCCTCCTCAAAGTGCAACTCGCGGCTAGATTATAACTGGAATTAACATTAAGTTTGTGATGCCGGCGGCGCGATCGCTAGTCGGCTTACTAGGCTGTTACGCATTTTAATTGCATATTTACATGACGATCGATCCTTCTAAACCTCGCCAGATGATTCTGCTATTTATCATCACATTCAACCTCATTTCTACTTGGTTACACTACACAGACAATGCACTATTTTTGAGCCAGTATCCCGGTCCTGAGTGGTTCACTTCTGCTGGAGTAATTAGTGTTGTAATTGTGATGACTCCGGTAGGATTGCTGGGATATTGGTTTTATACCAAAAGTATGTTTTGGTTAGCCTACCTTTTATTAGCTTTATACTCAATTACTAGTATCTCTAGTCCAGGGCATTATCTTTTTCCAATGGTTACTCCCATGTCTGGGAAAATGCATTCCTTAATTTGCTTGGATGGAGTTATGGGACTATTACTGATAGGTTTTTTGTTATGGTCTAGTCTTGTATTGAAAGAGTGGCATAGTACATCAGTTACCAATTGACATTATATGTATATCATTCATTTTAACTCAACGGGCAAATTTCGTTAAGCCTAATTGAACAAAATCTGTTAGTACCCATTTCACGATAAAATTGCAACGAATCACATCTGTGTAATACACCAAGCGTGAAAACTGACAGCATTTTCTATCGCCTTTTTCAAGAATTCCCTAGCATCTTTTTTGAATTAATTGGCAACCCACCCCAAACAGCAGAAGATTATAAATTTTCTTCAATTGAAATCAAACAAACTGCATTCCGCATAGACGGTGTTTTTCTGCCGACGCAAGGGGAAGAAAATCCAATTTATTTTGTAGAAGTCCAATTTCAAACTGATACAGAAATTTATTCGCGGCTAATTTCAGAAATTTCTTTATACTTACGTCAAAATCAACCTAAAAATTCTTGGCGGGGAGTAGTCATCTATGGCAATCGCAGTTTAGATACAGCAGACATCAAAAATTACAGTGAATTTTTCGCCAGCCAGCGCATCAGTCGGATTTATCTGAATGAATTAGGTGAAACTGCATCATTGCCAATAGGAATTGCTACGATGAAATTAGTAGTCGATAAGGAGGATGCAGCAATTATAGCTGCCAGAGAGTTAATAGACAGAACCCAGCAAGAAATCAACATTGAACCACAGCGTCGGCAGTTATTAGAATTGATAGAGACAATTTTGGTTTATAAGTTTCCAACTATGAGTCGAGAGGAGATTGAAGGTATGTTTGGGTTAAGTGATTTGAAGCAAACACGAGTTTATCAAGAAGGCAAGCAAGAAGGGAAGCAAGAAGGAGCGCGTGAAGAAAAGTTCAGAATGATTTCTTTGTTGTTGAGGTTGGGATTGAGTTTTGAACAAACAGCAAAAGAGTTAGGTTTGAGTTTAGAGGAGGTGCAGCAAGAAATTCAAAAACAGCCTCCAAGTCAAAATACCTAAATAAAATTAATCACAACAGAAGTCAGAATTCAGGAGTCAGGAGTCAGAATTCAGGAGTCAGAATTCAGGAGTCAGAATTCAGGAGTCAGAATTCAGGAGTCAGAATTCAGAATTCAGGAGTCAGGAGTCAGAATTCAGGAGTCAGAATTCAGAAGTAAAACAAGCTTGATACCTGACGTTGAGACAAATCGTTGTGTACTTGACTTTCCTTGAAATCCGCTGTATTTCAAAAAAATGAGAGGATGTAATTAAGATTATCAATAAATAGTTTTTAATATTTTGACAATTTTTGGCGATCGCAAGCAAGCAAAGCAATTTTGAATTTTTAATTTATCATATGATTTCCCTGTCTCCCATTCTCCAAGCTAGACTCTCTCAACCTTTAAAAATTGGCTCCTTTGAGGTCAAAAGCCGGGTTCTTCAGTCGCCTTTATCTGGCGTCACAGATTTGGTATTTCGTCGCCTTGTGCGTCGTTATGCACCCGATTCGATGATGTATACCGAAATGGTCAATGCTACCGGGTTGCATTATGTCAAACAATTGCCCAAAATCATGGAGGTAGACCCCAACGAACGCCCAATTAGCATTCAACTATTTGATTGTCGTCCAGATTTCCTCGCAGAAGCAGCAATCAAGGCGGTTGCAGAAGGAGCTGATACTGTTGATATTAATATGGGTTGTCCGGTAAATAAAATCACTAAAAATGGAGGCGGTTCTTCTCTGTTGCGCCAACCAGAAATCGCAGAGGCAATTGTGCGAGAAGTGGTGAAAGCTGTTGATGTACCTGTGACAGTGAAAACCCGTATTGGCTGGAATGACAAAGAAATTACGATTCTCGACTTTGCCAAACGCATGGAAGATGCAGGGGCAAAAATGATTACAGTACACGGACGCACTCGCGCTCAAGGATACAACGGCAATGCCCGCTGGGAATGGATTACCCGTGTTAAAGAAGTACTTTCTATTCCAGTAATTGCCAACGGAGATATTTTTTCTATTGAGGCGGCGGTGAAATGTTTAGAAGAAACTGGCGCTGATGGTGTGATGTGTTCTCGTGGAACTTTGGGTTATCCGTTTTTGGTGGGAGAAATCGATCGCTTCTTAAAAACTGGAGAAATATTACCGCCACCAACCCCAATTGAACGCTTAGAATGTGCCAGAGATCATTTACAAGCCTTGTGGGAATATAAAGGCGATCGCGGTGTGCGTCAAGCCCGTAAACACATGACTTGGTACGCTAAAGGTTTTGTCGGTGCTGCTGAATTGCGAGGACAATTAAGTGTAGTTGAAACCGTAGATCAAGGTTTAGCAATGATTGACCAAGCAATTGCCAAACTAGCTAATGGTTATGAATTAGAAGAAGAAGCACAAGATAATTTGGTAATGATTTGAAATATTGATTCTGACTCCTGAATTCTGAATTCTTGTTCAATACATTGTATACTTAATTAATCAAAGTGGAGGCTTGCAATGTTAGTTTCCAAACATGACGAAATTGTATCGATTCCCGAAATCCATTCTTTAGAAGATTTCATGGTAAATCCTCCAGATGGGATGGAGTGGGTGGATGGACAACTAGTAGAAAAAACAGGGATGACATTAAAACATAGTGAAATTGAAGGGAATCTCTACTTTTACTGGAGAACTTACGTCAACTCCAATCAACTAGGAGGCAAAGTTTACACTGAAGTGCCTTGTCGCACATACAAACAAGGGCGTCGTCCTGATGTGGCTTATCTAACGCCGGATTTAGTAACTCAATTTGGCAACGTTCCCACATTGCCACAAAGTTTTCCACTAATTGCAGAAATAGTTTCACCGACTGATTTAGCTGAGGACTTATTTTTAAAAGCCCAGGAATATTTACGGTCTGGTTGCGAGGAAATTTGGCTAGTATTTCCTGAGAGTCAGTTAGTTTTGGTTATGACTGATAATCAAGTTTTAGGGTTTAAGGCTGGTGATGTAGTTAGGACTCAAAAAGTATTATTGGGTTTTAGTGTAGCCGTAGACGAATTGTTAGCTTGAAAAAGTAAAAGTACTCTATTCGCCATACTGATCGCCAGTCACTTTACCTCGAAAAACAATGTACTGATAAAGGTTATAAAATAGCATCACTGGAATGAGAAACCCAATAAAAATGATCATAATCACCAACGAACTGGGGTCAGCGGCTGCTTCATAGATAGTGATTTTATTAGGAATGATGTACGGGAAGACAATTAATCCCAAGCCGATGAACGACAACACAAATAGCAGAATTGTCCAAATAAAAGGCGCTCTTTCTTGTTTGCGATTCAGACTCTTCAAAAGTTGCCAAATCAACAAAACTCCCAACAAGGGAATGACTGCAAAGATATAAACTAAAGGTTGCTGAAACAAACGCGATCGCGCATTTTCATAAATTATCGGTGTTGTAATTGTAATGAAAATCGCACCAATTAAAGTTGTCCAAGCAGCAATTTTGGCAGTTTTATAGTGAGTTTCCTGCAATTCTCCTGTGGTTTTCCAAATCAGATAAGTTGAACCAATTAACACATATCCTTGAATCAAAGTTAAAGCCACCAGCACCGATGGAATATTTAGCCAGTCCCAAGTTGTACCAATAAAGTGTCCTGTATCATCAACATTAATCCCCGCCAGCACAGCACCAAGGGCGAATCCTTGACCAAGTGCAGCCATAAAACTCCCAGCACCAAAAGCGAAATTCCAAAATAATTTGCGGTTTGATAATTCACGAAACTCAAATGCTACACCACGAAAAATAAACCCAAATATCATTAAAAAAATCGGAATGTATAAGGCATTCAAAATTGTGGCATAAGCTAAAGGAAATGCACCAAAAAGACCTCCTCCCATCAAAACTAGCCAAGTTTCATTAGCATCCCAAATATTGCTTAAACTAGTCATCAAAATGCTGCGACGTTCTTCATCTGAAGAGGTAAGAGATAATATCCCCACCCCTAAATCAAATCCATCTAGCATTACATAAAGGAATAGGAAAAAAGCTAAAATCACAAACCATACTTGCGGCAAAAAATACTCTAGGGTCTCCATAAAATCTCCTAATTGGGACTGGGGAATGGGGAATGGGGACTGGGTATTGGTTATTAATTCATCCCCCTCATCCCCCTCATCCCCCTCATCTCCCTCATCTCCCCCACTCCCCACTCCCAAATAAAACTCACTCCTGCGCTTCTACAGGGCGTTCATCTGGAACAAACTCACCAGGATTAGTATCTACTGCGGGTTTGGTGGTTTCCATACCTGGAATTGGTAAGTCGAGATTTGGGCCTCTGCGGAGAATGCGGCTACCAAAGTACAAAACTGCGATAAATAAAAGGCTGTAGACTGTGGCAAAGCCAGTTAGTGATGTTAAGACATTACTTGCGGGTAAACGAGAAGCTGCATCAACTGTGCGAATTTGCCCGTAGAGTGTCCACGGTTGTCTGCCAACACAGCGCACAATCCAACCTGATTCTACGGCAATGTATCCTAAAGGAGCTGCCAATATCCAAGCCCGCATTAACCACCGTTGTTGAGTAATGTTTTCTGCTGAGAGTTTACCGCGTAACCATTGCAGGGTACTAAATAACATTAATCCCGCGAAGAAAAACCCAATGGCAATCATTGTGCGGAAAGCGTAGTAAATCAAACCCACTAAATGAGGACGATCCTCACTTTTCCACTCCTTCAAACCGCGTACTGGTTCGGAAAGATTCTTTTTGAATTCCAGAATGTATCCCAGTGCATTGGGGACGGTGATTTCCCAATCATTTTTTTGGGCTTTTTCATTGGGTATGGCTACAAGACTCCAATCTGCCGGCTGTCCCGCAGGTGAAGATTCCCACTGTGCTTCCATTGCAGCGAGTTTTGTGGGTTGATAGTGATAAACTTGTTCGCCGCTTAAATGTCCGATGTATATTTGTAATGGAGCAACTGCGATCGCAGCTGCTAAAGCAATCTTCAATGACCGTGAAAAGAAACCTGCATGGCGTTGTTTGAGAATATACCAAGCACTAATTCCACCAATCACAAACAACGAAGTTTCTAGTGTGGCAAAGAACATATGCAGCACACTATTAACCATGAAGGGATTTAATATTGCTTGAAAATAATCGTGGACAATAAATTTGCCATTTACTAATTCCCCACCAGCCGGAGTTTGCATCCAGGAATTTGCTGTCAAAATCCATACGGTTGATAGGTTAGCACCAACGGCAACTAAAATTGTTGAAAGATAATGAATAGCGGGATTAACTCGTTCCCAACCGAATAACATAATACCTAAAAAAGCAGCTTCGAGCATGAACGCCCAGGAAGCTTCAAACCCAATCACACTACCAAAAAAATTGCCCGCCGCTTCCGAAAACGGTGCCCAATTAGTACCAAATTGGAATTCCATCGGGATACCCGTTGCCACACCAATGCCAAAATTCAAGAGATAAAATTTAGACCAAAAGCGGGCATGGAGGTAGTAGTCTGGATTACGAGTTTTTAGCCATAGTCCCTCGACGATAACCAGATAAATTCCCATTCCTGTAGTCAGCACAGGCCAAAGCATATGGAATATCGCAGTCAGCGCAAATTGCATCCGTGATAGCACCACGGAATCCGATAAAAATTCCATGAATATTCTCCATTAGCTACTCCCCTTCTTAGAATAGACGTTGTGGGGCTGTTGACAATACACCAAAAGTTTATACTTGTGTAGGTTTAGCCAAGGTTTAATGAAAGTATTTATTGCTCGTGATAACCAATGAAGCTATAGAATTGAAAAAATAGTGTTATCTATTTGCCAATTCACTATAGACTTTTTTCAATGTCATGAATCAACCCCTTCTTCGCTTTCTTGTTACTAACAATTATAAAAATTTATCTTTAAATCAGATAGTTATACTCAAAAATCTGAATATTTTTATAGGTTCAAATGGTTCAGGTAAAAGCAATTTCATCAGCTGCTTAAAATTTTTAAAAGATAGTCTAACTAAAATTCCTGATGAAAGTCGAAGCGTCAGTAGTTTTGAAGATGCAATTACCCAAATTGGTGGCAATAGAATTTTAGATGTTAGTGTAGAAAGTCCTGCTAGAGTAAGAATTGCATACTGTTTTAGTTTTTCTCACAATTCACAAATTGATACACCTACAAGAGATAGCAGCATACTTGATTTAAAAATTTTTGTTAATAGAGATCGGGCAAGAGGCGTTAGTATCGCAGAAGAATATTTATATAGTGGGGAAAATTTACAGGACTCAACTTCATTTCCCTTTTATTATTATAAGTTTCATGACAGAGAATTTGGCAAAGGGGCTGTATCAGTTTATGATGCACCAGGTCAGCCAAAAACTCATTTTGAAGGTTTAGATAATATACCAAGTAATTTTTTAGGTCTCACTGCTATACCTAGATTGCTTGAAGATAGCCAATATCCTCCTGAAAATACACCTGTTTATAAAATTAGAAGAGATTTAATTGAATTAATCTCAAAATGGCAGTTTTATAATGCCAATAATATGGATTTAAATCTTATTAGAATGGCAGAGCCTAAAATAGGAGGAAGTGATATTTATTTATCGCCTTCAGGAGATAATTTACCTCTAGTTTTGGATAATTTAACTCTGCAAAATATAGATTTTGAGGACAGTATTAATCAAGCAATGAAGGCTATCTTACCAAAGACTCGTCGTCTTAGACCTATCCGTTCTGGTCGTTTGTCTCTGACATTAGAGTGGTATTTTCATGACATTAAAGAAGCCTTTTATCTCAATGAAATGTCAGATGGAACTGTCCGAATGCTTTGTTGGGCTACTATATTACATTCACCAGTTCTTCCTTCATTACTAGTAATTGATGAACCAGAATTAGGATTGCATGTATCATGGATGCCAATTTTAGCAGAGTGGATTAAAAAAGCTGCTAGAAAAACTCAAGTAATTATCACTACACACAGCCCCGATCTCCTAGACCATTTCACAGATTGTTTAGAAAATGTTTTTTGTTTTTATTCAGAAGATAGTACGCATTCTTCCATCAAAACACTCTCCAAAGAAATGCTTAATGACAAGCTAGAACAAGGATGGGAACTAGGTGATTTATACCGTGTTGGCGACCCCAGTATTGGAGGATGGCCGTGGTAGTATGGGTTTTCGCTGGGGGTGGGGAAGCTGAAGTTAGAGGACTAATTCCTTTTTTAGAAAAAAACTTTCCTGGATGTTCATTTAAACGAAAAACACCAATTAATCAGAAACCTGGCCCTAAACCTAATAAGATAAATAGTTATGGAAGGACAGGTCAGAGTTTAATTGAGCAAATCAAGCGAGAGCTATCTATTGCTTTACAATATGAACCCAATGTATGTGATTTAATTTTAGTTTTTGATGATTTAGATTGCCGCGATCCGATACGGGAAAGAGAAAGAATATTGTCAGCGATATCAGCATATTCTGATATTCCAATATTTATTGGGTTTGCTGCTCCCGAACTTGAAGCTTGGATTATCGCAGATTGGAATAACTCAGTAGCTCAACATCCCGACTTTAGAAGTAGACATCAGCGTATGCGTTGGTGGCTGAGTACGCAAATCAATATTCCTTTTGATGATCCAGAATCCTTTAGTGAGTACGATCTTGAAAGAGATTGTTGTCAAGAAAAACTATCACAAGCGCTAATCGATTCAAGTGTTCTAGATGAATTTGATAGCAGTTCAACGCGCTTTTCTAAAGGATTGCATACACCTGAGCTATTAGCATATCTCAATCCATCTGAAGTTCAACGAAAATGCCCTTTATTTCGTGAGCTTTATAACTATCTTAATAATTTTTGTAGTTCTTCATAAAGATTGAAGCCGATTTACAAGTTTCAATCCCTAATAGGGCAATACGCTTGGGTTAAGGCTAAGACTCTTGGCCAAATTCATTTTTTTTTAACGAACCGCCAAGGACACAAAGGACGCAAAGATAAGAAAGAAAGGCTTAACTGAACTGTATTGCCTAATAGGGAGTTTAGTTAATTGCAATGCTGCCTTTCTTTGACAATCGTAGCCACGATTGCTTGTTTCAATCCCTAATAGGGAGTTTAGTTAATTGCAATCATAGGAGTTTCTGTTAATGAATTTCTTTTGTTTGTTTCAATCCCTAATAGGGAGTTTAGTTAATTGCAATTTTATCTAATTCATGATTCAACTTCGCCTTCGCCAACTCGTTTCAATCCCTAATAGGGAGTTTAGTTAATTGCAATTTTAGGTTTAATGCTATCACGCAAGATTTGTTGCACTGTTTCAATCCCTAATAGGGAGTTTAGTTAATTGCAATCTGTGAGTTCTTGGAATACCAATGTTCGCAAACGTTTCAATCCCTAATAGGGAGTTTAGTTAATTGCAATAGTATGGCACTTGGGCAAGCCGCTGAATCAACTAGTTTCAATCCCTAATAGGGAGTTTAGTTAATTGCAATTTTAATGGCGAGAATGCTGGAAGAATTGTGATTGGGTTTCAATCCCTAATAGGGAGTTTAGTTAATTGCAATGATAGTCCATATTGGCTCATCTAAAACAGGATCTTGTTTCAATCCCTTATAGGGAGTTTAGTTAATTGCAATTTGCATGGCTGTCTTCAATTGCGCCTATGTCTTGGTTAGTGGTTTCAATCCCTAATAGGGAGTTTAGTTAATTGCAATATTTGTTGTTGCTCTTGTAGTTTAGATAGTTGCTGGTTGTTTCAATCCCTAATAGGGAGTTTAGTTAATTGCAATTTGATGAATTAAATGTATCCAATAGCTTCAAAAGAGTTTCAATCCCTAATAGGGAGTTTAGTTAATTGCAATGTGGGAGACGGCTTGAGAATGGCCGTGATTTGGACTGTTTCAATCCCTAATAGGGAGTTTAGTTAATTGCAATATCCACCCTACTAAGTTGTTTGCGTAAAGCAGCTTGCCGTTTCAATCCCTAATAGGGAGTTTAGTTAATTGCAATTTATCTTACTTTCAATTGTTGGGAATGGCAGCTTCGTAAAAGTTTCAATCCCTAATAGGGAGTTTAGTTAATTGCAATCTGTAGATTCTATTAATAAAAATGGTTCTAATAGGTTTCAATCCCTAATAGGGAGTTTAGTTAATTGCAATGGCGGACACCAGAAAGGCTTGCTGTATTCGGTTTTCAAGGTGCAGTTGCGCGGATGAAAGAATCATAACACAGGAAATGGTATTAACACCAGATGCAAATCGCTGAAACCCAGTCTCCGTAAGGTGCGCGGATGGTTTAAAAGTCCTATAGTCCTCAAAACCTTGTATACATTGGGATGCAGCGATTTTTTGGTTGTTTTGATTTTCTACAGCTACCCATCCGCGCATTTGGCAACGAAATTAATCTAATTGATGAGGGCTACCACCATTAATTTAAGCGATCGCAGTTTCTAACCCCCGCCTGTGTAACCTCTAATTTACCAAATCAGGAAACACTTCTTGCACAGCGGGATGTACTAATTGATGATTCTGCACATTCACACCTTTAGCTAAGGCTGGGTTAACTTCCAATGCCTTAATTCCCAAATTCGCTAACTGCACAACATAAGGTAATGTACTGTTATTGAGTGCCTGAGTTGCTGTCCAAGGTACTGCTCCTGGCATATTGGGAACGCCATAATGCACCACGCCCTCTTCAATGTATACCGGGTTTGTGTGAGATGTGGCATGTAAGGTTTCCACACAGCCGCCTTGGTCAACAGCAACATCAACTATTACTGAACCAGGGTGCATTTGTTTGACTAATTCGCGGGATACTAAAATTGGTGCCCTGCGTCCCAGTACTAAAACTGCACCAATGAGCAAGTCGGCTTCTTGAACTGCGGCTTCAATATGGGCTGAGTTGCTGTAAAGCAATTCGACTCTAGAGCCAAATAGAGTTTCTAGGTAAGATAAGCGCTCAACACTCACGTCTAAAATCTGGACGCTAGCACCCATACCCACGGCAATTTTAGCTGCTTCGGTGCCGACAACGCCACCACCAAGGATGACTACTTTACCAGGTTTGACTCCAGGTACACCTCCCAAAAGCACACCTCTACCGCCTTGCTGACGTTCTAGAAATCTTGCCCCAAATTGTACTGCAAGCCGACCGGCAATAACGCTCATGGGGGTGAGTAGGGGTAGTCTGTTAGCGCCTGGTTGTTCTACTGTTTCGTAGGCGATCGCACAAGTGCCACAATCAATTAAATGCTCTGTTAATTGGCGATCGGCTGCTAAGTGTAAATAAGTAAATAATATTTGTCCTTTTTGCAAAAAATTATACTCGGATTTCAATGGTTCTTTAACTTTGACAACCAATTCTCGATTCCAAGCTGCTTCTGCTGTGGGAACAATCTCTGCTCCAGCACTTATGTAGTCATTATCCGTGAATCCAGCACCGTTACCTGCTTGTGTCTGAACAAAAATTTTATGACCATTTTCTCCCAGCACCCGCACACTCGAAGGACTTAAACCTACTCGAAATTCTTGATCTTTATTTTCCTTGGGTACGCCGATTTCCATATACAGCCTCTGATATTTTTTTTTGTTTAACTGTAGCCTGCCAATCTTAAGCTTGCTACCGATCTATTGCCGATAGCTGTATTAGAAATAGCTATTCTCACTCTTGAGTCTGTAAATTTAATCCGAATACCTGCAAACTCTTACCCTTGACTATTGCTTCAGTATTTATACAATATATAAAGAATCATAACAATTTATTAAAAAGGCGGTTCTATGGCTCTCTTTTAGGAAGCTGTGGCTGAATTGCTCAAGTAATCTTGACATTCAAGCACTGCGATCGCCTGCAAAAATAAGCTAAAGGCTGAGGAAAAAAAACTAATTCCTTTACCTTTGATGTCAAGTCCGGTTAATCACTTATCATTAAAATCTCCATCCGTCCCCGCGTCACCGCGTCCCCGCGTCCCCGCGTCCCCGCGTCCCCGCGTCCCCGCGTCCCCGCGTCCCCGCATCCCCGCGTCCCCGCGTCCCCGCGTCCCCGCGTCCCCGCGTCCCCGCATCAGTCTTAAAAAGTCCCGTTTGCCGAAAAGAGGTTTCTAAAAAATGACACAACCACAACCAACAATTACACCTAAACTAGACGAGCCGAAGTTTGGCTTTAACGAATATGCTGAACGCTTGAATGGTCGAGCTGCAATGATTGGCTTCGGTTTGATGTTGGTGATTGAATACGTCACCAATCAAGGGGTGCTATCATGGCTGGGTCTGAAGTAGTGCCACCAACAAGCACAGAAATTGTAAGCTAGTATTTAGATGAGTTTCAACCAGCTGGAACAACCAGTTGGTTTTGACTTTAACAATTGATAGCGAATTCCTGCGACTTCAAGACTTTTATTAGATTTATTGGTAAATTGTTGCCGTAGAATGTAACCAACAGAGGAATCCAAATACCTATTACTGACTGAAATATCCGCAACTTGCAACTAGCACATGTAAGAAGGTTAATGAGTAGACTTCCTCCCCTACTCAAGAAAGTCATATTAAATGAGTTTATGCCTTCGATGAAAAAGGCAAAATATGGGTGAGGTATTCTTGGTAAATATACACAAAAGGTAAACTGGAACCAACCAAGCTGTGATGAACGCTGTATTACCTCGTTTTTTGAAGTCAACCTACCGAAAAGAACCACTAATCACTATATTGATGACGATGGGACTGGTAGATGCCCTGATTGGCGGATTGGATGATAGCTGGTCGTTGTTTGCTTTTGGTTTAGGAACGGCAGGGATAGCGCTAGGCTTGAAGTTGTGGCGTATCCAACAGCGTCGCCCTCTACCAGAGGAGCCTATAGTACAACATTACTTGCCCTCTCGTTCTTCTAGTCCGCCTTTACCAATGCTAAGCGTTTCTAAGAAAAAACCACCTCTTTAGGGAGTGTTGAGTTAAAAGTTAGGATTTAGAAGTTAGGAGTTATGAGTGATAATTCATAACTCTCAAATGTTTGTTTGTATATGTTTTTTTATACCAACTCGAAAAGTGAGGCAAAGTAGTGAGGAGTGAGGGAAGAGGTGGGGGTAATTTCTGGCATCGGTATATTATTCTGGCATTGATGGCGGCTGTTGGCCTTCCAGTAATTACTTGGGAAGGGTTTTATATTCATCAAGCTAATGCTGCGATTGAATTTGCACCAAACTCTGAAACTACAAACAATTTTGCCAATTTCCAGCTACTTTATACCCTCAAAGGACATAACGGAACTGTTAAATCTCTAGCCTTCACTCCAGATAACAGAATTCTTGTCAGTGGAGGCGCAGAAAATGAAGGTATCATTCGCTTTTGGAATCCAGCAAACGGCAGACAGTTGGGGAATATGGGCAAAGCACATAAAACTGCCGTAGAATCTTTAGTAATTTCGCCAGATGGTCGAACCTTGGTTAGTTGTAGTACTGACAACACAATTAACCTCTGGAATCTGAAAAATTTTAAATTTAAATTTAGTCGCTCTTTTGTCGGACATACCAGTAATGTATTGTCTTTAGCGGTATCTCCTGATAGTAAAGTTTTAATTAGTGGAGCTTTAGATGGAATTCGTTTGTGGGATTTGTTACAACAACGCCCACTCGGTAGTTTAGCACGCTTTAACAATTTGATTTATACGGTAGCTATTAGTCCTGATGGGCAAACCTTGGCTAGTGGCGACAATAAAGGTGTAATTAAGTTGTGGAGCTTGAGTAGTGGTAAATTAATTAGTGAAACAGTAGCTCATACTAATTCTGTTACTGCCGTTAGCTTTACACCAGACGGACAAACATTAGTTAGTGCTAGCCGCGATCGCACCGTTAAAGTGTGGAATGTCAATAGTGGAGAATTATTCCGTACCCTCACAGGACATAATAACTGGGTAAATGCGATCGCCATTAATCCAGACGGACAAACCCTTGCTAGTGCCGGTAGAGATGGCATTAGGTTGTGGAATATCACTTCAGGTGAGTTAATAAATACATTAAGTGGACATACAGACTGGGTAAGTGCGATCGCTTTTAGTCCAAATGGGCAAATATTAGCCAGTGGTGGATTCGATCAAAAAGTCAAGATTTGGGGAATTCCAGTCAAACGTAAATAATTATATTAGATCCGATGGTTGTCTATGGCGTTAAATGTACCACCAAAAAGACGATCGCGAATCATATCATTGTGCAAAAAGTCATGGGGAAAACCCAGTTCAATTTGACTGATTTCATTTAATCGCTGCAAATGTTCTGGAGAAAGAGTCACATTCAATGAAGCTAAGTTATCTTGAAATTGAGTTAATTTACGTGCGCCAATAATCGGAATTATCACTCCACTTTGAGCGCGTAACCAAGCTAATGCTACCTGTGATGGTGTGTGTCCAATTTCTGCTGCAACTTGACTGACAACTTCGGCGATCGCTAAACTTGTTTCTGAAATACTTCCTAATGCTGAATTTGCTAACCGTCCTGATTCGCCACTGTCCAGGGCAGATTTATTGTACTTACCTGTCAGCACGCCACCACCCAAAGGTGACCAGGGTGTTACTGCTAAATCGAAAGCTTTGGCCATGGGTATTAAATCGCGTTCTGGTGTCCGCTGAATTAAACTATACTCAATTTGCAGGGCGACAAATTGCGTCCATCCTTGATATTGAGCGATGGTATTTGCTTGGGAAACAATCCAAGCGGGTGCATCAGAAATGCCAATGTAAAGTACTTTACCTTGACGGACTAGATCATCAAGCGATCGCAATACTTCTTCAATAGGTGTGGTATAATCCCAAGCGTGCAACCAAAATAAGTCAATATAGTCGGTATTCAACCGCTTCAAACTACCTTCTAAAGACTGGACTAAGTTCTTGCGATGATTTCCACTACCATTGGGGTTGCCGTTTTTATCATTCATCCGCAAAGGAAAGGAATATTTTGTCGCAACTACAAAGCGTTCCCGATCTTTGGCGATTAATTCACCAACAATTTTTTCACTGCTACCGTCGGTATAACCATTGGCGGTGTCAATAAAATTGCCTCCTGCTTCCACAAAAGTATCAAACACTTTACCACTTTCGTCTTTAGAAGCACCCCAACCCCAATCTTCACCAAAAGTCATGGTTCCTAAGCAGAGTTCAGAGACTCTTAACCCGCTTTTGCCCAAGAGTTTATATCTCATGAATATTTTCTCATTAATGAAAAAAACTATGGGAATACTATCCCAAAAGCATGATACAGCAGAATTTAGAATTCAGAATTCAGAATTCAGGAGTCAGAATGGGCTAAACCTTAGCTATCCGCTAACAGAAGTCAGAAGTTAGGAGTCAGAATTCAGAAGTCAGAACTAGAATAGGCTTCGTATGTAGTTTTGAGATTTAGATGGTGTACTTCATTGACTAGAAATCAGCAGCGATTTTGATACCATTAATAAATAATCAAACGTACATGAGATAAATCTTATAGAGACACGATTCATCACGTCTCAATAATCAATGCAAAATTTCCCAATCTTCCAGCAAGGAAATAGCATCTTTATACAAAGATAAATCTACTTGGTTAACTTCTATTCCCTGTCCGATTCCTTCTAGAAGGGTGATTGTTAATTTTCCTCCTAAATGTTCGCGGAACTCGGTAAGACCTTTAAATATGCAATCGGGATGGTCTAGCCAATCTATATGCTCTTTGAGTGTTGGTACATACAAAGTAAAGCCTAATTTCTTAAGTGTAATTAGAATTCTTTGCCACTCTGATTGTAAGAGTTGCCCTATTAAATATGAATAGGTTGTATCCAAAGCAATGCCGATCGCCACAGCTTCACCGTGACGTAAACTGTAATTAGTTAAATGTTCTAGTTTGTGAGCAGCCCAATGTCCAAAATCTAAAGGACGCGATGAACCCATTTCAAAAGGATCGCCACCACCTGCAATATGCTCTAAATGCAACTGCGAACAACGATAGATCAGCTTTTCCATAATCTCCATATCTCGATGAGCTAATCTATCGGCATAGGTCATAATAAAATTAAAGAAATCTGCATCTTTAATTAACGCTACTTTCACCGCTTCTGCAATACCCGATCGCCAATCGCGATCGTCAAGGCTAGTGATAAAATCAAAGTCATTCAATACAGCATAAGGTGGCATAAATGTGCCAAGAAAATTTTTCTTGCCAAAGGCATTAATCCCATTCTTGACGCCAACACCCGAATCATTTTGTCCTAATACTGTTGTCGGTACCCGCAGCAGCCGAATTCCTCGGTGAGCCGTTGCTGCTGCATATCCTACCATGTCTAACACGGCTCCTCCTCCAATTGCTAACACGTAGGAATGACGACACAATCCAACTGCATCGATTCGCTGATGAATTTGCTCTATAAATCTAGAATCATTCTTGACTGCTTCTCCACCAGGAACGATTATTGGTTCACCACTCAAAGTGACTACATCTGCATAACGCTGACCATAAAGTGCTAATTTTTTGAGCAGCCCATTTTGATGATTTAAAACTCCTCCATCTACCACTACTAACACTCGTTTTGGAGTTGTCTCGCTATTTGCTGCAATCACTTGTGATAATAAAGAATTATCTAATTCAAATAAACCTCTCGTGAAATGAACCTCATACTTGAAGGTTACTTGAACGCATTGATTAATGGGTTGGAGATTCAGAGCAGTCTTTTGTTTAATAGCCATATCTAAATATTATTTGTAAATATATGCACTACTTGATTTAAGATTATCTACTATTTCAAAAATATCAATTTGGTATTCCAGCATTCAAAATATTTAATAGACATACTGGCTAATAAATGATTAGTTTATAGTGCCACTGTTCATTTTTGAATCAAGTCAACAATGAAAAATATTTGCAAATTTAATGATGAATATCGCTTATGTGTATTTTATATTTTATATCTAAGTTTGACACTTAATATCATCATCATTACATAAGATTCTAATTTTTTTCCGCAGCATAACTTAGGATTTTATCGATTGAAAATTATATCTTTACAGTATCTTAGCTAAATTAGATATATTTTGTAGATTCAATGAAGTTATTAGCTAAGTAATATACTATAGAACTGGTTGAAGAATCAAAGTATCAAATTTAATGCTAGAAATTATACATAGTTGTCACCAAAAAAAGTTGGGCAACTTGTTTTGAAATTTATCATGAGTAAAGTAAACAAGTTACTACATCAGTGGTTACTACAGTCTGTTTCCCAGACAGGTATCGCTTGGCTGGAACAGAAGCAAGCACAGATTACTAGCGGTGCTGGTGAGCGAGTGTTTTTCACAGCTTTTAGTGCTGTGCCGCGTTATCTGGGTAAACAGAATTTGCAGTTAACACCCCAAGATTTGGCAGCAGCGCATGAGGCAATTCCTGGTTGGAATCCTAGTAATTGGACTGTAGATCAAGCAGGTCGTACACTCTTGGTTTTAGCTTTGCTTGAGGATGATGCCGAAGGTTATGTGCGAGTCTCCTTTGGAGAGGCTGCGCCAACGCTCGATAAACTTTTCTCTAGTGCCGATATGGGCGAGTTAGTTGCACTTTATCAGAGTTTAGCGCTATTGCCACATCCAGAATTACATCGCCAACGCGCTGCCGAGGGAATTCGTAGCAATATGAGCAATGTATTCCAAGCCATAGCACTACGTAACCCTTATCCAGCCGATTATTTAGATAATGCCGCTTGGAATCAGATGGTGCTGAAAGCTGTGTTTGTCGGTAGTCCGTTGCATCTAATTTGGGGTTTAGATCGTCGCGCTAACCCAGAATTAGCGAAGATGTTAACAGACTATGCCCATGAACGCTGGGCTGCTAAACGGCCAGTCACCCCAGAACTTTGGCGACCTGTAGGTAAATTTGCTGATAGTGCGATGGTTGCAGATTTAGAAAAAGTTCTAATTAATGGGGATATAGCCGAGCAACAAGCAGCAGCTTTAGCTTGTGCTGAATCACCTTTACCCGAAGCCCAAGCATTACTTTCCCATTATCCAGATTTGCAGTCATCCATAGAACAGGGTAACCTGACTTGGAGCAGTTTTAGCGTGTAAATGAAAGGGGAGTGGGGGAGTAGGGAGACAAATCAATTCAAAATTCAAAATTCAAAATTCAAAATTAAAGAACTTTTGAATGCATGACTTTTTGATGCCCCATGCCCCATTCCCCATTCCCCATGCCCCATTCCCCATTCCCTAAATCTATGATGTTTATCGATCCTCACATTCACATGTGTTCCCGTACTACTTACGATTACTTAGTAATGCGGGAATATGGCATTGTTGCCGTTATTGAACCAGCTTTTTGGCTGGGACAACCCCGAACTAACGCTGGCACATTCAAAGACTATTTCAGCAGTCTTGTGGGCTGGGAAAGGTTTCGTGCTAGTCAGTTTGGTATCCAACACTACTGTAC
Organism: Nostoc sp. CreGUA01; assembly: GCA_034531095.2. Taxonomy (GTDB): domain Bacteria; phylum Cyanobacteriota; class Cyanobacteriia; order Cyanobacteriales; family Nostocaceae; genus Nostoc. The sequence continues at coordinate 14,120 of JAVRBV020000021.1, read as the reverse complement.
AATTGGCTTGAATCCCAAGGAAGCTAACAACGAGGCGCTGGCAGCAGAAGTGATGGAACTGCTACCACTTTATGCTTGTAAAGAAGGAGTCGTTGCCATTGGCGAAATTGGCTACGATGACATGACAGAAGCAGAAGATAAGTACTTTTGTCAACAGTTAGCGTTAGCTAAAGAACTCGATATGTTGGTACTAATTCATACTCCTCATCGTAATAAGAAAGCGGGTGCTAGTCGGAGTATGGATCGGTGTATTGAATATGGTTTAGATCCTTCACAAGTTGTTATCGATCATAACAACGAAGAAACTGTTGAAGAAGTATTAAAACGTGGTTTTTGGGCAGCTTTTACGATTTATCCCCAGACAAAAATGGGTAACGCCCGGATGGTAGAAGTTGTTCGTAAATATGGACGAGATCGCATCATTGTTGATAGTAGTGCTGATTGGGGAATTAGCGATCCATTAGCAGTACCAAAAACGGCTCAGTTAATGTTAGAAAGAGGCATTCCCGAAGAACATGTGCGAGCAGTTTGTTACGAAAATGCTTTAGCTGCTTACAGTCAAACCGGGCAGATGCAAGCCTCAGACTGGCTTAACCCCCAATCTATCGACCAGGGTCAGCTATTTAATGGTAATTCGGTGTTGCGAGGACAAGAACCAGGGATTAATTCGCTTTCAGTGCTGATTGAATAGGGTATTGGGCATGGGGCATTGGGCATGGGGCATGGGGCATTGCAGGATAAATTTTTATGTTTGTGTTGTCGTCATTCTCACAATCCAAAATCTAAAATACAAAATCCAAAATAGTATTAGGGGGCAGATAAGTGAATGTTGCAAGCTGGAGTTTTCAAAGCTGGCGCGGCTATTTTGAATTGATGCGTCCGGCTAATATTGTTACTGCTTGGGCTGATATTTTGGTTGGGTTTGCTGCTTCTGGCTCGGGAATTATTTTTGCTCAATTAATTAATGGTGATGTCAATTTTGCAATTTTAATTCCATTAGCTTGGTTGTTATTAGCGACAACTGGTTTATACGGCGGCGGTATTGTTTTTAATGATGTTTTTGATGCTGATTTAGATGCAAAAGAACGACCAAATAGAGCAATTCCTAGTGGTCGGGTGTCGTTGAAAAATGCTATTTTCTTAGGCAGTATATTGTTTGCGATTGGTATTGGAGCAGCTTTTCAAGTATCCTGGTTGAGTGGGGCGATCGCTATCTTCATTACTCTTTCAGCACTGCTGTATAATTCCCTTGCCAAACATCATCCTTTTTTTGGGCCGCTGAATATGGGTTTGTGCCGTGGTAGTAACTTATTATTGGGTGTAAGTGCTGTCCCGGAAATTATCGGAGAACGTTGGTATTTAACGCTGATTCCTGTTATTTATATTGCGGCTATCACTGCAATTAGTCAGGGCGAAGTTCACGGCGGAAAGAAGATTACAGGAATCTTAGCACTAGTTTTGATTGCAATAGTTTTGACGGCAGTTTTAGCATTAGAAATATTACCAGAGTATACAGCGATCGCCGCATTACCATTCGCTGTTTTCTTAGCTATCCGAATACTACCTAATTTTGTCAAAGCTGCGCGTGAACCTTTAGCCGAAAATATCCGTAATGCTGTAAAAATAGGCGTGTTATCTCTAATTGTTCTAGACGCCACTGTTGCATCTGGTTTTGCTGGTTTGTATTACGGTTTAGCAGTCCTGATTTTATTACCAATTTCGATGAAGTTAGCACAAATATTTGCCGTTACTTAAAATCCACTCCATACAATTATAAAAATCTCATGCAGAGGCGCAAAGAAATTTATAATCATTCATACTCCAAAAATCTCTCTGCGTATCTGCGTGCAAATAATAAATAGAGAATGTAGAAAATGAAAATTACAAACAACAACTTCCATTTAACTTATTGCAGCAATATTCATCCCGGCGAAACCTGGGTAGAAGTATTTGCAAATCTCCAAAAATATATTCCTGAACTCAAATCACGTTTATCGCCGACGGAACCTTTCGGTATTGGTTTGAGGTTAGCAGATGTAGCCGCCAAGGAACTTTTAGAAAACAATAACTTAGCCAAATTTCAAGATTGGTTAACTCACCAGGATTTATATGTTTTTACCTTAAATGGCTTTCCTTATGGAGGATTCCATCGACAAGTGGTAAAAGACCAAGTTTATGCACCAGATTGGTCTACACAAGAACGACTTGACTACACATTAAATCTTACAAAAATTTTAGCAACTCTTTTACCAAAAGGACTTGACGGTGGTATTTCTACATTGCCCTTATCCTATAAACCTTGGTGGGGAGAAGACCAAACAACTTGCAACTCAGTTATCAAAAATAGTTGTTTAAATTTGGCATCAGTTGTTGAAAACACAATTCATATCTGGGAAGAAACAGGAAAATTATTACATATCGATTTAGAACCAGAACCCGATGGATTAATTGAAAATACATCAGAAGTGATTGATTTTTTCCAAAATTGGTTATTGCCGATTGGCGGTCATTATTTATCAGAAAAACTAAATATTGAACAAAGTTTAGCCGAAAATAAATTGCTAGAACATATCCGTATCTGTTATGATACCTGCCATTTTTCAGTTGAATATGAACAAGCCGATTCTGTATTTGCACGTTTAGAATCAGCAGGAATTAAAATTGGTAAAATTCAAATCAGCGCCGCAATTCAAGTCCAAATTCCAGCTGAAGTTGAGAAACGTAATTTGATAGTTGAACGCTTACGTCCGTTTGCAGAATCTACTTATCTTCACCAAGTAATCGAACGTCGCACCGATGGTACTCTATATCACTATCCTGATTTAGTCACTGCATTACCTTATTTAGAACAATCTCTCGCCCAAGAATGGCGTACTCACTTTCATGTGCCAATTTTTATTCGTGATTATCAAATTTTGCAGTCTACACAAGATGATATTGCCACTGTTTTACATCTACTGCAAACAAATCACGCTTGTTCGCATTTAGAAATAGAGACTTACACTTGGGATGTATTACCGCCAGAAATGAAAATAGATTTGTTGACTTCTATTCAACGAGAATATGACTGGGTATTAAAAGAATTCAGAATTCAGAATTCTAAATTCTGAATAGTTCTATACTTAACCTCCTAAATTGTTACAGAATTTGCTGTAAATTAATTTTATGAAAAAAACGGTTGTTCTAAATGTTGTAGGATTAACGCCTAGCTTACTGGGAAAGAATACACCATTTTTATCTACTTGGGCGGCTAAAGGCCAAACAGTTCCAATCAAAACAGTTTTACCGGCTGTAACTTGTTCTGTTCAAGCTACTTATTTAACAGGAAAATTGCCTAATGAACATGGAATTGTTGCTAATGGTTGGTATTTTCGAGATGAATGTGAAGTTAAATTTTGGCGACAATCTAATAAATTAGTACAAACTCCTAAAGTTTGGGAAATTGCTAAATCAATTGATTCAAACTTCACTTGTGCCAATCTTTTTTGGTGGTACAATATGTATTCTTCTGTGGATTATGCTATTACGCCGCGCCCAATGTATCCTGCGGATGGGAGAAAATTACCTGATATTTATACCCATCCTAGCGATGTGCGATCGCCAATTCAATCTGATTTAGGTCAATTCCCTTTATTCGATTTTTGGGGGCCAAAAACTTCAATTAATTCTAGCCAATGGATCGCTAATTCTGCTAAATGGATTGAGGAACGTTATAGCCCTACATTGTCGCTGGTTTATCTGCCACATTTAGATTATTGTCTGCAAAAATTTGGTCACGATGAAAAGCGTATCCAAGCAGATTTACAAGAAATTGATGGTGTTTGTAGGGAGTTAATTGAATATTTTCAAGCACGAAATACTCAAGTAATTGTTCTTTCTGAATATGGCATTACTCCTGTTAATCAAGCAGTACATTTAAACCGCGTCCTGCGAGAAAATAACTTAATTGCAGTCCGGGAAGAATTGGGGCGAGAACTGCTCGATTTTGGTGCTAGTATTGCTTTTGCTGTGGCGGATCACCAAATTGCTCATGTATACGTGAATGACCCAGCCTACATTCCCAAAGTGCGATCGCTTTTAGAAGCTACTGAAGGTGTAGCCCAAGTATTAGACGAACAAGGTAAACAAGCCTACCATCTCAATCATCCCAGATCGGGAGAGTTAGTGGCGATCGCCAGCCCTAATATGTGGTTCACTTATTATTATTGGCTCGACGATAACAAAGCCCCTGATTTTGCCAGAACCGTAGATATTCACCGCAAACCCGGTTACGATCCTGTAGAACTTTTCCTCGATCCCCAAATTAAATTTCCCCAAGGAAAAATCGCTCTCAAGCTACTTAAGAAACAACTCGGTTTTCGCTACCTCATGGATGTGATTCCTCTGGATGCTTCCTTGGTACGTGGTTCTCACGGTCACATTACCACTTCTGCAAATGAAGGACCGTTATTTATCACTCATCAAACTCACCTTGTTGATACAAATCAAATTGAAGCAACAGATGTTTGTTCGTTAATTCTCAAACATTTGAATTGCAAATAGGGACTGGGATATCGGGTAAATGAGAGTAGAGAAAGTCTGGTAGTAGTTATTGCGTTATGACTGCTGAAAAGTTTTTCTAAGTTTTATTAATTCCTGTGCGGTGGGCATCTTGCCCGCCCTAACTATGCAGTATAAATATGAAGTAGTTTACTTAAGCCACTTCTGGGAAATTGGTTTGGGATGTTTTTGCTTTAAAAAATACAGATGGAGATACCTTGAAGAATTCTGCCAACTTTTGAATATGTTCAACTGTTAATTGACGCTTGCCATTCAGAATATCAGAAACAATTGATTCAGTTTTAAATATAGACACTAAATCTTTCTGTTTCAGATTTAATTCGGCAATTAAAACTTTCAGAAGCTCTACTCCATGAATGTCTGGAACCAAATCTTGTTTTGATTCATATTCATAAATCAACATTCCTAACAAATTTAAGTAGTCTTCTTCTGGCTCCGTTAGTTCCCCTTTGTCCAGTAGATTATCTACAATTACTTGAGTTTTTTCTAAATCTTCTTCAGATTTTATGGGACGTGGAGGGAAAGATATAAGCAAATCTATGTAGCTAAGATTATTTAACATTTTGTAACTGTGGGCTTGGTAAATTACGATCGATTAATATTGATGGGTTGAATTTTTTTTACTAACTATTTTTACTAACTATTAAACCATTCGTCATTCTTCCACTTATCTGTATCATATTCTGCATCAGTAAGAAAATCTCGAATATATATGGTTTTAGTTTTATAGTTAATACAGGTTATGAGCCTATATTTATTTCCTCCAATATCAAAAACAACAAAATTTTTAACTTGGTCAGGAGCAAAAATTGAAGTAACTTTGACATCAGCAAAACTATTCCAGTCTTGTGCTTTTACTAATTTTTTCCAAGCTTTGATGCTAGCTTCAGCATTAGAGTGCCTTTCGTAAGCTTTTTGGAGTTTGGTTTCAGAAATAATACGCATGATTCGCCTTTAGATGGACAAAGGGTCATCTTTATTCCTCCTTTGGCATAGGTTCTCTAAATCAGCCGAGTAGAGCCTTTGTCTATAATCTTAGCAAATTGCGAAGTTAAGAGATCCTAAAAATACAAAGAAATCGCTGTTAAATCGTAGTCATTTCGAGTATGATTTATTATATGAACTCGAAACGAGTATGAGTTATTATTGTATCAGTAGGCATCCGTTTATCTACTGACTAAAATATACTGTTGACAATTTCACTAACTTAATGGAGAGTTTCTTGGCATGACTGAACCCCAAAACTTGACAACTGCTGACGGTATCCCTGTTGCGGATAACCAGAACTCACTAACTGCTGGGGCGCGTGGCCCTGTATTAATGCAGGATTTTCACCTGTTAGAAAAGCTGGCTCATTTCAACAGAGAACGTATTCCTGAAAGAGTTGTCCATGCCAAAGGTGCGGCCGCTTTCGGTACTTTTACAGTTACGAATGACATTACACGCTACACAAAAGCCAAGCTTTTTTCTGAGATTGGCAAGAAAACAGAGGTTTTGCTGCGTTTTTCTACGGTTGGTGGAGAAAAGGGTTCAGCAGATGCAGAGCGCGACCCTAGAGGTTTTGCTATCAAGTTTTACACAGAAGAGGGCAACTGGGATATTACAGGAAACAACACGCCGATTTTCTTCATTCGTGACCCCCTGAAGTTTCCTGATTTCATCCATACCCAAAAGCGCAATCCCCAGACGAATTGTAAAGACCACAATGCAAAATGGGATTTTTGGTCGCTGAGTCCCGAATCACTCCATCAGGTGACGATTCTGTTTTCAGACCGGGGAATTCCCAAAACCTATCGACACATGGATGGCTTTGGTAGCCATACTTTTAGTTTGATTAATGCTCAAGGCGATCGCATTTGGTGTAAATTTCACTTTAAGACCTTGCAAGGGCATCAAACCTTGACAGAGGAGGAATCGGGCAAGCTTAAGGGAGAAGATCCCGATCATGCGACTCGTGATTTATTTGAAGCGATCGCTCAAGGAGATTATCCCAAATGGCGGTTCTGTATTCAAGTGATGACTGACGAGCAAGCCGCAAAACATCGAGATAATCCCTTTGACTTGACAAAAGTTTGGAAACACTCAGAATATCCTTTAATCGAAGTCGGGATATTAGAGCTAAATCGTAACCCAGAGAATTATTTCGCCGAAGTTGAACAAGCCGCTTTTAGTCCTAGTGCAGTGGTTCCTGGGGTTAGTTTTTCTCCAGACAAAATGCTTCAAGCTCGGATCTTTTCTTACCCAGATGCTCAACGGTATCGCTTGGGTGGTAACTATCAGCAACTACCAGTCAACCAGCCCAAATGTCCAGTGATGCATTACCAGCGAGATGGCTTTATGGCGTTGGGAAATAACGGTGGTAGCGTTCCTAACTATGAACCCAATAGTGCTGAGGGTACGCCCAAAGAAAATCCAGCTTATGCAGAACCGCCTAGTCATTTGGGTAATGTCACAGTCGATCGCTACAATCATCGTGAAGGAAACGACGATTATACCCAAGCAGGCGATCTCTATCGGTTAATGACTCCCGAACAGCAAGAGCGTCTTGTGAAAAATATCGTTGGTAGCCTCAGCCAAGCAAAGCAAGATGTCCAAATGCGTCAACTTTGCCACTTTTTTAGAGCAGATGTTTCCTATGGTCTTCGTGTCGCTGAAGGGTTAGGTATTGCGATCGATCCTGCAATGCTCAACCATAGTGCTGAAGTTGTAATTATGTAGTACTGCTACATAAAAGTAAAAATCACTGAAGTAGGGTAGCACATCTGTGTTACCCTACGTTCTACGTATGGGATAAATTCCCTTTTTTAATATGCAAAGCTGTACCAGTATCATAATGCGTGTCTAAAACTGTATAACTTATATCTTGCACCTCTTTGGATAAACCACTAATACACGAATAGAGGGCGTAAGAAAGTGACACCAGAAAGGAAAATGAGCTTAAGTAATCATCAGCAATTAATATACAGCGTTTTTCTGGTAAATGAAGTACATGGTTACATGGGTAGGGGCGCACAGCTGTGCGCCCCTACGACGATCTGTACCTCACCAAGTTGGAATTTGCTGTAACTGTATTACTTGGTAAATTACGCAAACAAGTAAGGGTGCAGGCGATCGCCAACTTGGAAGACTACCTGGATTTGCACATCAGATCCGAAATATGAGATGAGCATCATTTACTCTGGTGTCGCGTAAGTAACAACTCAACCAAGGATTGTGCTGTTTTCAAGCGCTCAGGATCGTTAGACTGTGCAACCCAAGCGGCTAACTCATTTAGCGAGCCATTCACTAAGTGAGCAAAACCCTCTGCATCGATTGTGTTTAACTTGCCCTCATCCACAGCTATCTGGATTGACTTATGGAGCAAACCAAAAGCATATCGATCGATTTCAACTAGATCGTCTGCTGCTAAAACCGCTGGAGCCTCAATAAACACCAAACGCCGCAGCTCCTCCTGTTGAGCAACTTCTAGAAATGCCTGACAGCCAATGATTAACTGCTGCCAATTATCATCAAGCGGTCGGATTTTAGTTTGGATGTAGTCTGTTATTTCGCTATAGGCTTCAACAATGACTGCTTTAAAGACCCCAAGCTTATCGCTGAATTGGTGATACAAAGCCCCCCGTGTAATCCCTAATTCGCTGATGATTTCCTCGGTTCCTGTAGCGGCATACCCTTTTGTTGCAAATAAGTGACGCGCTCGCTCAATAATGGCACGTCGAGTTCGTCGAGTTTGTTCAGCTTTGGTCAACTTAGCAGGCATGATGAATCGCTCAGGTTTAACATTCAGACAGTATGTATCTTGACAGAAAAAAGAATTTTCCTTTATTTTAAGATACATACAGATTGTATCTTTATCGGGGATTTCCTCAAAGGAGCTTTGATGTCAACCACGCTAAACACCCGCAAGGCGACAACTGCCGATATTCCATTCCTTGCCAGAATTGAGTATGAGGCTTCTTTACCGCCGTTGAATCACTGCTTCTGGGAAGATTTGTTGGATGGTATCCGAACCACTGCCATGCAGTTTATTGAGGCAGAACTGAGTACAGATGCTTCTAATTGGGGCAATGTAGCGGATTTTCTGATTTTGGAGGCTCAGGGCAAACCCGTTGCAGCCGCAGCAGGTTATGTGCCTAGTACAGAAGACTACTGTCCATTGCGTCTATCTCGTCTAGAGGCGATCGCTCACGAGTTGAAGTGGTCTAGGGAAAACTTAACCACCTTTCACGATCGCTATATGGCACTTTGGGGAGGGGATTTGCGACCGATTTTCCTAACACCCCAAGCAACCTGGATTATTGAAAATGTTGCCGTATTGCCAGAAGCGCGGGGGCAAGGCTTTGGCAAAGTGTTACTCAGAGCCTTGCTGGAGGAGGGGCGATCGCAGCAGCATGACTTTGCAGGAATTATGGTGATCAATGGCAATGAGGTAGCTCGCCATACCTATGAGTCCATAGGGTTTAAGCCATATCAAACCTTTCACGCGGATTACTTCTCGGAACAATTCAATATTGAGTTTCCGGGAGTTACGAAGTTTGGTCTGCGCCTCAATTAGATAGGAGAACAGCAATGTCTTTTAAGACAATTCTGGTAGCAGGTGCAAGTCGCTGCATTGGACTTGCGGTTGCAGAACATTTCATAGACCAGTGCGATCGCCTATTAGCAGTACTAACATCACTGATAAATAATGCGATGAAGCACTAATCTTAACTTCAGTTATTAAATACTTCTAAAATCTGTCGGCAAATGTGTTTGAGCTTTTCCTCGATTTCACCAGAAGGTGAAGATGCACCCACAATATCCCAGTTTTCTACTGTAGAGAGTCGCCAAGCCTCACCACGATGATCGAATCCAGCTACCTCTACGCCGATCGCTCGCCGTGAATTATTGATGGGATCTTGATAAAATCGGATTTGAATTAACACGCTGCGACTTCGCCAAGATTTGCTAATACCAGGAAAGTGAAAGCCAATATCTATAGAATCTGGATCGACTAACTCTCTAGTTTCCGGGTCATTTTTCCAGGGTTTGAGGTCAGATTTGGCATCAGGAAACTCGAATTTGAACAAATTAACTACCGTAGCAATCTTGCTGGCGAGTTCTAAGTTAGTTGCCTGTTCAGATGCGTTCACTAAAAAACACTCCTATATTGCGTCGGCGTCTGGGGAAATGTGAAGACAATAAAACCGCCAGAAGGCTTATACTATTGGTGTTTCAGCTTATCAAGAGCTTTGAATTTTTGCAACTTTAAATCAGGTTTTCCTAACAATATTCTGATTAACAATGCTAAACATCACTTCTTGTTCGGGCTGAGTGGCACTTATTAAGTAATTATACTTAATAAATCAAAAAAAAGCAGACAAAACTACTGAAAAGCCCTGCCCATAAGCGGGCTGAGTTATTTTACACTAGAGTGGATAGATAAGCCTCACCCTTTTTTCTCACTCAATATCATGGGTAACACTTTTGGTCATCTATTCCGGATTACTACTTTTGGCGAGTCTCACGGCGGTGGCGTGGGAGTTGTGATTGATGGTTGTCCTCCACAACTAGAAATTTCAGCATCAGAAATCCAAGTGGAACTAGATAGAAGGCGTCCGGGACAAAGTAAAATTACCACACCTCGGAAAGAAGCGGATACCTGCGAAATTTTATCAGGGGTATTTGAGGGCAAAACTTTGGGAACGCCGATATCAATTTTGGTGCGGAACAAAGACACTCGTCCGCAAGATTACGATGAGATGGCTGAAAAGTATCGCCCTTCCCACGCTGATGCAACTTATGATGCAAAATATGGAATTCGCAATTGGCAAGGTGGTGGTAGGTCGTCAGCACGTGAGACAATTGGTAGAGTGGCGGCAGGTGCGATCGCTAAAAAAATTCTCCGCCAAGTTGCCAATGTGGAAGTTATTGGTTACGTCAAGCGCATCAAGGATTTGGAAGGCGTAGTTGATGCAAATACTGTTACTTTAGAACAGGTGGAAAGCAACATCGTCCGCTGTCCCGATGCTGAGTGCGCCGAACGCATGATTGAATTAATCGAGCAAACCGGCAGACAAGGCGATTCTATTGGTGGTGTAGTAGAATGTGTGGCGCGAAATGTCCCCAAAGGTTTGGGTGAACCAGTATTTGATAAATTGGAAGCTGATATTGCTAAAGGTGTGATGTCTCTCCCTGCTAGCAAAGGCTTTGAAATAGGTTCCGGTTTTGGCGGAACGCTGTTAACAGGAATTGAGCATAACGACGAATTTTATATTGATGAAAATGGCGAAATTCGTACCGTAACCAACCGTTCTGGTGGCATTCAAGGGGGAATTTCCAACGGAGAAAATATTATTTTGCGAGTTGCTTTTAAGCCGACAGCAACAATTAGAAAAGAACAAAAAACGGTAACTCGTGAAGGTGAAGAAACGCTTTTAGCCGCAAAAGGAAGGCACGATCCTTGTGTATTACCCCGTGCAGTTCCGATGGTTGAAGCGATGGTGGCGTTAGTATTATGCGACCATTTACTGCGGCATCATGGTCAGTGTAAGGTGCTGTAAAATTATACTGTGGTTGCTAGGAAAGATTTATTATTCTAGGGTGGGTAAGGAACTCGCCCTTTTTTATTAGTGTTGTTATAGTAGCATATGATACTTGATTAAGGGGCGATCGCCTCTACTATCAACATGAATACAGAATCTGAAAATCGCCTCAAACACTTCGCTGCACTAAAATCTAAATACAAAGCTAGTAATTATCAAGATTCATCACCCTCTAGTCTGCTATATCTCATTTTGCGAAAAGTTGACTTAGGAATTGAGCTAACTGAATTAGAGTTCAATTGGTTACGAGAGCATCAGCTTTTTGAAACTATTGAAACTATTGGTTTACAGCAATTTAGCCTTGGAGAAGCCAAAAGGCTAGAAACTGAATTTTCTCGACTGAAAACTAAATATAAAGTTGCTAAAGCTTGGGAATATTCAATAGATAGTTTTTTGTATCCGATACTTTGGAAGCTGGAATCAGGAAATAATTTGACTGATTCAGAAATAAAATTATTAGAAGATAATATTTTGACTAAAACACTTGCAATTGCTCAAGACATAAGAAATTTCGTACTTTTAAAAGACAAATATCAAGCTAGTAAACATCAAGACTCACACCCTGATAGCCAACTGTATAAAATTCTAAAGAAACTAGACACAGAAACAAGTTTAAGTGAATCTGAATATGAATGGTTGCTAAATCAAGAACTCTTTGAAACCATAGAAATATTTGAACAAAAAGAGTCTCAAAAACAAGCAGTATTTACAGAACTTAAGGTTAAGTATCAAGCAAGCAAACACCCAGATAAATCTCTAGGTAGCAAGCTATATCAAGTACTGCAAAAGCTTGATATAGGTAAAAAACTTAATTATGAAGAAATTTTCTGGTTAGAACAGCAAGAACTACAAGAAACAATTTCCATTGCAAAGGAACTTGAACTTCAACGAGAGTTTATTGCATTAAAGGTAAAGTATAAAGCAAATCAATATGAAGATTCATCATCTGCTAGTTATTTATATCCACTTCTCAAACGACTTGATACAGAAAATCAACTAATTGAGGATGATATTGAATTTTTGAAAAAAAATAACTTGGCTGAAACAATTAAAATAGCTGATGAAAAATATGCTAATAGTCTAAAGCAAAAGATAGAAAAAGAAACTGTAGGAACGTTAAGCGATTTAGAAATTGAATGGTTGAGCAATCGTGGACGTGAAGATATCATTGCATTAGCTCAACAAAAACATTTCTCGGTTCTCAAAAGCAAATATGGATTGATAGATCCTCATCTATCAATGGAGCCATTTTATAAAATTATGGTCAAACTGGAGAAAAAAGAACGGCTAGATCCTGAGTTAGTTTTCCAGCTTATGGAAGAGGGATTATTATCTCGTGGTGGAAAAATTGCTCTTACATATTACAGACTTGAAGCAGAGTTTTATCAACAGGAACTTAACCGTACTGGACACAAGTGGAATATCCCCACTGCAAGCAGTTATTGGCGCAAAGCAAATGAACCCGAACAGGCTTTAAAAATTACTAATATCGACTTGAATAGAATCAATGACAAAAATCTCAAATCAGCAATTTTAGTAACTAGAGGTGCGGCATTCAGAGATATTATTAAATTGTCTGATGCAGAAACTTGCGCTAGGAAAGCTATAGAATATCAGCCAGATAGTCACCAGCCTTACACCTTAATGGGTGCTATATGTTATGACAAATATAATTATGAAGAAGGTGATTATTGGTTTGAGCAAGCCATTGAGCGCGGTGCAGAAACTGAAGATATAGATGCTGAGAAAAAACGAGTAATTAATAGTACAAAAGATGAAAATAAACAACATAAAGCAGCAGAGTATTTACTAAAAAAAGATTCAAAACGCTATTCTTGGGCTAAATCTTATCTCAAAAAATCGTAAAATAATCATAAATAAACTGGGTTGCATCGCTAAAATTCCAACAAATGACCAGATTCATTCATGACCAATTTGCTAAAGACTATCTCGAACAATTACTCACGCCATACGGTGAAGTTCAAGCATCCAAACGAGTTGCAGGAGAAGTTAGACAAATTGACGTTTATTTCATTCCCAACTCACAACCAAGCACTATTCCGAAGACACTAGGTTTATTAGGTCAGTTTGTCACTACTCCATCGTTATTTGAGCCTTTTCGTAACGCTGCATCTGCTACAGAAATTTGCGATTGTATCTTAAAATTATTAGAAGTACGCGGCGATTTACAACGACAAGCAAATCGAAATAACACTCGCATTCTCGAATCTGATTTACCAAAACTATGGATTTTTACACCCACAGCATCAGCCCAAATATTATCAGGATTTGGTGCTAACCCAAAAGATGACTACTTGCCTGGGATACACTTCATGGCAGAATATTTACGTACTGCTATAGTCGCAATTCATCAGTTACCTTCTATCCCAGAAACTTTATGGTTAAGAATCATCGGTAGAGGAAACGTTCAAAAGCAAGCAATTGACGAATTAGAAGCGCTTACTCCTGATAACCCTTTCCGCAAAGCGGCGTTAGAATTGTTGTACAACTTACAACAAAACTTACAAGTTACTCAAAATCAAAACGAAGAAGACAGGGAATTGCTTATGCGATTAGCACCACTTTACCAACAAGACCGAGAACAAGCGATACAAGAAGGGGAACAACGGGGAATTCAGCAAGGAGTTCAGCAAGGAGTTCAGCAAGGAGAACGCTTGGTAGTGGAAAATTTGCTCAAAGTTCGCTTTGGTGAAATAGATAATCAGCTTCAAGCAATTATTGAACCTTTGTTAATGTTACCACCAGAAGAATTTACGCCTTTACTCTTACAGTTATCACGGGAAGAATTAATTGATAGGTTTTGCTAGATAATCGTAGGGCGTGTCATCAATTAGGTAAACTGGAGTCAGTGATGCTTGGGATTAAGCAAATAGAGAAATAATGACTCGACGTTATGCGCTGCGAGATGACCAGTGGGAGAGGATCAAAGACTTGCTGCCCGGAACACAGGGGTAT
>JAVRBV020000020.1:0-27006 GCA_034531095.2 Nostoc sp. CreGUA01 | reverse complement strand
ATTTCGAGTATTGATGAAAGAAGAAATCAAGTCAAATTCCTATCAGGTCAAAGCCTGGGAAAATCGGCTTGCAACCATAGAAAGGCTATTGCGTTATGGCGAAAGGCGGATAGAGTTGCGTTAATTGGGAATGGGGAAGGGGCAAGCAGGAAGTGTGGGAGGTGTGGGGGGTGTGGGAGGATGGGGATGCATTAATTCTCTTTCCCCCATCTTCCCCTCCCCCCACACTCGCTCATCCCCCTCTCCCCCCTCATCCCCCTCATTTCCCCCTTGCCCCATTCCCCATTTGTATTTCTTAACACTATTTTTCCAGTGTTTATACTTCAAAGATTACTAATAGTTTCGCGTCAAAATATTAGAAAATGCTTAAGTGAACAGCTTTAGATAACTAACGTTTGATAATAGCTATAGTAATAATCTATGCAAGCTTTATCTCAGTTTCTCGGGCTAAAAAGCTTAGAGTCAATAATAGACTGTTCGCCGCTAATGGTTGTGCCGGAAACACCACTATCAGATGCGATCGCTCTGATGGCAACACAGAGCAAAAGTCTCTTGGTCGGTTCTTGTTCGCAGTTAGCGGGATGCTTGACAAGGCGCGATATTGTGCAGCTTATAGCTTCAGGGACTGACTTGAAAACAGCCAAGATTTCTGAGGTGATGCACACTTCAGTGAAAACACTGAAAGTGTCAGAATTTCAGGGAATGTCCTGTGTTCTGTCACTACTATGCCAACAGCAGTTGGACATACTGCCAGTTTTAGATAACCAAGGTCAAGTCTCTGGTGTCATTACTCCTGAGAGTATTTGTCAAGCACTGACACAAGAAATAGAAAAAACTACAGATAACTACAAGCAAACTGAAGAAAAACGGCGTTTGCTAGAGTTAACGGTAGTGAATACTACACCTGCTTTAAATGAATCTGAAAAAATTCACGAATGCACTGAGATTGACGAGGATACCACGGCTTATGAAGCACCATGTGAAAATGAACAGCGCTTTTGTATCACCACTGATACAATACCTGTGCTGATTTGGATTTCAGATAGTAACGCTTTGGGAAATTTTTTTAATCAATCTTGCCTAGAGTTTACTAGACGAACTGTAGAACAGAAATTATGTAGTGGTTGCACACAAGGTGTTTATTCAGAAAATATCCAAAGCTATATCGCTATTATTGGTTCTTTTGACGTAGAACATCTGATTTTCCTTCAGAGACAATGGCCTAAGTACAAATGGTTACCCAGACGCGCTATAGTACTTAAAGACACGACGGGCAAACCCGGCCGCCTCATTGGAGTTTCTGTGGATATTACCTCCCATGTCAAGGCAAAAGAGGAACAACTGTGGCAATCCCAGCAAGTGGCGCTACAAGAATGCAAACTTGCTCAAGAAGCACTCAAACATAGTGAAGAAAAATTCCGCAACTTAGTTGAAGCTAGCAGTGATTGGATATGGGAAGTTGATGAAAATACAGTTTACACCTATGTCAGTCCGAAAATACGTGAGATTTTGGGTTATGAACCAACAGAAATTTTAGGTAAAACACCTTTTGATTTGATGTTACCTGAAGAAGCTGAACGTGTAATTAAGATTTTTACTCCGATTGCTGCTGCACAACAACCATTTAAATTCCTTCAGAACATTAATATTCATCAAAATGGTGATTTAGTTGTTCTCGAAACCAGCGGAGTTCCAGCCTTCGACGCTCAGGGACAATTCCGTGGGTATCGCGGTATAGCTCGAGATATTACAGAGCGTAAGCATTCAGAAATTCCACTGTGTGAAAGTCAAAAACAACTGCAATCTTTACTTGCTTTTAGTCCGGCTGTTATCTATACCTGCAAAATTTCTGGAGACTTTGGCGCAACATTTATTAGCCAAAATGTCACGACGATTACAGGCTATGAAGCCAAAAAATTTGTCGAAAACTCTAATTTTTGGGCTAGTCATATTCATCCAGAAGACACAACCCAAATATTTACTCAACTATCAAAGGTATTAGAACAAGGACACTATACAATAGAATACCGATTTTTACATCAAGACGGCATCTATCGTTGGATATACGACGAAGGTAAGCTAGTTAGAGATCAAAATGGTAACCCTATGGAAATAGTGGGTTACTGGGTAGATATCACAGAACGTAAGCAATTAGAACAAGAACTCAGAGTAGCACTAGAAAAAGAAAAACAACTGGGCGAACTGAAATCTCGCTTTGTGTCCATGACTTCTCATGAATTCCGCACGCCATTAACTACCATCCTTTCTTCTTGTGAGTTACTAGAACACTATCGCCACAAATGGACGCAAGAAAAACAACTCACTCACTTGCATCGTATTCAAAGCGCAGTCAAGCGGATGACTGAAATGTTGAATGACGTGTTAGTTATTGGCAAAGCAGGAACCGGGAAATTAGAGTATAGACCAACATGCTTTGATTTAGTCAAATACTGCCAACAACTAGTGGAAGAAATACAGATGAATCTCAACAATCAGCGCTTGATTTCTTTCACAAGCCAATATGAATCTATGCCTTGCTGTATGGATGAAAAATTGTTGGGACATATTTTTAATAATTTACTTTCCAATGCAATTAAATATTCTCCAGACGATAGCATTATCAAATTTAATCTCAGTTGCCAAAATGGGCAAGCAGTATTTGAAGTTCAAGATTGGGGAATTGGAATTCCAGAAGCAGATTTACCATTCCTGTTTGAATCGTTTCACCGTGCGAGTAATGTCGGCAATATACTAGGCACTGGTTTAGGAATGGCCATTGTCAAAAAATGTATAGATATCCATCAAGGTGAAATATTTGTTATCAGTACCGAAGGATTAGGTACAAAATTTACTGTGTTTATATCATTAAATAATAAAATATAAAATGAGGGGATTATGCCGAAAATTTTAATAATTGAAGATGAAGAATCAGTCAGGGAAAACATTTTAGATTTGCTAGAAGCTGAAGATTTTGAAACTATTGCGGCCGCCAATGGCAGAATCGGGGTAGATTTGGCTATTTCCCAAGTTCCTGATTTAATTTTATGTGACATGATGATGCCAGAAATTGACGGTTATGGTGTACTAACAGTATTACGCCAAGACCCAGCTACGGCAACAATTCCCTTCATTTTTCTCACTGCTAAATCTGCCAAATCTGACTTCCGTCGAGGTATGGATCTCGGTGCAGATGACTATATAACTAAGCCATTTACTCGAGCTGAGTTATTAAGTGCCATCATGAACAGGTTAGAAAAACACGCGACTTTAAAAAGATATTTGTCTCCTCAAACTGCAACTCACAACTTGTCTCCAAAAATGCAGTTGTTAGAAATTAGCTTGCATCGAGCAATCAAACAACATAATTTTCAAGAATTTGAGATTTATTATCAACCAATAGTGGATATTGCTTCTGGGAAGATAGTAGCGGCTGAAAGTTTATTGCGCTGGCAAAGTCCGGAATTAGGGACAATTTATCCAACAGAATTTATTCCGATCGCCGAGTCTACAGGTTTAATTGTTCCTATTGGTAAATGGGTTTTAAAAAGAGTGTGTCAGCAAATTAAAAACTGGCGAGATCGGGCGGGAATTTATTCGTTGAAGATTGCTGTTAATTTATCGGTGATTGAATTTAATCAACCAGATTTTATTCAGAAAATAGTAAATTTTATAGAAACCAATGATTTGCAAGCAGATTGTCTAGAATTAGAACTCACTGAAAGTATGATTATGCAAGATGTGAGTAGTGCGATCGCCACGATGAATAAATTGCGTTCCCTGGGCGTTAAAATAGCGATCGATGATTTTGGTACAGGCTACTCTTCTTTAATTTATCTGAAAAATTTACCAATCAATACTTTAAAAATTGACCGTTACTTTATCCATAACGTTGCCAACGACCTGCAAAAATCAGCCATTACCAAAGCACTAATTCAAATGGCTCACAATCTCAACCTAAATGTAGTTGCTGAAGGTGTAGAAGCCGAAGCAGAATTAGCTTTTTTGCGCCAACACAAGTGTAATTCCATGCAAGGCTTTCTATTTAGTCATCCACTACCAGCAGCCGAATTTGAAAATTTTTTATTGACAAATAAATGTTTATATGTGTGAGAGTAGGCATGGGGCATGGGGCATGGGGGGATGAGGGGGATGAGGGGGATGAGGGGGATGAGGGGGATGAACAGGCAGGGGGTAGAGGTGAGAATTCCTAACTCCTAACTCCTAACTCCTAACTCCTAACTCCTAACTCCTAACTCCTAACTCCTAACTCCTAACTCCTAACTCCTAACTCCTAACTCCTAACTCCTAACTCCCAATGCCCAATGCCCAATGCCCAATGCTCAAAAAAATCGGACTTTAGACTGGCGACAATTATTAAGTTGCAAGTCTACAGTATAAAAATTGTGTATAGTGTTTACCGCCATGAAAGTCCTTGCGCGTTTCTTGCTGCCAGTTTTTGTACTCAGCTTGGTGGCAGGATGTAACCAGACTCGCGCCTCGTTAGATAATCCACCACCGCAAACATCTGTACCTGATGCCGAACTGGCACAAAATCCTACACAGTCGAAAAATATCATCCGGACTGAAGTATTTTCACCTAAACCTATCCGAATCAATCTCAAAAACTTACCGGCACCCTTCGCAACAGAAAGTGCGTCTAAGCGGCCTGAGGTTGTTCCCATTCCCCAAGATCCGGTATTACGCGTACCACCAGGGTTTACAGTTAATGTCTTTGCCGAAGATCTAGATGCCCCACGCTGGCTAGCTTTAACCCCCAGTGGTGATGTATTGGTGACTGAAACCGGGCAGAATCGTATTCGTCTGTTGCGTGACAGTAACGGCGATGGTGTAGCCGATATGCGAGAAACCTTTGCTACCAGTGAAAATGGACTCAATCGACCCTTTGGCATGGCTTTTGCTGGTGATTCCTTCTTTCTGGGAAACACAGATGCTGTGTTGCGTTTTCCTTATACTCAAGGTCAAAACCAGATTACAGGCAATGGGCAAAAAATTGCTGATTTGCCTGCTGAAGGTTATAACAATCACTGGACACGCAATGTTGTTGTCTCCCCTGATGGCAATAAATTATATGTTTCAATTGGTTCGGGAACCAACGTGGATGAAGAACCCCTGCCACGGGCTTCAGTGCAGGTGATGAATTTGGATGGTTCGCAACAGCAGATATTCGCTTCTGGTTTGCGTAATCCTGTTGGTTTGGATTTCCATCCTGTAACTCAGGAACTTTACACCACTGTTAATGAACGGGATGGCATTGGTGATGATTTGGTGCCGGATTATTTAACACGCATCCAACAAGGAGAGTTCTACGGCTGGCCTTATACTTACCTGACGCCAAATAACCTCGATCCGCGTCAAAAAATCAACGATCAAAGCAAACGCCCAGACTTAGCAATTCGTACCAAAACGCCGGATGTCTTGTTTCAGGCGCACTCAGCAGCATTGGGTTTGCAGTTTTATGATAATAAAACATTTCCACAAAAATACCGCAACGGTGCTTTTGCTGCTTTTCGTGGTTCTTGGAACCGCGATCGCGGTACTGGTTACAAAGTTGTGTTTGTTCCCTTTGATGCAAAAGGGCGATCGCAAGGATACTACGAAGATTTCCTCACAGGATTTTTGCTCAATCCATCTGTACCAAGTACTTGGGGACGACCTGTGGGTTTACTTGTCTTACCAGATGGCAGTCTTTTAGTAACAGAAGAAGCCAATAATCGGATTTATAGAATTCAGTATACAGGAGACTAGTTTGAAAATGGGGAGGTGGGGAGATGGGGAAGTGAGGTGTAGTCCTTTTTTCATCGGGAATGTCTATCCGGATTTACTTCCTTTGGGGTAGATTATTAACAAATATTAATTAATAATCATTGAGTTGAGAGATTAGTTATGACTTTGAATGAAAATAACACTCAGTCAAGTATTAATGAAGTATCTTCACATGCAGGTACACGCTATTGGGGTAACGTGGAAGTAATTGAAGAAGGAGAAACCTACAGAATTAGCCGCATTGAAATCAAACCCAGGCACGGCATTAAACCACAAATCCATTATCATCGCAATGAACACTGGGTTGTAGTTTCAGGTGTAGCAAAAGTAACTTGTGGTGATAACGAAATACTACTAAATCGCAACCAGTCAACTTATGTTCCCGCAGCAACACTGCATAAGGTAGAAAATCCCGGGCATATTCCGTTAGTTATTTTAGAAATTCAAAATGGCGAGTATTTGGGTGAGGACGATACGGAACGCCCCTATGAGCTAAATTTGGTCAAGTCTGTAAGTGAAAATGAGTAAGGGTATGGGGTATGGGGAGATGGGGTATGGGGAGATGAGGGAGATGAGGGAGATGAGGGAGATGAGAAAAAGGGGTAGGGTGCAAGGGGCAGGGGAGAAAATCTTCCCCTCTGCTCCCTGCTCCCTGCTCCCCTGCCTCTTCCCAATGCCCAATGCCCCATGCCCAATTTAAAACCACCCTTCTTGTTCCAGAGTTTCAATCAACTGCAAGCCACGGGGATCGCCTACTCCTAAGAGTGAGGCTTTGGAGTCTTCCCGTACTCCCAAATCTTGGTCTTCGGCAAAGGCTTGAATCAGAGCGTCGATCGCTGTAGCATAAACTACGTTAGAAGGCAGTTCGCGGCACAGTTGACCAATTGCCCAAGCACAGTTACTTCGTACTGCTGCTACTGGGTCATTGACTAAGGCTTCTATTAATGGTGGTATTGCCCCGATAATTGCTTCATAGCTCACTTCTGCCATTTGTGCTAAAGCACTAGCAGCCCACAAACGGACGGCGGAAATGTCAGTCTTTAAGGCGTCTGCTAGGGGTGTCAAAGAACGGCGATCGCGACAGTTTCCTAAAGCCCAAACAACGCCTTTACGCACATAGCCATTCCAGTCCTGGTTTAATTGAGCAATTAACGGAGTCACTGCTTCGGAACTAGGATTGCGTCCGATGCCATAAGCTGCGCTCACCCGCACTAAGGGACAGGTATCACTTAACAAGCGAATCAAATGGGGAGTAGCACGAGCATCTTCCAGATCGCAAAAAGCACGCGCCGCTAACATTCTTTGCTGGGGCTGGGGATTGTTTAGCAGGGCTAACATTAATTCCGGATCGGGCTTGGGCACAACTGATTCGGCAGTTAGCGGCTCTAATTTATCTAAGGGGCTTTCTAGCTCCTCCTCTGCATCAAGTAGGCTTAGATCGTCTTCGTCATACATAATTTCATTTCAATCTGTTTTGGGGATTAACACATAATCCGCCACTCTAATAATTTAAAGTTTTATATATCAGTTGCGTTATTGTACACTTGCCGTTGTCCTTCGTTGAGTTTAATCCAAACGAGAACCGCCATAACAAAAGACGCTAAGGTATTTTATCGCTATTCTCTAATTTATTTTATTTTTGTGCATTCAGGAATTTTACCATCCATAGGGATTGGGTTTGATAACCTAATCGGTCATAAAGATTTAATGCGGGTTTGTTTGATTGAAAAACTTGTAAGCCAATTTGGCGATCGCCTCTTTGAATCGCCCAATTTTCCACATATTGCATCAAAGCCGTACCAATACCTCGCCGTCGATATTCTGGGGCAACATAGAGAACAAAGATATGAGCATGACGGTTACCCTGTACTTGATCTATGGCATTGCCCACCCAGAGACAGGCGATGGGGTTAGAAGACGCGGGGACAGGGGGACGCTCTGACGCGGAGAATAATTTCTCCGCGTCCCCGTGTCTCTCACTCTCCGTGTCTTCTTCAACCCACCACAAAGGGGTATCGCTGGAGAAGTATTGCTTAACTGTTTGCTCTAGGTGGGAAAAATCCTGGTTAGGAAAAAGATCTTGGTAAGTCAGCTGCATGAATTTTAGCAGCAGCGATCGATCTAAAGTTGAGCCACGGCGAATGAAATATCCTGGTAGTAATTGCTCAGACACTTCTAACGTTTATTAATTTAGCTAGCTGACTTATGCGCTGGTGATAAATCAGCGGGAGTTGGTTGAGAACTTATCCCTACCTCTTCAATTGGTGCTGGTGCTGCCATATCGGAAGGTAAAAATATCCTGGCGCTGACTGCCACCAGGGCAAAGACAAATACCAAAACAACAAGCAACGGCGCGATGTATTGACGAAAAATAGCCATATTTTAATTGCAAATAGCTAGCAATTTTATGAGGGCTAGCTGAAGATTTGTAAAGTACTCTCGACTTATTTTAGCGATTTTTTGTGAATGGGGAATGGGGAGTGGGTCATGGGGCATTGGGCATTGGGAAGAGGCAGGGGAGCAGGGAGCAGGGAGCAGAGGGGAAGATTTTCTCCCCTGCCCCCTGCACCCTACCCCTCTTTCTCATCTCCCTCATCCCCCTCATCTCCCTCATCTCCCTCATCTCCCTCATCCCCCATGCCCCATGACCCATTATCGATCGCCCTCCAAGTCATCAAGCACTCTCTCGCAATACCAATTTTCCGGCATTCCAGGATAAGTTTCTCTTGCCTGTTCAATTAACCTTTCGGCAGCGGCGGTATCGCCGGATAACCTAGCAATTAATCTGTTTTTGAGATAGCTATCGGATACATCTTCTTCTGCTTGGCTTGGTATTGGGCGATTTAGTGATGATGGTGATGACCGAGACTGATTTCTCCGCAGTTGCCAAAATAAAACGTAATAAAGTGTACCAAAAATTAAAATTAGGCTGAGTGTTCCGAAAAAAGTTAGGAGGTTAAACGCTAGATATCCTAGAACTAACTGCGAGAGAACATACCCAAGCAATAAACCAGTAAGTAAGAGGATGAATGTGCCGACAGCAATAACTACTTGATTCCCCATATATCCTCTTCTTCGTCCTCAAGTCCTGGTCTGGATACTGCCGCTGGCTGAGGGTTCCAAGGGGCAAATATTGGCAATAAAAGTAGTCCGGGGACAGCGGCGGCGATAGTTATTAAGAAAAATATAGGCCAACCTGTACTTTGAGCGATCGCACCTCCAGGGGCTGAGAGAATATCGCGGCTGACAGCCATTAAGCTGGAGAGCAAAGCATATTGAGTTGCTGAAAACCGTTGGTTACAAAGACTCATCAAAAAGGCAACAAAGGCTGCTGTCCCCAATCCACCACAAAATTGTTCTATGTTGATGGCAAGTACCATAGCTTGGTAATTTTTACCGATGTATGCTAAGAAAAAGTAAGCTAAATTACTTACTGCTTGTAGAATACCAAAAACCCAAAGGGATCTATTGATGCCTATGGCACTCAAAATTGAACCACCTGCTAGGGCGCCGACAATTGTAGCAATTAATCCCATACCAACTTGAATTGCCCCAATATCGGTTTTGGTAAAACCTGTTTGCAGCAAAAAGGGTGTGGTCATATTGCTCAATAAAGCATCACCTAGTTTATATAGGGTAATGAACACAAGAATTAAAATAGCGTATAAGATACCTTGACGCCGAAAAAATTCACTAAATGGCAAGATTACAGCATCAGCTAAGGAAGCGGGAGGACTAATTTCTTTGGGTTCTGGTGCCAACAACGTGGCAAAAATACCAATTAACATCACTCCTGCCATCAATAAGTAAACTGATGACCAAGGCATTTTATCAGCAAGTATCAGGGCTAGGGCACCTGCGACTAACAAGGCAATGCGATAACCTAAGATAAAAACCGCTGCACCAAGCCCCATTTCTAGTTTTTCCAAGACATCGGTGCGGTAAGCATCAGCAGCGATATCTTGAGTTGCACTGATAAAAGCAATGACTATGGCGTTGATGGCTAAGAGCTGTAATGCTTGTTTAGGTTGTTGAAAGGCCATGATGGCGATCGCTACAATCAAGCCAACCTGTGTCAAAATTAACCAACCTCGTCGCCGTCCCAAAACTGGTAGGCTGAACCTGTCTACTAACGGCGCCCAAAGAAACTTCAACGAATAAGGCAACCCGGCGAGGCTAAACCACCCAATAGCGGCTAAATCTACCTTCTCCACGGTCATCCAAGCCTTCAAGGTATTACCAATTAACAATAAGGGTAACCCCGATGAAAAGCCTAAAAATAACAAAGCCGCCATCTTGCGATTACCGAAAAGCCATTTAATTTGCCTCATGTTTTCAACTCTTTACCTTTTGCCTCTGTTGAGGAAATCTCAGCTATGGTAATTGGAGTTTAACCAAAACACAATGAGGAAGTTAAATTTTCTGCGATCGATCGCTAATGGTTACCTTGTTGCCTCATCAGATAATCTAGAACTCGGTCAATTCGCTCTAAAGCAGCTACTGTGGTGCGTTGAAACTCCTGAGACTGGGATTTTTGTTCTTCGTAGTTGCGATCGAGTCTTAGCATCATTGCTTCCAAACGTTCAGTTCGTGCTTTTGTTACTTCAACTTCACTACCTGTTTTTGTAAATAGGCGTTGAGTGTGAGTAATAAAAGCATCAACCTTGTCAGAAAGTTGGTCAATCCGTTCCTTCTGTTGGTCAAGAGAGGATTGAGTGCGGTCTTGTTTGACACTCAACTCGTCAAGAAAGGATTGAGTGCGGTCTTGTTTGACACTCAACTCGTCAAGAAAGGATTGAGTGCGGTCTTGTTTGACACTCAATTCGTCAAGAAAGGATTGAGTGCGGTCTTGTTTGACACTCAATTCGTCAATCTTCCGATTAGCTGACTCACTATAGCTAGCCGTAGACACAAGCAGTTGCTTGACGGTTTCTAGTTCATCTTCTACATTATCTAGTCTCTGTGTGTTGGTCATACGTTTTGTTTGGAACTTAGAGCATTTTCTTGCTTTTCTGGTAGCGCTTCAATTAAAAATGTTACGAATGCAGTTGTACACCTACCTTTGATTTGGCTAGCAAAAAAGCGATAAATAAATTTTATTCTGTTTTATAAACCTGATGCCCTCTAATTTCTACTTTGTGTGCGGCGAGGCATTTTTCCCAACCTTCACGAGTGCCGATATCGCTTTTGGCTTTGAGCAATCCTAATTCTTCTTCTTGTTGGGTGAGTTTAGCAAATTCTTCGTAACGCGGGTATGTGGTGGTAACAAATGTTTCTTTCCGATGCAAAATTGGCGGATTTGCTCTAGTTTGATATTCTCGGTGAGTAACAGCTAGGGTTTTTAAGTCAATACCGATACTTGCTTGTAAAGCTGGATGGGGGTCAGTATCAAATTCTGGGTAAAAAAGATAGGATATTTGCGGTTTTTCAATGTGATATTTTATCAACGTGGCTCCATCTACACGGCCAATGGTGCGGCTAGCGCAGCCTTCATAAATTCGCAGCAAAGGATCGAGTGCTGCAAGTGCCGAAACATGGACGTAAAGGGCACCGCGTGTGCGTTTACCAATTTTGCTTTTTTCGCAAGCAGTTTGAATTACCCCAGTTTTGCCTAAGCTGAAAAGCTTTTGGTCGGCAACTTGGCAGGCTTCTTCATAGCTACTAAAAAAGGCTTTGATGTCGTGACGCATTTGTGGCGATAGCTTCTGCCATGCAGGGCGGCGATCGAAGTGGGTGAGGGCAAGATATACTTGGATATCTAGAGAACGACGATAAGCGATCGCATCCCATTCCGCTTCATCGGTAGCTTGCAAAACTACGCCAAAGGCACGGCGGAAGTTACCAAATTCTATCAATAATTCTTGTTCGTTTTCCAATTCGCCTTTTACAGGCAGCCTACCCCGCTTGGTAAAAAAAGCCATAAGTGGTTGCAGCTGTTCTTGATAATCTTCAAACCGCTTAGTGGGAATACGGACTCGCGGTGTAGAAGAGGTAGAAAAGAAGCGGATAGCTTTGTAACTTTCTTTTTGAGCTTCATCCCGAAACACAAAGTACACACCTAGCGCCACGGGCACCGCATCTGCATTTAGAACTTCATCAATGTAAGTTTTGAGTTCCTCTTGTTCGTAATATTTCTGAAAAGTGTTGCGGCGGGTGACAATGCCATCGTTGTAAGCTAGCTGAGTTTTACTCGGAGCATTAACTAGGACTTGAGCTGCGACAATTAAAACTTGTTGGGTGAGTTCCCAAGCTTGGATGAGACTTTGACGGCGTTCCTCTGCATCTTCGATGACATTGAGGACATAACCCAAATTGACGACATCGGCGGGGGTGCGTGGGACATCAGGATAATAGTAAGGGTCCCAGCCGGCGCTGGTGTAGCCCAAGTTTGCTACTCGCTGCACATCACCACCGTAGCCGCAACCGTAGTCAAAAAAAGTGGTGTCTTGATGCAGAATTGCCCATTCTATTGCCAATCGTACAGGGCGGGAGATGTCAGTGCGAGCGATCGCGGCTCGATGACGCTCGATTTCTAAAGCTTCAGGCATAATATCAGTTAACAGTCAACAGTTAACAGTTAACTAATATCCTTTCAATCTTTAATGGCCAGTTGAATTAAATCTTCAATTTTCTTGATATTTTGATCGCCTGCTAAGTAACCGATACCGCGATGCAAATGCAAGCGAAATTGGGTAGCGAGGGTTTCTTTATCGGTATCATAGCCGTCATTGTGACAGCGTTGTTTGAGGGCGAGGAGGAGAATATCAGACATTTCGCCGCCGAAGACGCGCCAAGTCATTTCGACGTTGCTATCTTGGGGAATTGGTACGGGCGAAGGTGGAGTTGGTTCTGCGAGGGAACGACAAAATGCCCAACGACAGAGGATATTCCATTGGTCAATTTTGGTGCTGCGTTTGAGTTTTTGGAGTTGGTCTTTGGCTGTTTGGGAAAGTTTTATTCTTTCGATTGGGGATTCCATAATCTTGCTAAAAATTGAGGTACTTTTCACTCATAAACCCAAACAGTAGCGAACCGCAGTTTCAACTTCAAGCATCTTGGAGTCAGAAATTTTGCCAGCCGGATCGGGAGGAAAGCGATTTGGATCTAAAGAACGAATCTGAAAACATAAAAATACTGTTTCTATCAACAATCCACTGTCACTGGAAGATATTCGTATATTGGTTGGATAATCACGCTTAACATTTGTTCCTTTCGTGCCTACGACTACAGTCACAACCAAAGGTAATTGGTTGATAGCATCTATAGATAATACTAAAACTGGTCGTGTTCCTGCTTGTTCTCGTTCTTGCACTGGATTAAGATTAACAAAATAGATTTGTCCTCTTTCGATGCTCACAACTTTTCTAAACCATCCATTTCTGTAATGCTAAATTCATTATTTATAGAAGTGATTTCTGTTTGTATATCTAAATCACTAGCCATTGTAGCTAGTTGTTGATTCATATATTCATAATTAGCAAATTTATCTAATTGCTTCCTGACTTGCACTTGCTTTGTGATACGTTCTAAAAGCCATTCGAGTTGTTCTAATGATAAATTAGTTAGTTCGCGCTCTATTTTTAGTAAATCTGGTAAGTTCATAATTACTGACCTACTTTTCAAGGTTAATTATATATAATAAATATCTAAATTAAATAAAATAGTGATTTTATTTAATTTAGATGTCTATTACCAAAAATATTGATTTTCTAGTACTGTTGTTTGGCGGGTAGCGGAGTCGTATTTGAGGAGATATTCACGAGCGATCGCTTCATTTTTTCTTAATGTTTCCACTTCTTTTTTACCAATTTCGGTATCAGTAGAAAGGAGAATTACTTGATGGCTGGCGGCGGGGAAGTATTTTTCTACTAGGTTGTTGCGGTGGGAGGAGTCGAGTCTGCCGAGGGGTGTATCGATGGCTACAGGTAAGCGCAAACCAGAGACTTTGGCTAAACCCCAGAGAAAGGCGATCGCCAGAAGTTGTTTTTCACCAGCCGAAAGGCGATGTTTAGGAACTGGTTTCCCGTCGAAATCGAACAAAGATAAGGCAAAGGTTTTAGTATCAATAGCGATGCGAAATACTAAATCGGATTTATGCAGTAGGTAGAGAAAACAATTCTTTACTTCTTCTTCTAATTTATTGAGTTTTCGCAGCGTTAATTTTTCTCGAAAAACCTTAAGTGTTTCTTGAACTTTAGAAGCCGAGGTAATAATATGCTCCCTATTTTTATGGTCTATATTTTTGTCAGTATAATCTTTTAATTCTTTTTTGGTGATTTCAATTGCATCTGTTAATACTGCTAATTTTTGGCGAGTTGTTTCGTAATTTGCTTTAGCTTGTGCAACTTCATTTTGTGCTGCGCCCACAGCATCGCGCAGCTTTTGATAAGCTTCTGGTTCTGCTGCTGTCTGCACTTGTCTTTCTAAGGTAATAATTTCTTCTTCTAGATTCTTAAGATTGCCTAATTTCTGTTTTGCTATATTACGAGCATTTTGTAAATGATATCTTACATTATCTAGTTGACTCAAACTTTCCTCGTCAGCTAATAACCAAGGTGCTTCAGCTTGGAGTGAATTGGCATATAAATTATCTATATCTTCGGTTAAAAATGATTGAATTTTGTCAAGTTTTGTGGAGGCGATCGCTAACTGACTTAGCCATTCAAGTAAGCGTTTATCTCGCTCAAGCAAAACATCTTTAGCAAGTTGTACCTGCTGGTTACGAAATTCATTTGCTCCCTGTACTTCTACCTGACTTAATAAATTAGGAATTAATGCTAAAGGCAAAACATCAGCAGCTAATTCACACAACGATTGTCGAATTGTTTCTAATGCAGTAGTTTTTTCTTTTTGTTTTTCTTCTAACTGACTGCGTTCTCCAGCGATTTTACCACCCTCAGATACGAATTTATCTAAGGCTTCTCGTTGAATAGTCTCTAATTCTTCAACTTGATTTTTAAAACTAGCTAATTTCTGTTCTGTCGTTTGATAATCTTCTTGCTGTTGTAATAATCTTTTTTCAATTTCTTCTAGGTTGGCTAAATCTTTTGTATCAGCCATTTCTTTACGCTTACGGTTGACTAAAACCTCCAAATCAAGTGCTAATTTATCTGCTAATTCTAGCCCTAATAGTCCGCGAATAGCTTCAATAACAAGTTGTGGTGGCGTTTCTTGTTCTGCTAGTTCTTTAACTTGTTCGCCATCAAATAAAAATAAATTAGAAATCCCTAAAGGCAGTAGATTTTCTATATAGTCATCCCAAGTATTCACTAGATAATCAACTGGCCAAGTGTCATCATCACCTAAAATTCCTAGAGCATCTTTACCATCTTTAGGATTTTTTTCCCAAGTTCTAACAATACGATATTTGATTGGCTTATCGTCTTCAATATGTTCAAATAGTAACTCAATTCGAGTCTTTTCAGCCGGGTTAGCTTTACTATTAACACATTGATTTAAAAAATCACTATAGCTCAGATTACCACGAGTTGAGCATTGGGCGCGTTGTCCATATAGGGCAAGACGAATAGCATCCATGAGAGTAGTTTTCCCACCGCCATTCATACCACCTAATAGGAGAATTGGACGAGGATTTTCCTCAGTTCTTGGGTCAAGATTGATTACTTGTCTGCCAGAGTAAGGGCCAAAATTTTGTAATACGAGTTCTAGGAATATCATTGGTCGTTATAGATAAAATATGGGGCGAAAATCATTCTGGGCGAATGGAATTCGCAGCTACACAGGCGAAGCGAAGATTATTCTGGGCGAATAGAATTCGCGGCTACACAGGCAAAGTCCGCCTTTCCTTCGGAACGCTACGCGAACGCGGACTAAGATAAGATAAAGTTTATGTTTCTTAACCCGCGCAGGCGGGTTTTGTTTGTGTAGCCGCGATTTCTAATCGGCTTTTATATTGGTATCAGGTAAATTGAATTCCCATGCAGAAATAATTGATTTTTGTTGATGATGAATAGCCTGATTTCTGATATAGTGAGCAACATTATCAATCGCATCATAACTAACTGTAAAAGCCGCATAACTACCTTGCCATTTGAAAAAATCACTTGTTTTAACTTCATTGTTTATAAAGTGGGAATAACTGCCTTTAATCTGCTTAATTAAATCAGACACACTGATAGTTACCGGAAAACCTGTTAATAGATGAACATGGTCTTCAATACCGCCAACGGCAATTACAGTACATTTTAATTGTTCGCATTCTTTAATAATTACTGCATACACTAACTTCTGAATATCTGGTGTGATAAGAGGTAATTTATCCCACGTTGCCCAAACATAATGTAGATATAATTGCGTGAAATTTGCTCTCATTTTTTTTTGAAACCCGCGCAGGCGGGTTTTGCCTGTGTAGCCGCGATTTCTAATCGCCCGGTATCTTTTTAACTTAAGTAGTCACAATGTGCCTAGTTAAAATACTCATAACTTCACCAGGGTTAGAACTAGGTAATAAAGGACTCCACTCGTTAACTTGGGCGAAACCAAGTTTGTATAAAGTCAGAATTGTGTTGTTCACACCTCTTTTAGAACCATAAATTACAACTTTTACAGATTCTCTATCTGGTGTTGTTTCTGTAGAATCTTTGGTAGAAACAAGCGGCATGGTGGTTTGAAAAGTGTCTGCTAGAAAGCTTGTACTCATTGAAATTTACCTGTTTGTTGATGATCTGCACTGTTACATAAACGTAACAAGATGATCTTACACTGTTTGTTACATATACAGAACATTTACTAGGTGATAAGCCTTTGACAAAATCAAAGGCATGGGAAAAGCAGGAAAAGCGCTAAAACAGGTGTTGGAAATCTACGGCATCAGCCAAAATAAGTTAGCAGTGACAATGGGAACAGGACGGCCAAACGTTCACCGATGGGTTAATGAGATGACAGACCCTGTGGCTGATGCGGTGTTGGAAATTCGTGACGCACTCAGGAAAATTAATCCCGCCGCAGCCGAAGAGTTTATCAGGCTGTACTTGGGAGACGCTGACGAGGATGGGGAACGTCCTTAAAGTGCTGTAGCCTATTTTTTAAATTTTATGTTTTTCCAAGTTAGCTGCGAAGAGTTTTCACTTTCGTTTTCAGTTACAGCATCGCCCAAAGTTAGCTGCTTGACTTTTTCTTTAACTGTGGCAATATCACCTTGACTAACAGCTTCTCTTAAATCACGTTTTAAATGAGCATTTTTAATTGCTTGTTCAGCAGAACGGGAACTAGTATTAAAACATTTTTCTAAAGAGTCGTAGATTCCTACACGCTTTGTTTTCTTACGAAATTGCCATTCTGTGCTTAAAAGTTTTGACATGAGTTCCAAGTGCATTTTGTCATTAGCACAGACTTCTTCTAACACAGCCCATTCATCGCTACCTAGTAGTTTATGTTCAACACCAGGGCGTGGGTCTTTAAATTCTTCCCCAGTTACTTTTTGATAAATGCGGGGTAAACTGTCATCAAACTCATGTCTTTCTTCTATCCAAATGCGGCGAATTTCGCTGAGTTCTTCTATAGAAATCAGAGTAATATCGCGCATATTTTCTGGTGCTTTTTGGCGGATTTCTTTTTGAACTGTAAGTAATTTTATCAGCCAATCTTCCCGCGCTTCTTTAACATAAGGGCCAGGAATTGGTTCTATCGATATTTCACCTTCCAAGTTGCGCTCATATAGTTGAACATCTCCTTTTCTGCGGCGGAAATCTCGGCGATCGCGGGTTTCTTCAGCATCTAATTCTTTGCGAAAATCGAGTAGCGGTTGCATCCACTCTTTTTCCTCGTCATTTTGAATCATAGCCGCCAGAGATTTATCCTGACTGACTAACGTACAAACCCAACAACCAAAACGAGAACTACCGCAACTAGGTGTAGAAGTATCGACAACTAAGGGACATTCATTATCAGCAGAAGCACCTCGATACATAGCGAATAAATCTTTATTGCTGTATCCCCAAGGATTTTGCCATTGCATTAAATAAATCCAAACTTCATCATTTTGCCAATCTTCAATCGGGCTATAAATCAAAGAGTTTGGTAAACTCATGTTGGGGCTAAGGCGATCGCGTACCCGCATAGCTTCCAATTTTTTCATTCTGCTAGCACGCTTTGTGCTTTCTGCTTTGCGTGTACCCAACACAACAATAGCTTCTCCACTAGCTCGAATCACATCACGAATAAAGCGATTTGAGGGATTAATTTTAAGACGTTCTGTACACCAGCGAAATTTTCCTCTTGGTGCAGGATAACCTTTACCAATCAGACCAACCCAGAATGTTTCTTTAAAATCTGGCTGTAATAGATGGGGTTTAAATGGTAATTCTTGCGCTTGCGCCTCAACTTCCATCTGTTTCAGAGAATTACGTACCCAAGCAGCAACAATCGGATTTTCTACCAGTGTATCTGTAGTAATAACGTATATCGTTTTAGTCCGTTTTTCTGGTGGGAGTCCCAATATTGCATTCCAAACAAGCTGTAAAGTTGCAGTGCTGTCCTTTCCACCCGAATAACCGATAACCCAAGGTATTGCATCGAAACAATACAATTCTTGAATTTCAGTGGTGAGAGCTTGGATATCTTCCAATAACTCTGATACAGTACGTGTCTGCTGACCTTTATTTTCTGGCTGTTGTGCTGTACTCATTTCTCCCTACCTCTGAAAACAAGAATGTCACCTCATCTATTACATCCAAGCAAATCCAATTTTTGACTAAACAGGCAAGATTAGCCCACGTGGACTTAAATCCGCGTAGGCTAAATTTGTTTAGCTACAGTCTCCCAGTTTCAGGAGCAAAACTTGATGAGCCTGCTTGAAACAGTAAATATTTGATTGACTCTATATATATTTACTGCATTTTTTAAAAATTTTACAATTTTCATCTAATTTTTTTATAAAGTTTTTATTTTATAGCCTACTGTTTTCAAAAACTAACATGCAAGATAGTACATCCGATCTAACTTCTGATATAGCTAGAGAGTACCTAGAGCGAGAAAGCAAAGAAAAACAGGTACTATCTTTACTTTTGGACAAGTTCCTAGAGAAAAAAGACCAAATTCTCGTTCAAAAAACCGAGATGGGGGGTACAGAAGCTTATATTGGCTCTGTGACTTTAGAATGGTTTGCAAGTCGGGTTCACTTCGCCTCTGGTTTACCCTTGCTGCAAAAAAAGTACAATCCAGACACGGATAACATCGAAATTGATGCAGATAGTATCGATGAAATTCAACAACGACCGCTTGACTGGTCGCGTCAAGCACCGCTAGTTCAGTATTTAGCAGCTAGACACAATCATAAATTTCCAGCAGTCCTAGTAGTAATTAATCAATCTTGGGTAGATAACGTCAAAGCTAGTGAATGGGATGAAAAAGGACAGGCGAGAAAATCAACTACAGATTTTACACCCCTAGATAAAGATGGTAAGGTCGGCTTACTCAATGTTTCTGAGGAAAATGTAAGCATTTATGCACTAGATGGTCAACACCGACTGATGGGAGTCCAGGGGTTGATAGAGTTAATTAAAACTGGTAAACTCCAGCGATATAAAAAAGATAAAACTGCTGATGATAGTTTGATTACGGTGTCTGATTTGATAAATCAGTATCAAGTAGATTCTGCTTACTTACAAAGTTTACCTAAAGAAAAAATTGGTATTGAGTTCATTTGTGCGGTAGCTGCTGGGGAAACTCGCATCCAAGCAAGGCGGCGCGTAAGATCCGTTTTTGTTCATGTAAATTTGATGGCTGCACCTTTAACAAAAGGTCAATTAGCACAGCTGAATGAAGATGATGGTTTTGCAATTGTGGCTAGAAAAATTGCGGTTAGTCATCCGCTTTTGGAACAAAAACCAAACCGAAATCCACGCGTTAATTGGAATAGTTCAACAGTAGCAGCAAATTCTACAGTTTTGACGACTTTGCAAGCACTACAAGATATGTCTGAGCGATATTTGGGGCAAAAGTTTCCTCATTGGAAACCTTTAGAAAAAGGTCTAATTCCTATGCGTCCAGAGAATGAGGAACTTGAGCAGGGAATTGAGGAATTTAAACAGCTATTCGATAATTTAGCTACTCTTCCTAGTTATAAAATTTTAGAACACGAAGATACACCAGTTTTACGACGCTTCAGTTTTGAAAAGGATGGCGGCGAAGGAAATATGCTTTTCCGTCCGGTTGCTCAAGTTGCATTAGCTCAAGCTGTTGGATTTTTGGTTTTTAAAAAAGGTTTCTCTTTAACAAGTATCTTTAA
This sequence comes from Nostoc sp. CreGUA01, assembly GCA_034531095.2. Classification (GTDB taxonomy): domain Bacteria; phylum Cyanobacteriota; class Cyanobacteriia; order Cyanobacteriales; family Nostocaceae; genus Nostoc. The sequence continues at coordinate 6,974 of JAVRBV020000020.1, read as the reverse complement.
AAAGTTGCGGAAGTTCGATCGAGAAGGCGGTTTTAGTGGTATGGAATTTCCGCAATCTCTTTGGTACGGTGTTTTGTATGACCCAAATAAAAAGCGGGTACAGGTTGCTGGAAGAGAACTAGCAGCAAAGTTACTAATTTACATCTTGGGCGGAATTGAGGAGCAGATAGAACGTGCTGAACTTCGCAAAGCTTTAGCTGATGGGAGAACAGTTGAAAATCAAACAATAGGCTTTGATGGAAAATTTGTTGAACCAAAAGAGGTAGGACTTCCATCTATTCTCAATTAGTAGAGTTAGCTATAAATTTTCGCTGTGGTTTCTACTGATGCTACAGTTTACAACATCTGCGTATTATATTTGCTAACGTCTACCAATCAGTACAAGTATTTATATGGCTCCAATAAACGAGGATACTAATAATATTGTCCCTCCTGAAGTCAAAGCTCAGTTTAGCGGCTTTATTGAGCCATTCTTCTCGAAATATCACCGCGATCGCTGCTACCCAGGATTAATTTTTAAGCATGGGAAGCGGACTATGCTGCAAATCAACGTACCAGCAAGTGACTTTTCTGGTCTTCTCCAAGCTAAACCTTCTACTGGTAACAATCCGGATTCTGGCAAAAATCGCCCAGAGGTAAAAGGTCATGCAGAAGAAATTAAGCAATATGTAGTTGAACGTGCCAAAAAAGATAAACCTTGGATTGTAGGAACTCTGACTGCAAATGTAGATCCAAAAGATATAACAGTTATTGAGTTAGGTAGAGGTATTTGTCTAGTTGTTATTCGTCGTGGAGTCAAGTTAGATATTACTGACGGACAACATCGGAAGCGTGCAATTCACGAATTAATAGAAAGCCCTGAAAGTAACTTAATTAGTGATGATGATTTTCCAATTACGCTGGTATTAGAAGGGGATTTTCGCCAATGTCAGACAGATTTTAGAGACATGGCACAAACAAGGCAATTAGATAAATCTTTGTTATTATCATTCGGAGAATTTTCAGGTCGAGTTGGCATTACTAAAGAATTAATACAAAGAGTGCCAATGTTTCAAGGTAAAACAGAAAAGATTAAATCGTCTCCCGCTACTAAACAAAAGCTGATTTATACAACTAATTATATAGCTAGATTTGTAAGTTGTGTTTTTACCAACGATCCAAGTCATCAGCTTCGAGATTATGATGTTTATGAAGCATCAGACGCTTTAGTTGTTTGCCTAAATAAATTTTTCTCAGAATGCAGCAATACAGAGTATATCTTTGATACAAATGTCGAAGAATTAACCGAAGATGAAGTCGCTGCATTTAAAGAAGACTGTCTTCTAGGTGTCAGTGTTGGGCTAGAGGTTTTAGGACGTTTATTATTCGATACTTACAATCGAGAAGGAAGTTATTTTAATGAAGAGCAAGTATCGCAACTTTCACAAATAGATTGGTCAAGAGAAAACTCTCTTTGGAAAGATAATATAGTTAGGATAGACCCCAAACCTAAAAATCCAGAGAAGCCTTATAAGTTATCTACCGCTGCAAATGCTGTGGCTGATGCAGTGAAGATAGTAAAAATCAGACTGGAATGGATATAGATTAATCCTTTTCTACATGAACTAAATCAAGAAAGGAATTTGCTTAAGTCAAATTCCTCTTCTCCATCCTCTTGTTTATCTCTCTCAAGACTCATAATCAATAATAATCTTTCTGAATAATCTACTGCTCCTCGCAATTCATTTTGTAAGATTTCTAGTCCACCATTAGCATATTCTTCAAATATATGGTGACGTTGAGTTTCATATTGTTCTTCGTCAAGAGATAAGATATTGATATCCTGAGTTTCTGTAATTCCAAGTAATTTAATTAAGACATCATGTCCCATTGTGGCGAAATACTCTAACCTGATTGGCGATGGCTCTCTTTTAGAAATTTCTCCCAAAGGTACGCGCTTTTTATGCTTTGCGCCCAAAGCTGCTGCAAAGACGATCGCATCAGCAAAAGTTTGAAAAGGCCCTGTTCCACCATCTGAGGATGTTAAATCCTTCACCAATTGAGCTTTATCTTTAGCAACCCTGATTCTGCCAGTTTCAGCCATTGACTTTAATATCTACTGTGTAGCTATATTAACCGAAAGCTATAAGCTATGCCTACAGGCTTTTTGCGCTACATACCTAAATCTTTTAAAATCATCTGAATATTTGCTTTCAAAGCTGGTAAATCACGCTCAATAATTCCCCAAACATCATCATAATAGACTCGTAGATAGTCGTGAATTAGCACATCTCTAAATCCAGCTATACGCTTCCATTGCACATCAGGATAACTTTGCCTTAAATTCTGAGATATTCTTTTAGTTGCTTTACCAATAATCTCAAAATTTCTGACCACAGCATCCTGAATCATTTTTGTTTGGATAAAAGCGTCTCTACCATCACGGGTGTATTCTTATATTCTCTCAATACATTCTGCAATATCCAGTAAATAACGCTTTTCATCTCTCATAGTGTTACAGCTTCACTTAACACTTTCTCTCTAATTAATTCATGTAAATTATTAGGCTTGGCTACATCAACTTTACGGTTTAGCAACTCCTCTAAATCTTGCATTAAAGCAATACGGTCTAACAAATTACGTCCTGGTTCAAGTTCTACCAAAAAATCTACATCACTATCAGGTCTTGCTTCTCCTCTAGCAACTGAACCAAATACTCGCACGTTATACGCACCATATTTAGCGGCAATTTTTAATATCTCTTCCCGAAATGGTAGTAATAATTCCTTAATTCCCATAAACTAAATCCTGAAAATTCCAGCTAATTTATGCTTCTATTTTCGCACTTTCAGTCAAAATGCAACATCTTCTCTTAAAACACCTCACCTAGCTCAAACCAATACCAAAGAGAGCAGAAAGTACTAAATTCAAATCGCTAGGAACGGCGTATGTATTGATATCTTTGTCAATTATTTTTTCTTGACGATGAAAAATTCCAAATTTCCAGGTATCCCCTGTTGTGACCGTACCATAAAGCATTGGAACTGTTGAGTCAGTCCATTGGTCAAGGGCAATTAATTCTACTGCTAATTGGGTAAAACCTCTTGCTAAATCTGCATTTTTAGCTTCAATTACTAATAAATTTTGCGGTGTAGAAATGAAATAATCAAAACTGCCTTTAAGCCAATTGCTGACTCGCACGGGATATTCAATTTTGAGTGGTGCTTGAATGAACTTGCAAACTGTTTTGAGAATGGGAAATATCAGTGCTTCGCGTCTAGCCATTTCGGAAACAGGATCTACCAAGGTGAGATTTTCTTGTAGTTCTGTTCTCAGTGGTTCGGGATCTATTGGTAACTTTTGTGGCAGTTGGAGTGAACTATTGTTGAGAGTAACACCAAATTCAGCTAAGATATCGGCGCTATCGTAGGCTAATTCGGCATAGCTGGCGAAGGTATAACTCTCGGCTGGGTCGAGAATTTTGGCTCTGCTCATGATGATAGCGATCGCCCACACAAAGCGACAAATTATGTTAAATATAATTGTACTTGTGTTAAGCGTTTGTTACTGGGCAATTAATTTAGGCTTCATTTCTCCAAAACTTAGATTGGAAACTGCACATCTTCATAAACTAAAGATATGGGAAAGCGAAAATCAACACTGGTTAAATGAACTTCATTCCCCTCTTCATAGGGATGTAACTCCCAAATTCCTCTATCATTTAGCCGGAAGCAATCTAAACTAATCTTTTCAGCGTCAATCAGAACATATTCTTGTAAAGTTTCGATGCGGCGATACTGCATAAATTTTTTGCCTCTGTCGTAAGCTTCTGTACTCGGAGAGAGGACTTCGACAATTAGACAAGGATACTGAATAAATTGAATAGCTTCTCTATCTCGTTCATCACAACTCACTACAACATCCGGGTAGTGAAACGGCCCGTTCTCAGTTACAGCTACTTTTGCATCTGCCATAAAGGCGCGACATGGGCTTCCCCGAAGGTGACTTTTTAATGCTGATGCCAAGTTTAGAGCAATACTAGTATGGGGAATAGTACCCCCAGTCATGGCGAAGACTTCGCCATTAATGTATTCGTATTTGATATCTTGCCTTTCTTCCCATTCCAAGTATTCTTGGGGAGACATATACTTTCGGTTTGAATTAGCAATCATAACCATATCTCTTATCAAAGGTTGCTTTTTCAACTTTAACTTTTTTGGGTAGTAACTTTATGCACAGAAAAAACTGTTGTACCAAGAAACAACAGTTTTCTCTGTGCCCTCCGTGCCTCTGCGGTTCGTTAATTTTCAATTAGCGATCGCGTTCCACTTCAATAATCTCGGTATACTCAAATTCATTGGGGCTTTGCCGAACTAAAGGATATCTTTCGCCACCCAATTCAATATAATCTTGCTCGCAATCTGGTTTAGAAGAATAATAAGTCAGCACATATTCCCTACCAATTTTCTCTGCTATTTCTTCTTCAACTTCACCTCGCCATTGAGTTTTTGTGACTAACACTACTAACTGATTGGCTAATTTCGGAATTGTGCTAGCAATGTGTCGCCGTGAAATTTCATCTAAGCTTCCAAATGGCGAATCCATGACAATTGGGAAGGTACTACTATCGGGAAGCATCATCATTTTTCGCTTCTCGCTCCACTCCCGCACTCTATCAATGATACTGGCAATAAAGGATAAACTCAGAATTTGATTTTGCCCAGTGGAAGCTGCGACTGGCGCTTCTATGCCGGCTGTATTTTCTACCAGCGTCAATTCATATTTATCGCTGATTTTCGGAATATATGGTGTAACAGAAATCTCTGTAAATATTTCTTGGACTCGCTTTTCTAGTTGCAGACGAAATTGTTTTTCTTGACGATTTTTGACCTCTGTTAACCGTTCAATCGCATCTTGAGTAGCGTTAATGCGTCGCTGTGCTAAAACTTGCTTGGCTTCATTGAATTTTTGCTTGGCGATTTGTTTGCTCAAAGCATCAATTTCTATTTTCAGTTGAGCAATTCGCTGCTGATTTGCACCTTGCTCTCGATTTAATTCATCAATTTTTGTTTCAATTCCGTCTAGGCGTTTTTGCAAACTGCTAATTTCTTCGTTAGCATCTTTGCGTAATCTTTCTTGAATACTATCTAATTCACTTTCAATTTGTGATATCGTCTGCCTTAACTGTTCAATTCTAACTTGTTCTCGGTCAACTTCTTCCCAAAACACTATTGCTTGCTTATCAATTTCATCTACTTGAGCAGTCATCCGAATTGCAGTTTCTTCTACTGTCGATGAACCTGCTCTTTCTAACCAAATTTCTACATTTGTATGAGAATGACTTCCTGCATTTAAATCTGCACCACAAATGCAACGTTTAGATTTGAGTAATTCATTGATAAATTCCCGCGAAATTCCCGAAGTTAACTCACCTCGTTGCTTCAAATCATCAACAATTTTCCGATATTGGGTTGTGATGTCTGATAGCAAAACTGTATAACCCCGCGCCGAAATGACTTTTTTTAATGCTTCTCTCGTTTTTCTCAGTTCTTCGCGGTTTGCTTCTTTTTGTGATTCTAAATTTTGCCGTCTTTCTTGCAGTTCTTTGGCTGCACTGAGTTCTCGTAATCGGTTACTTGTCTCTTTTTTGAAGGTTTGTTGATATTCTAATTCTTGTTGAATTTCAGCTTGCCGTTTGGTGATACTATCAATTTCACGTTCTAACTTTTCTTGCTGCCGTAAAAGTTGTTTAGTTTCCGCATCACCTATAGCTGTTAATTCGGTTTCTAAACTTTTTTTAGCTCCCTTCAAATGTGTAATTGAACGTTCGATGATTTCTACGCCTAAAAAAATCTTTGTCGCTTCGGCGATTTCTGCTTTTTTATCAGAACGGACTATCTCTTCAATTCGTTCGCCGTCAAAGAAAAAGTATTGATGTAAACTAGCAGGTAAAATCTGATTAATAATATCTTCTGGTGGCTGAGTTGGTAAATTCCATTTACCATCGTCGCCACTCACCCACATTGTTAATTGAGTTTTACCTGCTTCGATTTCGCTAGCGTTTTTGTAAACCCGACAGGAACGTTTAACTCGGTAGCGGGTGACATCATGTTCCCAACCAACTTCTACCCAACATTCTATAGTTTGCCCTCTTTCGGCTTCGGCGATCGCTCTTTTATTTACTAACTGTTCTGTTGATGCAAATGCCGCACTAAATTTCTCATATAACACCCACGTAAATGCATTCAACAGACTTGTTTTTCCAGCACCGTTATTACCATGAATAATCGTCGTGTTGTGAATATCTCCTCCAGCGAGATTCATCTCTGGCGTTATACCATAAAACGAGCGAAAATTGCACAGCTTAATTGAAGTCAGCTTCATTGCACTGCTTCCTTGATAATATCTAGAATATCATCGTTAATATGCCCTTTGCTTTTCCGATCTAGCCGACTTTTTTCCAGTTTCCACACTCGCTCAATAATTTGCCGTACTTCCGGTGGAGCGTTGGTTATTGGCTCCTGCACATCATCGATATTCGCCTCTTGTGGCATCTTGGATTCTAAAATAGTTTTTTATATTTTAACCTTCACTAGTACTACATTTGTCACCGTGAAGCTACGGTTAGCGTTATCTAGCAGAATTCAGGAGTCAGAATGGGCTAAACGCCCCGCTACCGCTAACAGAATTCAGAAGTCAAATAGGCTTGAGACTGGGGTTTGAAACTTCGATTGTGTAGTTCACTTTCGTTTAAATTTACTGTATCTTGACATCTGATTTTTTTGAAAAAATGCTTTATTCTTTAATTGATTTCTGGTAATATTAGTTTTAATTAAACCATATTATAATGGGATGTAATATCAATTTACATTGAGGTTGCATAGAATAGAGAGTTAAGAGTCTAGGTTAGATAACAAAAAAATGGCACGTCAGCTAAAAATGGAAATTAGCGAAAGCGCAGAGTATTTAGAGAAAACACTTAAACACACGAGGAG
>JAVRBV020000019.1:0-59831 GCA_034531095.2 Nostoc sp. CreGUA01 | reverse complement strand
TGTTGGGTTTCACTGCCGTTCAACCCAACCTACAGATATCATAAGTGTTTAATCGAACCTGATATAACTCCATTTCTTTGGCTGAGTTAAACTTCTGCCCAGTCACCATCTTAGTTATGAGGGCTTATAGATCCCCGACTTCTTAAAGAAGTCGGGGATCTGAACATCCACAACCCAGCAAAATTAATGAAACAGACTACTGCCCAAAAAGCCTATTTTAATTCTGAATTCTAAATTCTGGATTCTGGATTCTGGATTCTGAATTCTGAATTCTGCTCCATTAATCTAATCCCATTCCTTTTCGCATATCCTGATAAAAATTATCATAAAAATATTGATGCGGCACTAATCTTTTAAACAAAGCATACAGGGTAAGATACCATGATGATTGCACAACAAAATATTGTCTTTTAGGTTTACGAGCTTCCAAAGCTTGCAAAATTGTATTTGCGACTTTTTCAGGTGGTAAACCTGCATTGCGATTATCCCCTACTGCACCTTGCATATATATTTGGTAATTTTTGCCATATATCGCTTTAACTTCCGGAGACATATTTGCTAACATTTGTTGATAACTAACTTCTACTTTGTCAGCCTGTTCTGGGGTGATTATTCCTGCTGGTAAAATAGAAATAACTTCAACACCATTGGAATATAATTCCATTCGTAAAGAATCTGTAATTGCTTCGATCGCAAATTTGGAAGCAGATAAAAGACTTCTATAAGGTAGAGCTAATCTGCCACAAATTGCGCTGATATTAATGATGCGACCTTTAGCTTTTCGGATTAATGGTAAAAATGCTTGTGTAACGGCAATTTGACCAACAACATTGACTTCAAAATTAAATCTAACTTCATCTATGGGAATACATTCCAAAGGCCCATCTACTGCTACAACTGCGTTATTAATTAAAGCGAATAATCCTTCATCGCCAACTGCTAGCGAAACAAATTCAGTAGCAGATTTAATTTCTTCGGCTTTGGTGATGTCCATAATAATAGGTATTAAATCACCAGATGCATCATGTTTTAGTGACTGTGCATCTTTCTCGGTGCGAACTCCAGCAAAAACCCGATATCCTTGTTTGGCTAGTGAAAGCGCAGTTGCTCGACCTAAACCTGTGGATGTTCCTGTGATGACGACTGCACCTTTATGACTCTGATTCATATCGATTTTCTCCCAAATGAAATGTATTTTTATGCATGAAAAAAGTTAAGTTAAAAATCTGATCTATATCAACAAAACTTTGGTGGAAATGAGAATTAGAAAGGTTTTTACCTAAGTCTTAAGATTAGGACTTACGCAAACTCTACCAACTCTTGGCGTTCTTGGCGTCTTGGCGGTTCGAGAAATTAAGCGAAGTTGGCTATTTTTACCTAAGTCTTAAAATATTAAAGTTGGTTCATACTTCACAAGAAAGTGGGCGATCTTTTTTTCCCTCTGCTTCTTTTTGACGGCGACTACCCATGACCATTTTCACACCACTTGCAGGGGAACAAATCAAACCTGCAAATTTGGGACGTTCTGGACGTTTACTAACTAACTCTAATTGATAGTGTGAAAGAATTGTTGCTAATATGAGCTTCATTTCAAATAAAGCAAAATTCGCACCAATACACACGCGAGAACCGCCGCCAAATGGCAAAAATTCGTATGGAGAAAATTGTTTTTCTAAAAAACGTTCTGGCTGAAATTTTTTTGGATTTGGATATAAATCTTCACGTTGATGGGTCGAATAAATATTACCAATCAGTATTGTACCAGGATGCAATTCGTAGCCCATAATTTCAACGGTTGATTCTACCAACCTGGGAAATGTAAACAATTGAGTTGGGTAAATTCGCAAAATTTCATAACAAACAGCATTTAAATATGGTAGTGCAACAATACTCATTGGGTCTGGGTTTTGACCAAGACTATCAAGTTCTGCGAGTAATTTTTCTCGAACATCTTTTAAATGATGAATCCAATATAAAGCCCAACTAATAGCAGTTCCAGAAGCATCACCAGATGCAAATATAGGTGATATTAAAAGGTCGCGCACCTCTTCATTGCTTAATGATTCACCTGTTTCATCACGAGCAAGTAGCAAATCTCCAAGTATATCAGTGGATGAAAAATCTGCTTGCTGGCGACGTTCTTCAACCTCATTAGATAGTAATTGAAAAAGTTCTCGCCGCAGATGAAGAAGATATCCCTGTGGACTCCATCGACCTAAATCTTTTTCTAGGAAAATATTGCTAAGAATTTTTACTATTAGAGATTGTCTATCGAGTTTGAGCAAAGATGCAAATAAATGTTTAATTTTGTGATAGCGCTCTCCTTCATGCAAACCAATTACCCGTTCTATACCCACTTTAAAAGTAATATCTTCAATTACCGGATATGCAACAAAAGGTTTTCCAACCACTTGTTTATTCATCATTTTTTCTGTGATTTCACAGATACCTTTTCCACAAGCTTGCATCCGCGCTCCATGAAAAGCTTGCATTAAAAGTTTGCGCCGATTTTTGTGAATTAAACCATCAAGTTGTAGAACTCCTTGATTTCCTGTAATAAAGGCAAACTCTTCGTTTAATGAACCCCTCGCTATAATTTCTTTGGTATTTGTAAAAATCTCTTTTATACCTAAAGGATTGCTAATATAAACAATTGGTGTAGAACCAGACATGAGAGTGACGATATCGCCATAACGTTGGGAAATAGCATCCAAATAAGCAAAAGGATTAGACTCGAATTGTAGACCTAACATCCAAAATGGTGTTTTCGGGCCTGGGGGTAGTTTCATCAGTTTCTTTTACTCCCATTATTTAGATTGCACATAGCATTATCGATACAAATTCTCAAATTTTTAGCTAATTCCTGAATATGAGGTTCAATGAAAATTGAAAAATGATCCCCAGGAACTTCTATAACTTTAATAGGTTGATGAGAACATTTACCCCAACCTAGTAAAGGGTCATCAGTATGAAATTCCGGACTTTCAAAATCATGAATAATCTCTTCCTTGGCTCGAAAGAGAGTTAGGGAATCAGGATAAAAGAGTGGTACATAATCTCGCATTGCTTGGACATGAACCTTGAAGAGTTTGTAATATCGAATAAAGTCTTTAATTTCTGTCTCCGTAAAAGCGAAGTTTGCTTTTTGATTAATCAAATCAAGTTGCTCCTTGAGTGATAAATCTCGAAGTTCTTCAAAAGAAAGTGAAAAATCTATATTATTATCGGTCTTCATAGATTCAGCCATGCGGAGTAAAAACTTGGCATCATCATCCTTTGTAGATTCAATGCGTGTTTCTGAAAGTATGGCATCGATTACAACTAACAAATCTACTGTTTCACCTTGTTTTTGTAATTGCTGTGCCATTTCAAAAGCAAGTACACCACCGTAACAATGACCACCTAAAAAATAAGGGCCATTTGGTTGTATTTTACGAATTTCTTGGAGATAGTAATTTGCTGTTTCTTCTACCGATAAAATTTCAGGTTCTTCTGTGTCGGGATTATGTTCTAAAGCATAAAATCGATAATCTTCACCAAGCCTCCGGGATAAATTAATATAATGATTAATACCTCCGCCAGCGCCATGTATACAAAAGAAAGGTATCTTGGAACCAGAAGAGTTAATTGCTACCACAGGAGAATCAGAACTCTCGCGGAATGGCTGACTAACAATTGCAGCTAGTTTCTCAATTGTGGGATTTTCAAAAAGAGTAGATAAGGTAAGATTATGACCAAATCTATCTTGAATTTGAGCCATTAAGCGTACAGCTAAAAATGAGTGACCACCCAAGTTAAAGAAGTTATCTGTTACCCCAATGGGGCTAGTTTTTAAGAGATTTTGCCAAAGTTTTACTAATGATAATTCTGTAAAATTCCGAGGAGCAATGAAGGTTTTAGTAGTATTTGGTCGAATAATTTCATCTATGGTAAGAGAACGTTTATCTACTTTGCCATTAGGTGTAAGTGGTAGTGCATCCAATACTACAAAAGCAGACGGTAGCATATAATTAGGTAATTTCTGTTGCAAATATGGCAACAGTTGTGTAGCTATATCCTGTTTCTCTGTGACAATATATGCAACCAAACGCTGATTTTCTTCAGCATCATTAACCACAACTACAACAGAATCTTGCACATCTGGATGTTGTGTAATAACAGTGGCAATTTCACCTAATTCTACTCGAAAACCTCTGATTTTTACTTGTTCATCATGACGACCCAAGTATTCCAAATTACCATCCGACAGATAACGCACTAAATCGCCTGTTTTGTAAAGCTTTGTTCCTGGAGTAAAGGGGTTATCAATAAATCTTTCTTGAGTTAATTCAGGACGATGTAAATATCCCCTTGCTAAGCCGTCACCACTAATATAAAGTTCGCCTACAACTCCTACAGGTGTTGGTTGTAACTTGTCATTCGACACATAAATTTGAGTATTGTCGATAGGACGACCGATAGGAACAGTGTTTGCTTCATTTTGTAACAAACTGGTGTCGTAGTAAGTGGCGTTGGCGGAAACCTCAGATGAACCATAAAGATTGATTAATTTTGCCAATGGCATTAATTCTCGGAAATTTTTAGCTAAGTTAATAGATAGTTTTTCGCCGCTAGTTATCCAGAGTTTTAGTTGTGATAATTTCTGAATCAGGTGATGATAATTATCTAGAAGTAAACGTAGTAATGAAGGTACAACTATAATCCGAGTAACTTTGTGATGCGCTAAAGCTTCTATAAATAACTGCGAATCTAGTAGAGTTGCATTACTGATAATTACTGTAGGAATTCCTTGAAGTAAGGGAGCAAAAATTTCCCAAACAGAATCTACAAAGCTGATAGCTGTTTTCTGACAACAAACTTCTTCCGGGGTGAAGGGATAAGTTTTCCATAGCCAGTGTAAGCCATTTACTGTACCGCGATGAGTGCCAAGCACGCCTTTAGGTGTTCCAGTTGAGCCAGAAGTGTAGATAATATAAGCGAGATTATCGGGTTTTGAAATGTTAATGGGATTTTCTGAGCTTTGTTGAGCAATTTCGGTTTTCTGGATATCCAGGCAAACAATTTTAGGCGAAGATAATGATAGTTTTTCTAATATTTCTTGATGGCTAATTAATATAGATGCTTGAGAATCCGAGAGCATAAAATTTAAACGCTCAACTGGATAATTTGGATCTAAGGGAATGTATGCACCGCCAGCTTTGAGAATGGCTAAAATTCCCACTACCATGTCTATAGAGCGTTCCAGACATAAAGCAACGAGTGTTTCTTTTGTTACGCCTTGTTTTTGTAAATAATTTGCCAGTTGATTAACTTGATGATTAAGTTGACGATAAGTTAGTTGCTCAGACTGATGAATTAAAGCTATGGAATCAGGCGTTAGTTCAACTTGGTGTGCAAATAGTTGATTGAGAGATACATCTTGATATTCTGCACTAGTTTGATTTAAGTTAAATAACAATTGCTGTTGTTGAGCAGATGTTAGTAAAGATAGCTCACATATACGCTGCTCTGGATTAGCAATGATATTTGCTAATAAAGTTTGGAAGTTGTTAATAAATTGAGTAATAGTTGTGTCATTAAAAATATCTGTGTTGTACTCTAAACATCCTGTTAAACCCTCTTGTGATTCAAACATTGATAAGAAAATATCTAATTGAGATGTACCGCTATCAAAGTCTAAGTTACGCAAGGTTAATCCAGATACTTCTTGCACAGATGTTGGAGTATTTTGGAGGACGAACATGACTTCATAAAGTGGATTTCGGCTTAAGTCGCGTTCGGGTTGCAATTCTTCTACAAGGATTTCAAAAGGCAAGTCTTGATGTGCATAAGCATCAAGAGTTACCTGACGAATTCTATGTAGAAGTTCAGAGAAGGTCGGATTTCCACTGAGGTTATTACGTAATACTAAAGTATTAACAAATAAACCCAACATTCCTTCTAATTCGGCTCGGTTGCGGTTGGCAATTGGAGAGCCAATCAAGATATCTTCTTCGTGTGTGTAGCGATATAATAATATGTTAAAAGCTGCCAACAAGCTCATAAATAAAGTTGCATCTTGTTGCTTGCTTAATTGTTTGAGTGCATTAGTTAATGTTGTGGACAGTGTAAAATATTGCTTAGCGCCAGCAAAAGTTGTGACAGTGGGTCGGGGACGGTCTGTGGGTAATTGGAGTACAGGAAGGTCGCCGCTTAGTTGTTGCTTCCAATATTTTAACTTGGTGGCGAGGAATTCTCCTTGAATGCGATCGCGTTGCCAAATTGCGAAATCTGCATACTGAATTGGAAGTTCAGGTAAAGGAGAAGGCTGATTTGTTGAGAAAGCTGCATACAAGGTTGACAACTCCCGCAAAAACACACCACAAGACCATCCATCGGTAATAATGTGGTGCATGGTCACAAGCAAAACGTGTTCTTCTTCACTTAAGCATAATAAAGTTGCTCTGACTAAAAGTTCTTTAGCTAAATTAAACGGTTTTGCTGCTTCTTTGGCTACAATTTCTTTAACTTTAAATTCCCAATTGGTATCAGACAAATGCTCAAAATTAATAATAGGTAATTCCCAAGTTAAATTCCCTGCAATTTCTTGTATAGGCTCTCCATTTACAAGTTTAAATGTTGTGCGCCAAATTTCGTGACGCTTGAGGATTTCATTTAGACTTTGCCCAAGTGCGGTAATATTTAATTGTCCTTTGATATGAAACGCGATGGGAATGTTGTAGAAGGAACTCCCGTGGTAAAGTTGGTCAATAAACCATAGTCTTTGTTGGGAAAAAGATAAGGGAATATTTTGAGATATTTGACGTTTGGGAATAGTATCAGCTTGAAATTTACCTCCTTTCCATTTTTCTAAGAGGGCTTTTCTGGCTGGTGATAAATTAGAATGATGTTTATCCATTGCTTATATTTAATAAGAGGTAAAAGATGTTTTATTGCACGCAGAGACGCAGAGGCGCAGAGAGGAGGAAGAGGAGAAATTTTCTTCCCCCACTCCCTATTGCCTACTCCCCACTCCCTGTATTAAGAGAAGCTTTTTGACAAACAAAGCAAGCTATGTCTTCACTTTCGCCAAAGTCTCTGGTGTTATAGTAATTAAATTCTGTGAAGCCGGCATCTTTTAAAGCTGATTCAACTTCTTCTAGAAAGTGATCTTTTCTTAACCAAACGGTGTCTGAACGCTCCCAGTTTTTATCTATCAATTCAAATCCTGTGACTTTAATTTCCCAGAGTCTTTCTTCGGGTTTGTAGTAAAATAATTCTATTAATGAGCATTCATCGTTAATATTGATAATATTAAAGTTGTTGTTCTGAGCAGCTTCATGTAGCCAGTCTGTTATTGGTATGTTGAATACAAATATACCACCATCTTTAAGTGCGGCATATACGTTTTTGAATACCGTTTTTAAATCTTCATTGTTTTGGATGAAATGCAGAACATCATTTGCTAAAGCTGCATCAAAGATGGGTGGTGAATCAAATTGACGTATATCGTTCAGGATAAATTCGGTTTCAGGTGCGTTTTTTCTAGCATAGTTTAACAGACCTTGGGAAGCATCAATTCCAGTGACTTTATATCCTCTAATATTAAGCTGTTGCGCTAAATATCCAGAACCACAACCAAGTTCAAGAATATGGGTTCCCGCAGGAAGTTGTGATAATAATATTTGCTCTAAAGCAGGTATTATGCCTTTTAGTAAATCTTCGGGTGTATTTTTGAATTCGTTCTGTAAGCGAGCGATGGGTTCATAATTGGGAAGAGTGTTTAGTAGAGACATAGACTATTTTTCCTGTTGGTGAATGAAGGTTTTGAATGAAATAACGAACCGCAGAAGCGCAGAGGACGCGGAGAAAAGAGTGAAAGATTTATTTGTTAGCTAAAAGAGTTTCTACTTCTTCTTCGGATAATTCTTCTATTTTTTCTAACAGAAGTTGCTCGATGATTTCTGCTTGTTTGGCTGGTATCATGGCTTGGGATAAAAGGTCACGCAGTGGTAAATCTATAGGAAATTTTGCCCGCAATCGAGAAACTAATTGAGTTGCAATGAGAGAGTCTCCTCCTAATTCATAAAAGTTGTCATGAATACCAACTTCTGCAATTCCCAGTACCTCTTGCCAGATTTCTGTAATTTGTTTCTCTAATTCATTTGTTGGTGCAAGATATGAATTGCTCAGTTGTGGTCTGGAATAGCTTGGGGATGAATCTAATTGGTTAGCAGATTTGGAATTTTCTAAATAATCAAGGTGAAATACATAATTTTGCCCAGCTTGATTATCCACTGTAGAAACAACAATTTTAGTTGGTTGTTCTAGAGATAATATTCTTTGAAATACTTCTATGGCTTCTGCTGGAGTAATGCCTATTTCTTGTAAGGATTTTGGCTCTTGGCTGAAATCTAATGTTGTTAATTTACTATTTAAAGAAGCAGATGAAAATTTAGGATCGATCCAGTATCTTTGTCGTTCAAAGGGATAAGTAGGTAATGGTAAACGATGACGCTGTTCGTGGGTATAAAATCCTGACCAATCTATATTTACACCAAAAAGCCACAACTTACCTAATGTTTGTAATAAAAAGCTGACATCGGATTTTTGGTCTTGTACATGAGGTAAAGAAGTCAGTACATTTTGTTTAGCATTGATATCTAAATGTTGTTTGGTTAATGTGCTTAAAGTTCGTCCGGCTCCTACTTCTAAAAAAACACCTTCAAACTGGTTTAATAGTTGAGATATACCATCGGAAAATTTCACAGTTTTTCGTAAATGTTGGCTCCAATAATCAGGATTTGTGGCTTGTGCGTCTGTAATCCAAGTACCAGTTACATTGGAAATAAAGGATATGCGTGGTGGATTTAGTTTAATTTTTTGGAACGATCGCCCAAATTCTTCTAAGATTGGCGACATCATTTGAGAATGGAATGCATGGGATGTATGCAACAAACGACTTTCAATTTCTTGAGAGGATAATTGATTTTTTAGTGTGGCGATCGCTTCTTTGGTTCCAGAGACTACGCATGAAGTTCGGCTGTTAATCGCGGCGATTTCTACAGAGTTGGAAATTAGCGATCGCACTTCTTTTTCTGGAAGCCTAATTGCTAGCATGTTCCCCGGCGGTAACTGCTGCATCAGTTGTCCCCTTTTTGCCACAATGAATAGGGCATCTTCAAGGGAAAATACAGATGCGATCGCAGCTGCAACATATTCCCCAATGCTGTGACCAATCATCGCCGCAGGTATCACACCCCATGACATCAATAACTTAGCCAAGGCGTACTCAATTACAAATAATGCTGGCTGGGTGAAGGCTGTTTGTTGTAGTTTTTCGTTAGCTGCGGTAATTTCTTCTGATTTTGGAAACAGCAAATCACGGATATCAAGACCCAGGTGGGGTTGCAAAATCTCGGCGCAAGTATCAACATGTCTGCGAAACGTTGCTTCGACTTCGTAGAGTTCTCGACCCATGTTTGCATACTGCGATCCCTGCCCAGAAAACATGAAAATGACAGGCTGTTCTCTATGCTCCTGATATACAGTAAAAGTCCGTTCTTGCTGCTGTGTTTCTAAGACATTGACAGCATCTTGAACATTTTGACACACGAAAATCCGGCGATGGTTGAAAGCTCTACGACCTACTTGTAAAGTATGAGCAACATTAGCTAAATTTATCTCTGAATTTTGTTTGAAATATGCTAACAAATTCTCAGTTGCACTTTCTAAAGCCGTGCTAGTTTTGGCTGATAATAAGATTAATTGCCAAGGTCTAGATTTATCAGAAAAAACAACTTCCGGTGCTTCTTCGAGAATTACATGGGCATTAGTTCCACCAAACCCTAAAGAACTAATTCCTGCTCTCCGAGGAGTATTGTTAGTTTTCCAATCAGTTAGTTTAGTATTAACGTAAAAAGGACTATTTTCAAAATTAATTTCAGGATTTGGAACTTCAAAATTGATGCTGGGAGGAATTTGTTTATATTTTAATGCTTGTACAGTTTTAATTAAACTTGCTATGCCAGCAGCTATATCTAAATGTCCGATATTTGGTTTGACTGAACCGATAGCACAGAAGTTATTTCTTGATGTAAAAGCACGAAAAGCCTTAGTCAATGCCGCAATTTCCACTGGATCTCCAGCGGCGGTTCCAGTTCCATGAGTTTCTATATAAGAAATATCATCGGCATCAATGCCAGCATTTGCCAAAGCTTCTACAATAACTTCAGCCTGACCATTTACACTAGGTGCGGTGTAGCTAACTTTTAAAGAGCCATCATTGTTGATTGCTGAACCTTTAACAATTGCATGAATATAATCTTTATTTGCTATGGCATCGTTTAATCTTTTTAAGACAACTATTCCCAATCCACTGCCAAAAACAGTACCCTGTGCTTTAGCATCGAAGGCTCTACAATGACCATCAGGAGATAAAATTCCATCCTGTTCATAGTAATAACCAGACTTTTGGGGAACGATAATTGTAACGCCACCAGCTAATGCAATATCACACTCTTCATCAAGTAGACTTTTGCAAGCTAAGTGTAAGGCAACTAATGAAGTAGAACAGTAAGTTTGGACTCCTATACTTGGGCCTTTTAAATTTAATTTATATGAGACATTTGTCGTTAAAAAATCTTTATTAAAAGTATAGTTGTTAGCAATAACCCTGGAATTAACGTTGTTATATATGTTATTAAAAAAATAAGTATTTGTGCTAACACCACCATAAACTCCAATCAAACCATTGTATGTTTCTGGGTCGTATCCAGCATTTTCAAGAGCTTCCCAAGCACATTCTATGAATAGGCGATGTTGGGGGTCAATTAGTTCTGCTTCCTTGGGAGTGTAACCAAAGAATCTAGCATCAAAATGTTCGATATCTGGTAATATAGGTGCGGCTTTAACATAATTTGGGTCGTTTAAAACTTCTGCGTCCAGATTTAAATCTACTAAGTCATGATTCGATAAAAATGAAATAGACTCAACTTTATTTTGGATATTTTGCCAAAATTCATCGATATTGTTTGCACCAGGGAAACGACCTGACATTCCCACTATTGCTATATCTAGATTTACTGTTGATTCTTCCATGACTTTCTTAACCAGATAAATTAACTTTGTGTTTTAGTGAGTTTGCATTTTTATCTGTCTTCTTCTTTGTCCTCTACTTAGCCGTTGTTCAAAACTATTTTGTTCGGATTCTTCAGCAGGATGAAAAATATTCGCCATAGAACTGATATTTGGACATTCATACAGCTTGGCAACAGAAAGATTTGAATCAAATTGTTTATTTAAGATGTTAATAAGTTGAATACCTATGAGGGAATCACCACCAAGCTCAAAGAAGTTATCATAAATTCCTATTCTTTCAATTCCAATAACTTCTTGCCAAATATCAACTAGCTTTTGCTCGTTTTGATTTCGCGGTGCAACGTAATCGTTACTGAGTTCAGGTCTGGGATATTTTACTTTTGATGAATTGACAGTTTCTAAGAAATCTAGCCCTGGTGTTTGGTTGTCAGAATTGTAATGTTTGAATACATTCAATAAGTCAGAGGTAGATATTACAACTTGAGGTATTGTATGTTCTAAAATACGGAGAAATACGTCTACACCTTCATGGGGTAATATACCTTGCTGAAGATTTTCTAGGCGCAATTCTTGGAGCCGTTGGGGTAATTCTGTGTTTACTGCCATCCCAACTTCTTGCCAAGTATCCCAATTAATGCTTGTAATAAATCGGTCTTGTTTTGAGGCATAAGCATCAAGAAAAGCATTTGCGGCACAATAATCTACTTGTCCAAATTCAGCTACGATTGAGCTATTTGATGAAGCTAAAATAAAGAAATCTAACTCAACATTTTTGAGAATTGCATCAATAACTATTGTTCCTTTGACCTTGGGAGCCAGAATTTTTTCTGCTTCTTCTCTGGTTTTTCGCTGAATTGCACCGCCTCCAGGGATTCCGGCGGCGTGGATCACACCATTGAGTTGACCAAATTGTTGTTGAGCTTGAGCGATCGCACTTTGCATGTGTTCTGTGTTGCTGACATCAGCAGCGATCGCCAAAACTTCTGCACCCAAGTTTTCAAGTTCTTGAACTTTGCGAATTTTACAACTAATACTATCAGTTTGATCGTGAGTAGATAGCCATTGTAACCACTCTTTTTTGTTGGGTAAAGCAGAACGTCCTATTAACAGTAATTTTGCTTGTACAGTCCGCGCTAAATATTCTGCCAAAACAAGTCCAATACCTCCAAGTCCACCTGTAATTAAATAGACTCCTTTTTCTCGTAATCGAGGCTTTTCAATTTTAGTTTTCTCAAAACGCACTGGCTCAAAACTCTGCACCCAACGATTTACACCTCGATAAGCAATTAACTTTTGAGAATCATTAATCGTTAGTTCTGCGAGTAAACTTTCTATCAGTTTTTCTTCTTGCCAACTACCATTGGGAGGAAGAATAACATCAATACTACGGCAATTAATATTTGCATATTCTTGAGAAATAACTTTCACTGGTCCAAGCAAAGTCGCTTTTTCTGGACAAAGTGTTTCAGTTCCTGTAACTGGCTGTAGGTTGTTAGAAAAAACTGTGATTTCAAAATCATTAGTAGTTTCTCGTCTTCCTAAAGCTTGGGCAATAAATAATAAACTATAAAATCCTTTTATTTGGGCTGCTTCTAATTCTTGGTTAATAACAGGTGTAACATTCCAGAAATGAAGTATCTTTTTTGGTAACTTATTTTGTCTGATTAATTCTTCAAATAAAACATCATAATCATGATGTTTTTCAGGATTGATAGTATATTCAAATTCACCTAATATATGAAAGTTATCACCTACTTTTACCGTAATTACATCTTGGTTTTGTTTTTCTAGTTTTTTGACTAAATTAATACCCAAGCCGCACTCATCTAAAAATACCAAAGTGCAAGATTTATCAGTTACTAATTCTTGCTTATCTTGTACTGGAGGTAAAGAAGGCTTCCAAAAAGGAATATAAAACCAGTCGGCTATATCAGATTTTTTAACTAGTGATGCTGAACTGTGATTATTATCTTCTCCTGGCTTTTTCGCATCAATCCAATACCTTTGTCGTTCAAAAGGATAGGTAGGTAAAGGTAAACGATGACGCTGTTCTTCGCTATAAAATTCTGACCAATCTATATTGACACCAAAAAGCCACAATTGACCTAATGTTTGCAACAAAAAGCTGACATCTGATTGTTGATTTTGAGGTAAACAACTCAGCACATGTTGTTTGCCATTGATATCTAAATGTTCTTTAGTTAATGTGCTTAAATTTTGTCCAGTCCCTACCTCTAGAAAAACACCTTCAAACTCCTTTAACAGTTGAGATATACTATCAGAAAATTTCACACTTTGTTGCAAATTTTGGCTCCAATAGTTGGGATTTGTGGCTTGTGCGTCTGTAATCCAACTACCTGTAACATTGGAAATAAAGCGAATGCGTGGTGGGTTGAGTTTAACTTTTTTTCCCTTATTTGCTACAATTGCTAAGGCATCTTCTAAGGAAAATACACCTGCGATCGCAGCTGCAACATATTCACCAATACCCTCACCAATCATCGCTTCTGGTACTACGCCCCATGACATCAGTAACTCAGCCAGGGCATACTCAATTACAAATAATACTACGTCAGTCAGGTTAGCTGAGGCAATTTTATCTGAGCTTGAAAACAGTAAATCGTGGATATCAAAACCAAGATGAGATTGTAAAATTTCGGCGCAATTATCTATATATTTCTGATATGTTGTTTCAACTTCATATAGTTCTCGGCTGATATTCGATACTTGTCCTGAAAACATAAAGATAACAGGGCAACGAATTGGTTGAAAATGATAGTTAAAAACCCGTTTTTGATCGTGATTTTGCAGTAATTTAACTGCGTCATTCAAGTCTTGACAAACTACCACACGTCGATAATCAAAAGCTCGACGACCTAATTGTAGAGTGTAAGCTACATCAGCTAAGTTAATATTGGGATGTTGTTGGAGATAAGTGGCTAAATTTGTGGTGGCAGTTTCTAAAGCCGTGCTAGTTTTGGCTGATAATAATATTAATTGCCAAGGACGAGAAGCATTAGATTCTTCAATTACTGGAGCTTCTTCTAATATTACATGGGCGTTAGTTCCGCCAACACCAAAAGAACTGACACCTGCTCGACGAGGTAACCCGTTAGTTTTCCACTCTGATAATTTGGTGTTGACATAGAAGGGACTGTTAGCAAAATCTATCTCTGGATTTGGTTTTTCAAAGTGTAAACTAGGGGGTATTTGTTGATGTTTTAATGCCAAGATTGTTTTAATTAAACCTGTGACACCTGCTGCTGTATCCAGATGTCCAATATTGGTTTTGACTGAACCAATAGCGCAGAAACTTTTTTGATTTGTGCTAGCACGAAAAGCTTGTGTGAGAGCCTTAATTTCAATGGGATCTCCCAAGGGAGTTGCAGTTCCATGAGCTTCAATATAAGAAATAGTATCGGCTTCAACACCAGCCAAAGCCAGTGCTTCTAAAATTACTTCTCTTTGACCATTAACACTAGGTGCTGTAAAACCAACTTTTAAAGAACCATCATTATTGATAGCCGAACCTTTAATTACAGCATGAATAAAGTCACCATCAGCAATAGCATCGTCCAATCTTTTTAAAACAACAATTCCTAAACCATCCCCAAACACTGTTCCTTTAGCGTTAGCATCAAAAGTCCGGCAATGTCCGTCAGGAGAATGCAGAACTCCCTCTTGATAGTGATAGCCAGATTTTTGGGGTAACTTGGCTATGGAAACACCACCAGCCAAAGCTATATCACTTTCTCCGTTGAGTAAACTTTGACAGGCTAAGTGTACAGCTATTAATGATGTAGAGCAGTTATTTTGAACATTTATACTTGGGCCAGTAAGATTTAATTTGTAAGAAGTTTGCGTACTTAAGTTATCTTTTTCATTACCAATAAAAATATTTAAAGCATCTACCGACTCGATAATTTCTTTATTAGAAGCTAAATTTGTAAATAAATAATTACTGTTAGTGACACCAGCATAAACCCCAATCTTACCTTTATAATATTCCGAATCATAGCCCGCAGATTCTAAAGCTTCCCAGGCAGACTCTAAAAACAAACGATGCTGCGGGTCTGTGATTTCAGCTTCTCTGGGAGTATATCCAAAAAATGCAGCATCAAATAACTCGATACCTTCTATTATGCTGCCTGCTTTCACATAATTTGGGTCATTTAGCAAGGTCGCATCTACACCCGCAGCTAGCAGTTCTTCATCTGTAAACTGCGAAATTGATTCTACTCCATCTCGCAAATTTTCCCAAAATTTATCAACGTTATTTGCCCCTGGAAACCTGCCAGTTATGCCAATAATAGCTATTTCATCGTTGTCATCAAAATTTTCAAATTCTTGAGAGTTATTCATAGAAAAACTACCTTTGATTTCCTTTGCGTCTTTGCGCCTTTGCCTGAAAAATTATCTTCAACAATCTAATATCTCCAAATCCAAAGCAATTTGAATTTGGTCATTTAAAACCGCATCAATATCATCTTTAGTCGTCAACGGATTAGCAATTACCGCACGCAACGCAGTTACAGAAATTTCTTTCTCTAAACAACTAATTCTTTTTATTGTCCGCGAAATAAAACTACGACCAGCTTGACGCTGACTTTTTTGCAGACGCTCATTAAATATATTAATTTGTTGATTCTCGCTTTCTGTTAATTGCTTTTTCACTGCAACTTCTCTTAAAGACTGCGGAATATAACGATAAAGAAGGAGATTGATATCAGGTTCCGATAGTAACTCAAATTCCGGCATAGAATTGATACAATCGGCCATATATTGTGTCTTCTCAATTCCTGCATCAATCAAAAATTCATAACCTTTCAAACCTATCAGATGTAGTCCAGCATGTAAAAATAATGCCATACCGGGACGAGAACCTTCTAAAGCACGTTTTCCTAAATCGAATGAACCTTTACGCATGGTGTAGCTAGCATTTTTTTCAATCGATAAAGCTAGGTGTGGTTCGCGCATAAATACCATGCCAATACCCATAGGTAAATACAGCTGTTTATGCCCATCAATTGTGACTGAATCAGCGCGTTCAATACCAAAAAGTTTTTGTCGATGTTGTTCGGAAAATATTAGAGGCCCGCCCCAAGCTGCATCTACATGAAAATGAACATTTGCAGCTGCGGCGATATCAGCTATATCTACAAGTGAGTCTATATTACCAGAATCTGTAGTACCGGCAACGCCAGCGATCGCAATAATATGCAAATTTTTGGACTGACAATCTGCAACAGCCTGACGTAAAGCTGATAAGTCCACTTGGTTATTTCCATTAGTAGGAATTTTAATCAAACCATGCGTACCTATGCCTAATAAATCTGCTGCCTTTTCAAAAGAATAATGCATCAATTCAGAGCCAATGACCACAGCACCTTGATAACCATAGTAATCTAAAGCTGCTGCTAAACCTGACTTTTCCACACCTGGAAAACTATTTTTTGCACCCAAAGATTTATTCCGAGCGCACCATAATGCAATGATGTTTGCTGCGGTACCTCCAGAAACTAATATGCCTAAAGTACTTTGACTATTTTGGACATGTTCGCTATAAAATTCATCAGAAAAATTATAAATTAACCTATGAATCATTGCCAAAGCTTGACGCTCATATGGGCTAAAAGCTTTGGCTGTTTCTATTTTGACAACATTCTGGTTCATTGCTGTCATCAGTTTTGCCAGAGGTCGTACAAAACAGGGCAGCGCAGAGGTCATGTGACCTATAAATCGGGGTGAAGATGTATGTATTGAATGATTAATAAGATTATTTGCTAAATATTCCAGGTAGCTATCAAAATCAGCAGGATTAGTGGGAACTTGACTATCAGCAAAAGTTTCTATTAACGAATTAAATTCAATATCAGAATTAGTATTAACAGCATTTAAAAAATTATCAATCAACACATCAGTTTCAACAGCCATCTTAGCTTCCGTAGAGACTAAGCTATTAGATGGTGCAAATAATTGCATCACTTCATTTGCAACTGCATAGTGTGGTGTTAGCTCATTTTCCAAAAAGAAATTTTGCTGAGTTTTTTCTTGTCTTTGCTGACTTAATGCCATTTTATACTCCCGAATAAATCCTGCTGATTACTTGCTTTACTGCTAATTTCTTTTATTTCTTACTTTGCGCTCTTTGCGGTTCGTTTCATATTGACGTTCTTCGATGATTTTGTCTAGCTTCTTTGCGACGCTTAATTGAAGCAGACCTGACTTGAGTACGGTAAGAATCTTTTTGCGAAACAACTTCTTCATCGCTAGTCAAAAATTCGGCAAGGGAACTGATAGTTGGTCTTTCATAAATGCTGATGATCGGAATATGGGTATTTAATTCCTTTTGTAATTGAGAGATAACCTCAACACCAATTAAAGAGCTACCTCCCAAATCAAAGAAGTTATCATAAATACCAATCTTTTCAATTCCTAGTACTTTCTGCCAAGTTGTCGCAACTATTTCCTCTACCTTATTACTAGCTGGAACATACTCGTTTTGTAAATTTCCTCTAGAATGCAGTGATAAACTATCCCCACGATTTTGTAAAAATTGTCGTTTTATCCATTGCTCAATTCTGGGTTGTAATTCTCCCGCAGAAACAACAATTTGAGGAGTTTTAGTGAGCGATAATACACGACTAAAAACATCTATACCTTCCTTCCATGTCATGCGTAATTTTTCTAACGCTACCCCCACAGTTAAGTCTTGGATATCATCTTCTTGAGATTGCCAAGTATCCCAGTTCACACTAATACAAGGAAACAAATTTGTTTGATTGTGCTTGTGAGCATAGGCATCCATAAAAATGTTAGCAGCAGAATAAGAAGTTAATCCTAAACCTCCTAAAACAGATGATGAGGAGGATGTGAATAAACAAAAATCTAACTTTTGACCTTGCAAAACTTTTTCTAAAACAAATAGTCCATATACTTTTGGACAAAATTGTGCTTGACTTTGAGTTTTAGAACTTTCTTCAATAGTGTAATATGCATCGTCGTTAATTCCTGCTGTGTGAATGACGCCATGAATTTCACCAAAGCGTTGTTTAGCTAACTCTATAGCTTTTTGGATTTGTTGTTCGTTAGCTACATCAGCACTAATCGCTTCAACCTCCGCACCTAATTCTTCAAGTTTGATAACTTTTTTTAGCTTTTGACTAACTTCATTAGATTCATCATGAGTTAGTAGCCATTCAGACCATTTATGTCTTTCTGGTATGGCTTTTCTGCCGATTAAAATTAACTTAGCTTGCACTGTTTTTGCTAAGTATTCTGACATTGCTAAACCAATGCGACCAAGGCCACCAGTGATGAGATAAACTCCCCCTTTTCTCAATTTGGTTTTGCTGATAATACTTTCATCTAAATGTATAGCTTCATAAGTTTTAATCCAGCGATGATTGCCACGATAAGCAATTAAATTGTCGGTTATTGGTGATGTAAATTCTGTAAATAGCGAGTCTATTAATGTTGGTGATGGCTTAGTTTTAGAGTCCGGAAGTATGATATCAAAGCAACAGCAAGTTATGTTGAGATATTCTTGTGGAATTACATTGCATGGGCCTAATATAGTTGCTTTGTCAGGACATAAATTCTCGCTACCAGTGACATCATGTAGATTACTGGTGACAACCATTAACTTTATTGGGTCAATGATATTCTGTTTTGCTAAGGCTTGTGCTAGAAAAAGTAGACTATCAAAACCGAGATTTTGACACTCTTCAAAAAACTGATATTGTATTTCTGGTTCTAGCTCATAACTCGGTAAAACATCGTTAGGAGTAATGCTCCAAAGATGCACTATAGCTTGACTAATGCAATTCTGTTTTTGCAGTATTTTAATTAAGCTGTCATAGTCATCTCTGTGTTGAGGATTAATTACATAATTACAGTCATCAAGTTGAGCAAATTGATCTCCCAATCTCACAAAAATCACATCTTGATTTTGTTGTTGGAGTCGTTCAGCAATCTCTTGTCCGACTCCATAGTTATCAACAAAAATTAACCAACGTAACTTTTCTTGTAGTAATTTTTCTTCTTGAAAAAGCTCAACCGGTGTCGATTCTTTCCAGCGAGGAACATAAAACCAGTCAGCAATATCTGGCTTTTTCTCTGAAGTTTTGGGCGACATCATTGCCAAGGTCGCATTTCGATTTACCTCAAGCCAATAACGCTGGCGCTCAAACGGATAAGTAGGTAAGGGTACGCGACGACGCTTTTCGTTTGCATAAAAACCAGACCAATCAATTTGAATTCCTACTAACCAAAGCCTACCCAAGGTATTAAGTAAAAATCTTATATCTGATTGTTGCTCTTGCGGATGCCGTATAGATGTTAATGTTATTGCATCTGCTTGATGTTGTTTAGCCAAACTACTTAGCGTCCGCCCCGGCCCAACTTCTAATAATATTCGTTCTGGTTGTTTGAGCAACTCAGCAATTCCTAAATTAAAACGTACTGGTTGCCTTAAATGCCTTGCCCAGTATTTAGGATCTATTGCCTCGTTTGTAGTAATCCAAGTTCCACTAACATTGGATATAAATGGAATTTTGGGAGGACTAAATTTTATTGCTTCTAATGAATCAATAAAAGTCTCAATAATGGGTGACATCATTTCAGAATGAAAGGCGTGAGATGTATGTAAACGCCTACAATTTACACCTATTTTTTCTAGCTTTTCTTGGAATTTATCTATTGCTGCTTCAGAACCAGACACTACAGAAGAAGAAGGTGCATTAATCGCAGCTAAAGAGATTTCTTTTTCTAAAAATTGTTGTATTTTATCTTCTGGAAGCTGAACCGAAAGCATAGCACCGCTAGGTAATTCTTGCATAAATTTTCCTCGCATTGCTACTATGGCTAAGACATCTTCTAAAGTGAAAACTTCTGCTATCGTGGCAGCTACATACTCTCCGATACTGTGGCCAATCATCACTTCAGGATTTACGCCCCAAGCCATCCACAACTTAGCCATAGCATATTCAATTACAAACAATGCTGGTTGGGTAATTGCTGTTTGTTGCAATTTTTGTGTTGCTTCTAAAACTTCTTTTTCGCTGGGATAAAGAACTGTACGCAGGTCTATTTCCAAGTGGGGCTTTAGTAGTTGGCAGCAGTAATCAACTTGTTCTCTGAATACGTTTTCATTTTCATATAATTCTCGACCCATATTTACATATTGCGAACCTTGTCCGGAAAACATAAATACAACCGAACGATTACAAGGTTCTTGATAATAAGTGAAAGTTCTTTGAGGGTCTTGCAATGCGCTAATTGCATCTTCTTGGTTTTGGGAAACTACCATTCGGCGATGATTGAAAGTCCAGCGACCCACCTGCAAAGTATGAGCAGCATCGGCAAGATTTAAATCTGGATGTTTTTGTAGATGATTAACCAGATTTTCTGTAGCAGTTTCTAATGCTGTATTGGTCTTAGCTGAAAGTAATAATAATTGCCAAGGTCGAGAAGGATTAGAGGATTTAATAATGGGAGCTTCTTCTAAAATTATATGGGCATTTGTTCCACCGAAACCAAAGGAACTAACACCCGCACGGCGAGGAGTGCCGTTTGTTTTCCACTCTGATAATTGATTATTCACATAAAAAGGACTGTTAGCAAAATCAATTTGGGGTGATGGTGCTTCAAAGTTCAAACTTGCAGGAATTTGTTTATGTTTTAAAGCTAAAGCAGTTTTAATTAAACCTGCGACACCGGCAGTTGCATCTAAATGCCCAATATTGGTTTTTACAGAACCAATGCCACAAAATCCTTTTTTCTGAGTTTTAGTACGAAAAGCTTGTGTTAACGCCGCAATTTCAACGGGGTCACCTAATGAAGTTCCGGTTCCATGTGCTTCAATGTAGCTAATAGTATCGGGTTCGATTTCAGCCATCACTTGAGCTGCTCGAATTACCTTTGCTTGCCCATTGACGCTGGGTGCAGTGTAGCTAACTTTATCTGAGCCGTCATTATTAATAGCAGAGCCTTTGATAATAGCATGGATGCAATCTCCATCTGCGATCGCTTCTTCTAATCGTTTCAAAACTACAAGCCCCAAACCTCTTCCTTTGACGGTTCCCGCAGCCTTAGCATCAAAAGCACGGCAATGTCCATCAGGAGATTCAATTCCCCCTTCTTGATATAAATAACCGTCTGCTGTTGATATGGAAACTCCTCCTGCTAAAGCAATATCACACTCACCACTCAGCAAACTTTGACAAGCTAAATGTACAGCAACCAATGAGCTTGAACAAGTAGTTTGAACCGCATAACTTGGCCCTTGCAAATTTAATTTGTAGGAAACAAGTGTAGTAACATAATCTGGAGAAGTTGCTTTTTCTATTTGCTTATCGCCTACAGATGCTATGAGTTCATAATTAGAATAAATATTAAGTAAATAACTGCCAAAACTTGTACCAGCATAAACTCCAATAGGTTTTTTATATATCTGTGAACTATAACCAGCGTTCTCAAGGGCTTTCCATGAATGTTCTAAGAAAAAACGTAGTGAAGGGTCCATAACTTCAGCTTCTCTAGGGCTAAAGTCGAAGAATGAAGCATCAAACAAATCTATATCTTCGACTAGACCTTCTGCTTTTACATAATTTGGGTCATTTAGTAAAGCTGTATCTACACCTAAGTCTTTTAATTCTTGGTCAGTAAATCTATGAATCGACTCTACTCCGTCTCGGAGATTTTGCCAAAATTGCTCGATATTTTGAGCTTCTGGAAAACAGCCACTCATGCCAATAATAGCTATTTCCAGACCAGTTGTATTATTGAAATATTCTGAATCTGCCATAATTAATTTGACCGTTTGCTGTTAAACATTCTGTTGTCTTTTTTGTAAAAAACGTTGCTTTAATCTGGCTTTGCCAGCTTCTAGCTGTTCGTTCAAGTCATGACTTTGATTTTCAAAACTATCATCTTCTTCTTGATTTAAATATCGAGATATAGAACTGATTGTTGGATATTTAAACAAGTCAGTTATTGCCAAATCTGGTTTAAAAAGTTCCCGGAGTTTGCTGTAAACCTGAAGTACATTGAGCGAATGTCCACCAAGGTCAAAAAAGTTATCTTGAATGCCGACTTTCTCCACCTTGAGAATTTTTTGCCAAATATCAACAATTGTCTGCTCCATTTCATTTCGCGGCAATACGTAAGCTGTTTCTAGTACTGGGCGAAGATTATCTGGTTTTGGTAGAGTTTTCCTGTCTAACTTTCCGCTAGGTGCTAGGGGCAAATTTTCTAGCATCACAAAGGCAGAAGGTAACATGTGGTCAGGTAATTTTTCTTTTAAGAAATTACGCAATTCGCTAATACTAGGAATTGGTTGTTTTTTGGCAACTACATAGGCAACAATTAGTAAGTTCCCTGGCTCATCTTCTTGAACTATGACTACATTTTCACGTACATTGGGATGCTGATTTAAAAACGTTTCGATTTCCCCAAGTTCAACTCTGAAACCACGAATTTTTACTTGATGGTCAATGCGTCCCAGAAATTCCAGATTTCCATCAGGAAGCCATCTACCTAAATCTCCAGTTTTGTAAATTAAATCCTGGCGGTTTTGTGGTAATTTTTTCCTATGATCTGGAAACGGATTAGGAACAAAATTTAAATTAGTTTTCTCTTCATTCTTCCAATACCCTTGACCGACACCAATTCCGGATACACAAATTTCTCCAGGAGCGCCAATAGGTAATAATTGCATTTGTTCATCAAGAATGTAGAGATTCAAGTTGGCTAATGGTTTACCAATTGGTACTGTTCGCTGATTTTCAGCAAAAGGCTGATTAACAATAAATTGAGTAATATCATCAGCAGCTTCGGTAGGGCCGTAAGCGTTAACAATTTTGATTTCAGGATATATTTGAAGCCATTTGTTTACCCAACCTACTGATACTGGTTCTCCTACAACCATCATCCATTTCAAATCGGGTAATTCTCTTTCGGAAATTCCTAAGCCCGAAGTATATTCAAGTAAGCCGCCAAATAATGCTGGTACTAATTCAACAACTGTAATTTTTTCTAATTTCAGTGCCTTAAATAATTTATCAGGAATTCCGACGGTTTCTACATCTACTATTACTGTTTTACCACCAATTAAAAGCGGTGCTAAAAATTGCCAGACGGAGATATCTGTGGAAGAAGGAGCGCTTTGCAGAAAACAAAATTCTTCAGTCAGATGCAATTCATCGAATTGGGCATAAATATGATTAATTGCACCATCATGTCTGACAATTGCTCCTTTTGGTAATCCTGTAGACCCAGAAGTATAGAGCATATAAGCTGGGTCAGCAGCATCATTAATAGGTTCTATATTATCATGAGATAATTGTGCAAAATCTAATTTATTATATATCTTTAATTCGGCGCGATCGCCTACCAATTTTTGGCCATTAATCAAGCTATCTAAACAAATAATAGATGATAGCTGGGAACAATCTGCTGCTAAGTCTGATAAAACATTTAATAACGAATCATCTGTGAATATAAATCTCACTTCGCTATTAGCTAGCATATATTTAATTCGATTCGGTGGGTAAGTACTATCAATGGGTACATAAGCTCCACCCGCCTTATAAATAGCCAGGATAGCAATCAAGAAATTAATATCTCGATCTTTAAAAATGCCTACAAACTCTCCTTGGGCAATTCCTAATTTTCGCAATAATCCAGCTAGCTGATTAGCTTGATGATTTAGTTCTTGATAAGTTAATTTGGTTTGTTCGTGAACTACAGCTATGTTGTTTGGAGTCTGGAATACTTGCTTTTCAAATAATTCATTGATGGTTTGAGATATTGGATAATCTTGGCTATTATTATTAAATGTTTTTAACAACGTATATTTATCAAAATCTTGCAAGAAAACAACATCAGAAATTTGAACATTAACTTTGCTCAGACAGTTTTCTAGGACATTAACGTAATAACTACTCATCAACTTAATATTTTCATCTTCAAACAAATGTTCGCTATATTCTATATCAGCACTAATATTTTCTCCGTTGACTCTAAAAGAAATTGTGATGTCATTATTGAGTTGATGTAAATTCTTTGTGCTATGAATATTTTCCAGTAAAACTACAATGTCAAAAATTGGACACCGATTAGGAGTTGTTGGTATTTCTAATAATTTAATTAATTGATTAAAATCATAGTTTTGATGAGTGTAAGCAGCTATGGTAGCATCTTTGACTTGTAAAACAAAATCTTGGAACGAAAGCTGGGATGTAACTTGAGTACGCAAAGGAATTACTTTGCTGTTTACGTCATTTGTTTTAATTTTTTCATATATTGGTATGCCAATAATCACATCGTTATTTCGCGTATATTTTGGCAGTAATATCTTGAATGCAGATAGAAGTATCAAGTAAATTGAAAAATAAGAACCTTTAGCAAGCTTAATGATTGCTTGAGATAAATCATTTGATAAATCAAAGCTTAGAGATTTTTTCTGACCACTAGGAAATAAAGGTCTGACATAATCCAGCATCAGATTTGTTTCTGGTAATTCTCCAGACAGTTTGTTTATCCAATAGATTTTTTCAGAAAATGTGTCACGCGATTGTAAATGTATACCCATAATTTCTCCCCAATCATCAATTTGTCAACAAATTAACTAGTATGTAAATCTATTTTGATATACAATCATCAAAGGCTGATTTGATAATTGAACAACCCTTTTGCAAGCTAGACATATCAATTATTAGAGGTGGCAGAATTTTAATGACGCTATCGTTTCTACCTGCTTTTTCAATAATTAATCCTAGTTCAAAACAACGCGATGTAATCCGCTGAGATAAAGTGCGATCGCCAAAATTTTTGACATCAATTCCCCAAATCATTCCAATTCCCCGAATGGCAATTTTTTCACTAATTGATGCTATTTCTTGAGTGAGAAAATTTTTCAAAAAAAGCTCTTTTGATTTCACATCCTGTTCAAAATCATAACTTTCTCTATACTCTAAAGCCGCTGTTGCTCCGATAAATGCTAGTTGATTACCTCTAAAAGTACCATTATGTTCGCCCGGTTCCCAAATATCTAACTCTGGTTTAATTAATAATAGCGACATGGGAAATCCATACCCGCTAATTGATTTAGAGAGTATTACCATATCGGGAACTATATCTGCTCTTTCAAAAGAAAAGAAAGACCCAGTTCGACCACAGCCTACTTGAATATCATCGCAGATTAATAAAATATCATTCTCATCACATAACTTTCTTAATCTTTGCATCCAGTCAATGGGAGCAACAATAACTCCACCTTCTGCTTGCACTGTTTCAAAGATTATTGCTGCTGGTTTTTCAATTCCAGAATTAACATCATTTAAAACTGATTCTATATATTCTATTGTGTCAAAACTTTCCATGAATCCATAAGGATAAGGCATAAATGTAACATTACTTGATGTCCCAATTGCGCCTGCTCGAATTCCAATATTACCACTAATTGATAAGCTGCCCAAAGTCATTCCATGATACGCTCCCATGAAGGAGAATATACCAGATCTTTGTTTAACTTTTCTGGCTAACTTTAAAGCTGCTTCTACTGCATTTGTTCCTGTAGGACCGCAAAATTGAATGCGATAATCTAGTTTTTTGGAACTGAGTACTGCCTCATCAAACTTCGCTAAAAACTTTTCTTTAGCGCAAGTATACATATCTAGACCGTGTGCAATGCCATCTGCATCTAAATATGAAATAACTCTTTGTTTGATATAGTCATGGTTATGCCCATAATTTAAAGCTCCTGCTCCAGCAAAAAAATCAATATATTCTTTTCCTGATTCCGAATAAATTATAGAACCTTTAGCTCTATGAAAAATATCCGGAAAATTATGGCAATAAGTTCTGACATTGGATTCACGCTTTTCAAATATATTCATGAGATTTTGGGATTTGAATTACAAACCGAGCGTGTACTTTTCAAGAAACATAATTGAGATAAGATTTATAAAATTTAAAAATTATCTGAGGAGGTACTTTAAATACTAAGCCCATCGTTAACAACCAGTTATAGTATAAATTTTGAACTGGCATCCCTTTTTTAATAGCTGCTAGGGCACTCAGCGAACTTTTTTGAGTATGCCAATCGATATTAAAAGAAATTGACATATCTAAGCCCCTAACATGATGGAGTGTTCCAGGAGGCATATATAAAATCTCTCCAGGGTTGACAATAAATTTAATCGGTCGGGCATTTTTGTAGTCGGGATATTGATGCAAATCTGGATTTTCTGGATTCACAAGAAACCATCTCCAGCCTTGGCGATAACAATATTTGGCGTCCTCAGGTAATAGGATGGTAAATTGTTTGCGTCCGACAATTTGAAAAAAAATATTGTTAGTTAGAAGGCAATCAAAATGTAGCGGTGTAATACTATTAGAAGAACCTAAGAAAAACTGGCAGTAACGCCACCACTTATACCAATACCATTTTGGTAAATATTCAAAGGGAAATGGTTGGGCATCTTCTACTAAAGAAGGTATTAAGCTAAATAAAGGTAGGTCATGACAATATGGTGGTAGATGATGATTTTCAGGATCTTTTTCATAATTTTCTATTAATTCTATATATTTTTTCATTG
The DNA here is from genome assembly GCA_034531095.2 of Nostoc sp. CreGUA01. GTDB lineage: Bacteria > Cyanobacteriota > Cyanobacteriia > Cyanobacteriales > Nostocaceae > Nostoc. Next base: position 33,150 of record JAVRBV020000019.1, on the reverse strand, counting down.
TCAAACAACATATTTCTATTTCCTTGTTGCTAAATTTTTTGGCATAAATATTTAGATCGGGAGATAAACTTTTGAAGTAATTTAAAGACCATTTATCAAATCCGTCCCACTGAGAAACTACGCCAGAAATTATGACGGGCTTACCTAGTTCAACATAATTTGTTTTAAATTCTTCACTTGAGAGTTTATATCTTCTTTCTATTGCAGATGAAACAATCATACTTTAATCCTTTAAAATGTTGCAGCTAATTCCCAATCAAATGAAGCTTCTTTTTCTAAATTTGTTGATATTTGCTGTTGTTGTGGCGTCGTAAGTGATAATTTATTGATTGGGATATTAGGATTATTGATTATTTCTTGTAGCAATATTTGAAAATCTCTAATTATCCCAGTAACTGTAGCAATATCAAATCTAGAAGCATCATAAGAAATTGCTACTATAATTTCCGATTCTGGATAGATAACTAAATTCAAAGGATAGTTGTTTCTGTAATAAGTTCCAGTCGGTTCAAATTCTATATTTCCTTTCCAATCTCTAACAAATTGACTGACTGGAAGATTCTCAACCACAACTATTGTTTCAAACAAAGGTAAATTTCGGGGAACTTCACTCCAGCCTTGAATTTGCGTTAGTGGAGTATATTCATGATGACGTGCTTCTACTAATTGGGTTTGAAAATCTTGTAGCCATGATAATAATTGTTGGTCAGTATTTAACTTGACATTAATTGGTAAGGTATTTATAAACATACCAACCATTGAATTTACTTCGGCTAAATCTACTGGTCTTCCTGTAACAGTGCATCCATAGATGATGTTGTCACGACAAGTGTAACGAGCCAGCAAAATAGACCAGATTCCATGAACTAATGTAGCAAGAGTCAGACGATTTTTGGTAGCAAAAGATAGCAGCGCTTTTGTAGTTGCTTCTGATAATTGAATTTTCTCTTCATCATACCTTTCTTTTTGGTTAGGTAATTGATTATTTTCTATATAAGTTAGAGGAGTTGGTGCTTTTATTCCTTGTAATGATTGACGCCAATAACTTTCGGTTTTAGCTATGTTTTGTTGCTGTAACCAGTCGATATAATTTCTAAAAGGGCGGGCTGGCGGTAAGTTAACTTCTTGAGATTCACAAAGTGCTGCGTAAATTTGTAAGCATTCTTCTAAGATGATTGGAGTTGTCCAGCCATCTATAATTATATGGTGATTGCTCCAAATAAATTCATAGCAATCATCAGCAAGGCGGATTAGAAATAGACGCATTAAACACGGTTGTGAAAAGTCAAAACATAATTGGCGATCGCTCTCCATAAATGCTTGCAATCGCTCTTGTTGTTCTGCTGGTTTAACACCACGCCAATCATGTTGATTTAAGCTAATTTTTACTTGTTTATAGACAACTTGTAATGGATTATCAATGTCTTCCCAATAAAATCCTGTACGCAAAATAGTGTGTCTATCTACTACTTGTTGCCACGCTTGTTCAAAAGCCTCTATATTTGGATAACCGTGTAAAGTTAAGGTATGGTGAAAGAAATATAATGCTGATTCTTTCGCATACAAACAGTGGAAAAGCATCCCCTTTTGTACGGGTGTAAGTTCATAGATATCCTCTACATTTTCTACTTTCATTGTGCTTTTTTCTCACCTAATCGATTAATTTTTTTCAGAAATTTATCTAAGTCTTGTTGAGTCAAGTTAGCTCTGGGAAAGTCAGAAGGTGTATATTTTTCTGCTGACAAAGACTGACAATGGTCAATAATACTTCTTATGGCTTCTATGAAACTACTGGCTAGAGTTTCAATTGTTGCTCGATGATGAACTGCTGTGCTATAAATCCAATTAAATTGCAGTTGGTCTTGAAGAATAATTCCGTCAATTTCTAGTAAATAAATTCTATTTTTACTTGGATTTTGACTGAGCTTGAAAGACTGAGTAGTTAAGTCAAATAAAGATGACTGCGATATTACAGAGTCAAAACTACCTAAATAATTAAAACTTAACTGGGGTTGGGGAAAATATTTGATCTGGGAATTTATTTCTGAATTGCTGCTGACATAGCGTAATATATCGTATCCAATACCTTTATTGGGAACCCTACGTAAATACTCTTTAACTCTTATTAATGTACTTCCTAAATCGTCAGCTTGTGTGATATCTAAAATCACTGGAAAGCGAGTTGTTAATAAACCAACTGTACGAGAAAAGGATACATCGTTGAAATCTTTAAAGATGATATCTCGACCATTGTCTTGAACATCTACCCATAGTTGCTGTTCTCCTGTCCATTTTGCAAAAGCTTGGACTAAGGCTGTTAATAAAACATCGTTTATTTGGGTGTTATAAGCCTTATTGACATTGTTTAATAAGATTTGAGTTGCTTTTTTATCTAGAGAAATTGATACAATGTCAGCGTTAGCTACTGTATTTTCATTTGCAGAATAGTCAACAGGTAGGCTGCAAAAAGGTGTTTGGGCTTTTGTTAACCAGTAGTCTTGCTCCTGCATCATTTCTGATGTCTGAGCATACTCTTGGATACACTGCGACCACTGCTTGAAGGAAGCGGTTTTATTGGATAAATGTATTACTTTGTCTTGACTGAGTTGCTGGTAAGCTATTTGTAAATCTTCTAACAAAATCTGCCAAGAAACAGCATCTACTAAAAGATGGTTGATGCTAATTAGTAAGTAGCTATTTTGCGGCGATCGCAATTCAATAAAAGCAACCTTTACCAGTGGACTTTCACTTAAATTGAAGCTACTTTCTAGTTGTGCGATCGCTGACTCAAAAGCATGTTTTTGTTCATTTTCTGAAAGTGAAGATAAATTCACATGCTCGTAAAACATTATATCATTATTTTGAGTTTCAATTTGCTGCCAACCAGATTTTTTTTGAATAAAATGTAGATGAAATACATCGTGATATTCAATTACATATTGTACCGCCTGTTGTAATATTTGGGGATTGCATTTTTGTTTGATTTCTAGTAGTAAAAACTGGTTAAATGAATGTATATTTGACTGATTTTCAGCAAATAAACCATGCTGAATTGGTGTGATTTTTACTTCTCCATCTTCAGAATTATATTTAGTTTGGTTAGTTTCAATTAAATCTGCTGCTGTTACTAATTCAGCAATAGTTTGATGCAAAAACATTTGCTGAGAAGTTAGCTTTAAACCTAATTGGTTAGCCTTAGCAACAATTTGAATTGTAATAATAGAATCTCCTGCGAGTTCAAAAAAGTTGTCATAAATCCCGACTTTTTCAATTCCCAGAAATTGTTGCCAAATATTAGTAAGGATCTGCTCAACTTCGTTGCGAGGGGCAACATAAGCATTGGCTAAGTTTGGACGGGGATGGCTGAGTTGGGCAGAATTTATTTTTGATGTCTCTGATAAAAGCCCTAAATCTTGGTCTAGATAATTGAAAGAATTGTTCTGTTCAATTACTTGTTGAAAGTCTTGGGTTGAGACAATAACACGAGATAAATTACTTAACAAAATGCGATTAAAAGCTTCAGCACCTTCTTGAGGTAATATTCCTTTTTTGATTTCTTCTTCACGTTGCAGCTTTAATTGTTCCGGTAGTGTTACCTCTACTGCCATCCCTACTTCTTGCCAAGTATCCCAGTTGATTGCTACTGTAAATTGGTCACATTGAGAAGTACGATAATCTGCATAAACGTCGAGAAATGCATTAGCAGCGCAATAATCTACCTGCCCAAATTCACTCAAAATAGAGCTTTGGGATGAACAAAGCACCAAGAAATCTAAAGTAATATTTTTTGATTTAAAAATTTCGTCTAAAACTAATGTGCCCTTGAGTTTTGGTGCTAAGACGCTGTTTGCTATATCCTCTGTTTTGAGTTGAATCATGCCACCGCCAGCAATACCGGCTGCATGAATGACACCATTGATTTGACCAAATTTTTCTAAAGCTTCAGTAATAGCTAGGTGCATTTCTTCGTAGCTGGCGACATCGGCACTTTTAATCTCAACTTCTGACCCCAATTTTTCCAGTGCCAGCATTTTTTCGATCTTGCGGCTAACACTATTTTGAGTATCATGAGTTTCTAGCCATTGTTGCCATTGCGATCGCTTTGGTAATCCCTTTCTACCAATTAAAATTAATTTAGCTTGTACTGTCTTCGCTAAATGTTCCGCTAGCACTAAACCTATGCCGCCAAGTCCACCAGTAATTAAGTAAACTCCTGCTTGTTTTAACTTAGTTTTTCTTGGGATATTTTCATCTAGACGGATATTTTCAAAGATTGGAATCCAGCGATGATATCCACGATAGGCAACTATATTTTCGGTTTGCTGCGTTGTTAATTCTGTAATCAGATAATCTAAAAATTTTTGTGTAGGTGAAATTTTAGGCGCAGGAATGACTACATCAATAAGAGAGGAATCGATGTTTGGATATTCCTTGGGAATTACCTTACAAGCTCCTAATATCGTTGCCTTTTGTGGGCATAAATTCTCATCACCGATGACATTATATAGATTATTAGTTACAACCTTTAATTTCAGAGAATCGCTGATATTTAGCTTTCCTAATGCCTGCATTAAATACAACAAACTCCAAAAGCTCAGATTTTGATACTTTTCAAAAGTGGGTAAAGTGTCATTTGGTGTAATGCTCCAAAAATGAGCGATCGCATTTGGCATCAAACTCTGTTTTTGCAGTACTTCTAACAAAGTGTCATAATCATTTTTTTGCTGGGGATTAATAATATATGTATATTTGTCTATCTGAGTAAATTTATCTGCACTCCTAACTTTAATAACATTTTGGCTTTGCTTTTCGAGTTGTTTTACAACGGCGCTTCCAATTCCATAATCATCGATAAAAATTAACCAGCAGGTATTATTTTCAATTGCTTGTAACAATTTAATCGGTGTAGATTGTTTCCATATTGGAATATAAAACCAATCGGCAATATTTGGTTTTTTAGCTAATAATTTTGGCGATATTGTTGATAACGCAGTTTCAGAATTAGCCTCAATCCAATAACGTTGATGTTCAAAAGGATAGGTAGGCAAAGGAATATGTCTGCGTTGTTCGTGAACATAAAATCCTGCCCAATTTATTGATAATCCTGATAGCCAAAGACGAGAGAGAATATTAAGCAAAAATACCACATCAGAAACTTGTTCTTGGGGATGCCGCAAGGAAGTTAGCACCATAGTTTGTGAAGCTAACTGTCGTTTGGCTAGGGTAGTTAATGTGCGTCCTGGGCCGACTTCTAAAAGTATTCTTTCTGGTTGTTGCAACAGTGCGGCGATTCCTTCATTAAACAATACCGCTTGCCGTAAATGTTGAGCATAGTAGTCAGGATCGGTTGCTTGCTCTGCTGTCATCCAAGTTCCGGTAACATTAGAAACAAAAGGAATTTGAGGTGGTTTCAAATTTACTTTTTTAACATGTTGCAAAAATGGCTCTAAAATCGGCTCCATCATTTGGGAATGAAAAGCATGAGATGTATGCAAACGACGACAATCTATACCTTGCTCAGTCAATTTATTTTGTAATGTTTCTATGGCATTTTTAGTCCCAGAAACCACACAAAGAGATGGTGCATTGCTAGCTGCTAAAGAAAGTTCTGAACCCAACATTGGTTGTATTTCTTCAGCAGAAATCGAAACAGAAAGCATCGACCCAGATTCGAGTTGTTGCATTAATTGTCCGCGAACTGCGACTAAAATCAGTGCTTCTTCTAAAGAAAAAACACCAGAAATACAAGCCGCTACATATTCGCCGATGCTGTGACCAATCATTGCTTGTGGATGCACACCCCACGCCATCCAAAGTTTAGCCAGGGCATATTCAATTACAAATAATGCGGGTTGTGTTAAGGAAGTTTGTTGGAGTTTTTCTTCTGTAGTTTCTAATGTTGCAGGGTAAAGTATATCTTTGAGATTTAACTTTAAATATGGTCTTAATAATTCACAGCAATCATCAACTTGTTGCCGAAAAATAGCTTCCGTTTCATATAATTCCCGTCCCATATTTACATACTGCGCTCCCTGTCCGGGAAACATAAACACAATTGAATGGTTACGGGTTTCTGAAAAATTGTTTAAAATTCCTTGATGATTTGGTGTTGTTAGTGTTTTTATCGCATCGGAAATGTCTTTACACAACAACACTCGGCGATGATTAAAATTCCGGCGACCCACTTGCAAAGTATAAGCTACATCAGCAAGATTTATCTGAGGATGCTGTACTAAATAATTAGCAAGATTACTTGTAGCAGATTCCAAAGCTGTTGGAGTTTTGGCAGAGATAGCTAACAACTGCCAGGGACGAGAAACACTTTCTTTAGTTGCAGAAACTGGAGCTTCTTCTAATATTACATGGGCATTAGTGCCGCCAATACCAAAAGAACTAACTCCTGCACGTCTGGGATATTTGTCTGTTTTCCAATCAGACAGTTTATTGTTTACATAAAAAGGACTGTTGGCAAAATCAATTTGGGGATTTGGTTTCTCAAAATGCAAGCTGGGAGGAATTTGTTTGTGTTTGAGAGCTAAAACTGTTTTAATTAAACCTGCAACACCAGCGGCTGCATCTAAGTGCCCAATATTTGTTTTTAGAGAACCAATTGCACAGAAAATTTTCTCTTTTGTACTGCTTTGAAACGCTTGGGTTAGTGCAGCAATTTCAATGGGATCTCCTAAGGAAGTTCCCGTTCCGTGAGCTTCAATATAAGTGATTGTTTCTGGTTCTACTTCTGCAACAATGTGAGCCATTTTGATAACTTTAGCTTGACCTTCTATCCGGGGTGCTGTGTAGCTAACTTTGTTGGAACCGTCATTATTGATAGCAGAACCTTTAATCACGGCATGAATCAAATCTCCATCATTTAAAGTATCTTCTAATCTTTTTAAAACAACAATTCCTACACCTTCTCCACTCACAGTTCCCTGTGCTTTAGCATCAAAAGCACGGCAATGTCCGTCAGGAGATTTAATACCTCCTTCTTTATATAAATAGCCAGCTTTTCTGGATGCGCCGATAGAAACGCCGCCAACTAAAGCAATATCACATTCACCATTGAGCAAACTTTGACAGGCTAAATGTACTGCTACTAATGAAGTTGAGCAAGCTGTTTGAACTGCATAACTAGGGCCAGTTAAATTCAGTTTGTAAGAAGTACGTGTAGCCAGGTAATCTTTATCGGCAGCAATTGTTAGTTGATGTTCGTCTATTGAATTTCTAATATTTTGATTAAAATAAATATTTAGTAAATAACCGCTTAAGTTAGAACCAGCGAAAACACCTATGGAACCATTATAGGTTTCAGAATTATACCCTGCGTTTTCCAATGCTTCCCAAGCACACTCTAAAAAAATCCGGTGTTGAGGATCGGTCATTTGTGCATCTCTAGGATTAAAGCCAAAAAAGGCAGCATCAAAAAGTTCTGCATCTTCTAAAACAGCATTGGCTTTGACATAATTTGGATTATTAAGAAGTTCTGGTTCTACTCCTGATGCCAGCAATTCTTCGTCACTAAAAAAAGAAATTGATTCTACACCGTTTTGGAGATTATGCCAAAATTCATCTAGATTTTTGGCACCAGGGAATCTTCCTGTTAATCCGATAATTGCGATTTCTGAACCATTATTAGAATATGTTTCACTTGGAATATTCATGGTTTATAAATTCCTTAATTATTTTCAGATGATTTCAGCTTTTGCAAACGTTTTCTTTGTTGGGCTTTACCAGCTGAAATTTTCTCAGTTTGGATATCAGTTTCCTGTAAAGCTATGGTTTGATTTGCAGATGAATTTAAATACTCTGCTAAAGAATTGATGGTGGGATATCTAAACAAATCAAGGGTTGATAGTTCTGCATTCAACATTTCCTGCAATTGGCTATGAACCGTAACTAAAAGTAATGAATGACCGCCAATTTCAAAGAAATTATCATGAATGCCTATTTTTTTAAGATTCAAAGCTTTCTGCCAAACAGAGGCGATTGTTTTTTCTATTTCTGTTTGTGGTACCACATAAGTAACTTCTAATTCTGGGCGTAGAGCATCTGGCATTGGCAATGCTCGACGGTCTACTTTGCCATTAGATGTTAGTGGAAACGCTTCTAATATCATAAACGCTGTTGGTATCATGTGGTCAAGCAATTTATTTTGTAAGAAGCGCCGCAGTTGAGAAATTGTTAGTGTTTTATCTGGATGAAGAGTTATATAAGCTATTAAATTTTGATTTTCTGGTTTATCTCCTCGAACGATCGCCACACTTGCAGACACTGATGGATGTTGATTAATAACTCCTTCAATTTCTCCTAATTCAACACGAAAACCTCTGATTTTTATTTGGTTATCAATTCTACCGATATACTCAATATCTCCACTTGGTAGAAAGCGAACTAAATCACCTGTTTTGTAAAGGCGATCGCCTGCTTGTTTACTAAAGGGATTGGGAATAAATTTTAGTGCAGTTAATTCAGGTTGATTTAAATAACCCCTAGCTAACCCAACTCCACCAATGTGTAATTCACCCGCTACACCTGTTGGTACTGGTTGCAAATATTGGTCTAAAATATACAACTGAGTATTAGCGATCGGCTTACCAATGGGTATGGAACCTGAAGTATGTTTTCCCACTGGAACTTCATAAATACAGCAACCTACCACTGTTTCTGTAGGGCCATATTCATTGACTAATATCGTATCTGGTGCTACATTTTGCCAAAAAGTAATACTTTCAGCTAATAAGTTTTCTCCACCAATAATAAAAGCTTTCGTTTTATTTGCTATCTCTTCTTTGGATAACTGTTGTTTCAACAAATCCAAGTGCGCGGGGGTTATTTTCACCAAACTTAAATTCGAGCTTTTCTTTAAAGCTTGAGAAAGTGCTTCAATACCTTGTTCTTCTGATAGTAATTCTGCTGTGCGACCTACTAATAAAGGTGATAACAGACTGGTGATTGTTAAATCAAAACCGAGAGGTGAGTGGACTAAAGTTCCTACTCCTTGTTCTACTGCATATCTTTGAGTAGCCCAAGTTAGGTAATTAACTAATCCTTGATGGGGGATTAAAGTTCCTTTAGGTTTACCAGTGGAACCAGAAGTATAAATAACATAAGCTAAATTTAATGGGGTTGTTGTAGTAATTGGATTATCAATTTTGTGTTGACTTATAGTTTGCCAATCACTATCAATACAAATTACTTTAGTTTCATTTGTTGCTAAATCTGCCATTAAATGCTGTTGGGTAAGCAGCACTGGCATTTGAGAATCATTTAATATAAAAGCTTTTCTTTCTAAGGGATAGCTAGGGTCAATTGGTATGTATGCACCACCAGCTTTTAATATGCCTAAAAGTGCAATTAAGATTAAAGGCGAACGCTCTACACAAATCCCTACCATTACATCTGGTTTTACACCTAATTTTTGTAGGTAATGAGCTAGCTGATTAGCACGATTATTTAATTCTTTGTAGGTAAGTTGCTGATTTTTATAGACAACAGCAATGTTATTTTGTGTGCGTTCTACTTGTTCTACAAACAGGTGATGAAAACACTTATTTTCTGTTAAATTAGTTTGTGTATTGTTAAATTCAAGTAATAGGTTTTCACGTTCATTTTCACTGAGTATTTCTAATTCACTGAGCAATGAATAAGGACGATTGATTGCACTTTCTAATAAAGTAAAAAATTGTCCTGATAGCCTTTCAATATCTTCTCTTAAGAATAATTCTGAATCATAATGCCATTCAGCGTAAACAGAGTTTTCTGTTCGTACAAACGATAATTTTACTTTGAATCTGTCAAAACAAACATATTGCTGTAGTAGAGAAAATGTGAGTGCATTTGTAGTTAAAATTTTCCTACTTTGCTCTATGAAGTCAAAACAGAAGGGTAAGAAAGGTATATCCTCTAATTTTGAGATTAACTCCCAGTTAAAACAATCTTGCCATTCATTCCCTTGGTTTTGAACTAAAGTAATTTGCTCTAAAGCATCGCTAAACTTTAAATTACCTTGGAGGTGACAATCTACTGGTAGATATTTGGCAAGTAATCCCAACATTTCTTGGAGTTCTTCTTCCGATCTACCATTATAGCTAACACCAACAACCATATTTGATACATTGGTCAAACGCCATAGTAGTATTTGCCAACATGTTAGTAATAATGCTGATTGAGTAGTATCGAATTTTTTGGCGATCGCACTTATTTCTGCTGTCAGTTCAGTCGGAATTATCTGAGTGAAAATTTGCGGTTTAAATTCGGTTTTATCAGACAATACATTTTCATTGGGCAGTTGCAAATTAAAAATATGTTTAATATCTTTTTGTTGCCAATATTTTCTGCCAATTTCTGCTTCTTCTAATTCTAATAATTCATTTTGCCAATCTGAAAAGACGATATATTGTACTGGTTCATCATCATGTAAATTGCCAGTGTAAGCACGACTTATTTCTGTTAATAAGTTATTCAGTGAGGTTGCATCTGCGTATAAAGCAGGTAAATTTAATAGCAATAGATATTTAGATGCTGACAGAGTAGCTATAGATATTTGTAATGAAGATGATTTTTCTAAGTCAAAATTTTGCTGTTTTGCAGATTCTATTAATAATTCAATAGCATTATTTCGTTCTTCTGTTTTAAAATTATGTTCTTGTATTAATAAGTCATTCCTATTTTCAATTACTTGTAGTGGAATATTCATTCCTGGCAAGCAATGAAAGGTAGTGCAAAGAATTTGATGTCTATTGATAATACTTTTTAAGGCAATTTTCAAGGCTTCAATATTTAAATTACCTGTAATTTCTACTATACAAAATGAGCGATAGGCAAGACTATGTTTTTGTTGTAGTAGCCATAAATGCTTTTGTTGTGGCGAAAGTTTAAAACCGTGAATTACTTGATTATTCATGATACAGTTGGTTGATTTTAACGTAAACGCGCAGCGGCTTGCCGCAGGCTAAGAGGGCACAGAGAGAAATAGGTTAGTGTATGGGTTGATGATTGAATAATTAATGATGCTGAAAAGGTTCACCCATTGCAGTTAAAATTTTTCTGGAACCAGAGTAGGGATTACGTGCGTGGGCTGTCAACATATTATCGAGCATTAATATATCTCCTTTCTGCCAAGGATAAGCAATCATTTCTTGTTGATAAGCTTCACGAATTTCTGCAATAACTGAGTCTTCAATGGGAGAACCATCACCATAAAAAGTATTGTATGGTAAATCTTCTTGTGTAAATTCGCTGAGTAATTTTTCTCTAAATTGTGTTTGTAAACTCGATACATGCCAAAAAACAATATGATTAAACCAAACCATTTCACCTGTTTTTGGATGTTGTGCTATGGCTGGACGAATTTGACGAGTTCTTAAACGATTGTTATCTTTCCATTCGACTTCAATACAAGCATGACGACAATATTCTTCCATTACGGCTTTATCTGCTGTGTGATAAACTTTTTGCCAAGGTAAACCAAATCCATCGCCATAGTTGCGAACTAACATCCATCCTTTTTCTTGAAAGCGTTCTCTAATGCGAGGGTGAATACGTTGAAATACTTTTCTCACATCAGCAATTGGAGTTTCTCCTCCTTGGCTTGCGGGTTCAATGCAACAAAACCATATCTTCATTGGATAGGTATTGGCATAGGATGATTCATTATGTAAAGCAATGGTTTGGTCGGCGGGAAATTCGGTGGATGTATAGACTTTTTCGCTTAATTGAGTACGAGGTGTGGAAGATTCTATGTAAGGCATTAATTGAGGACATACGGCGCTAACAAATTGCTCAAAGTCCTCTTTTTGAGAAACAGCAAAATTTCTAAATAAAATTCCTCCGTATTTAAATAAGTTATTGATAATGAATTCTTGATGATTTTCAGCCCAAATTGGTAAATTCAAATCGCTGAATTTAGGGGAAATAACTAAAGGAAGTCTACCTCCATATTGCAAAAAAGATTCTGTAATTAATTCTTGTAGAGATAAGTTAATTGCTTGAGGTTTGGGTTGCGATTTAAATGCTTTAAATTTTTGGCTACGAGCTTGTTTAAATTCTGCTTGCTTTGCATCTTGTCTTTGTTTGTCTGCTGCTGCGAATATTTCTTTTATCGCTGTAAATTTAATATTAGGTTGAGCAACAACAGCACGCAAAATTATTTCATAATCTGTAATAAATTTAGCGATCGCAGTAGCATTAAATAAGTCTGTACTATATTCCAAACTACCACTCAAACCTTGTTCAGTTTCCCACATAGTAAGTAGTAAATCAAACTTAGCTGTACCATTGTCAATATCTTCGACAATTTTCAACTTCAAGCCTTCGAGTTCTAGTGGCAAGGTTGGGGCATTTTGGAGAACAAATTTAGATTGAAACAGAGGTGTACGACTTAAATCTCGTTCTGGTTTCAAAGCTAATACTAATTGGTCAAACGGCATATCTTGATGTTCGTAAGCAGCCAATGTTACCTCTCGAACACGTTTTAATAATTCCTGAAAACTTGGATTTCCTCTCAAGTTTGTACGTAATACTAGCTGATTAACAAAGAAACCAATAATCTTTTCTGTTTCTGGAAAATTACGGTTAGCAACATCTGTACCGACAACAATATCATCTTGTTTTGTGCAGTAATGCATCAAGATTTTAAATGCTGCTACTAGAGTCATAAATAAAGTGACTCCTTCTTTACGGCTTAATGCTTTAATTTCTTCAACAAGTTCTTTTGATATTTCTAGATGTTGTCTAGTACCGCGAAAAGTTTGAATTGCAGGGCGGGGATAGTCCGTAGGTAATTCCAACACAGGTAAGTTAGCAAGTTGCTGTTTCCAATAAGATAAATGTTTCTCCATCACTTCTCCTTGCAGCGATTGATTTTGCCAATAAGCGAAGTCTGCATATTGAATTGGCAATTCTGCTAAAGATAAAGGTGCTTTTTTAAGAAAAGCTGCATAAAGTGTAGATAATTCCCGAATAAGTATACCAATTGACCAGCCATCAGCAATAATATGGTGCATTACTAACAGTAATACATAAGATTCTTCACCCAAGCGCAATAAATTTACTCGCAACAATGGACTTTTAGTTAAGTCAAAAACTCGTTGAGCTTCTTCTAAAATTGACTGCTGTACCTTCAAAGATTGTTCTTCTGGTGAAATTTCACTTATATCTTTGATGGGGATAGAGATAGAAGCAGATGAAGCAATTACTTGTACAGGATTTCCATTTATTTTTTGAAAGCTAGTGCGTAGTACTTCTTGACGCTGTAAAAGTTTTTGGAAAGTTTGCTCTAAAGCATATACGTCTAAACATCCGTTTAGATAAACAGCAGCTGGCATATTATATGTAGAACTTCCTTTCTCCAATTGTTCTAGAAACCATAATCTTTTTTGAGCAAAAGATAATGGTAACTCTATGTCTCTGGAAATTCTTTCTATTGGTGGTAAGGACTTAGCCAGTAGTTGTTTTTCTTCGATACTTTGGGCGAATTTTGCTATTGTTGGTAATTCAAAAATTCGGCGTATCGGTAACTCGATATCAAGATTTTTATTAATGCGGGATATCACTTGAGTTGCTAATAGTGAGTGTCCGCCTAATTCAAAAAAGTTATCGTTTATTCCTATTTTTTCCAAGCCAAGTACTTCCATCCAAATCGTGGCTAATTGTTTTTGAATGGAGGTTTCAGGTGCAACAAAGTTTTCCTCAAATTCTGAAAGTACTGTATCAAGTGCAGGTAGCGCTTTTCGGTCAACTTTTCCATTAGGTGTTAGTGGAAGTGCCTTTAAAATTACAAAATTTGTTGGTAGCATGTAGCTTGGCAATTTTGACTCTAAAAAGCTACGCAGTTCAGTAATAGTTAATATTGTTTCGTTTTCCGAAACTACATAAGCAACTATTCTTTGAGAATCTACTGAATCTTTGCGTACTACAACTACGGCTTCTCGGACTGCGGAATGCTGGGTGAGAAGTGCTTCAATTTCTCCTAGTTCAATACGAAAACCACGGACTTTTACTTGGTGGTCAATGCGACCAATGTACTCTATTTCTCCATTCGCTAAATAGCGGACTAAATCTCCTGTTTTATATAAACGCCCAGCTTTTTTACTAAATGGATTTGGGATAAATTTCTCTGCTGTCAAGTCGGGACGGTTAAAATAACCTCGTGCGAGTCCATCACCACCGATATGCAATTCCCCTGCTACACCAATAGGAACTAACTGGTTATTTTGGTCTAAAATGTAAAGTTGTGTATTAGCGATCGCCTGACTAATTGGTATAATCCTACTATCAGTTTTTACCTCAGATGCTGCTGACCAAATAGTAGTTTCTGTGGGGCCATACATGTTCCATAAAGAAGCACACCGATGTAATAATTGCTTGGCTAAATATCCTGGTAAAGCTTCTCCACCACAAAGAATTTTTAATTGATTATTTCCCCTCCAACCTGCCGTTAACAGTAGTTGCCAAGTCGCTGGTGTGGCTTGCATTACTGTTACTTTTGAGTCTGTCAGTTTTGCTGATAATTGAATTCCGTCGGAGGCCACTTCCCGACTAGCAATTACCAAACGCCCACCAACTATAATTGGCAAAAAAAGTTCTAACGCTGCAATATCAAAAGAATAAGTGGTAACGGCAAGTAAAGTATCATTTTCGGTTAATCCCGGACTTTGTTTCATGGAGTACAAAAAGTTACTCAAAGCGCTGTGGGGAATTTGTACGCCTTTCGGTTTGCCTGTGGAACCAGAGGTATAGATGACATAAGCTAGGTTATCAGTAGTTAGCTCAGAAAATAAATTTTCCTGACTTTGTTGGGCAATATTTTGCCAATCTCCATCTAAAGAAACAACTTGAGTTTTGTGTTGCGGTATTGTTTCTAACAGAGAGGTTTGAGTTAGCAATACCGGGACTTGGGCATCTTCTAAAATAAATGCTAATCGCTCTTGAGGATAACTAGGATCTAGTGGAATATATGCTCCACCTGCTTTCAGGATGCCTAATAATCCGATAAGCATATTCAGGGAACGCTCTACACAAATACCCACTAAAACTTCTGATTTTACTCCCAGTTTTTGTAAATAATGTGCAAGTTTGTTTGCTTTAGTGTTGAGTTCCTGATAGGTTAATTGTTCATTTTCAAATACTACTGCTACTGCATCAGGTGTTTTTTCTACCTGGGTTTCAAATAAATGATGAATGCATATTTGAAGATAATTAACTTCGGTATTATTCCAATCTATCAACAATTGGCGATGTTCTTGTGCAGTCAGCAACGGCAAATCTTTCACACGCTGTTGTTGGTTGGTTGTCATTCCCAATAATAATGTGTGGAAGTGCCCCAACATTCGAGTAATTGTATTTGATTCAAACCGATAGCTTTCATAAAAAATTTCTAATAATAATTCTGAATCCACCTTCACCGACACAGTAAGGGGATAATGAGGATGCATGAAACTACGAATATTAGATATTTTTAAATTGCTGACTGGTTGTAATTTAGAAAAATCTGTTGGGTAACTCTGAAAATTAACTATACTTTCAAACAAAGGTTGTTCAACGGGTATATCACTGCATTTTTGAATTTTGATTAACGGACATTGCTCATATTGTCGTGTTTCATTTTGTTGTAGTTGCAGTTGCTTTAACCAAGAGACAAGAGATTCTTCTGGATTTACACGCACTCGCACTGGTAAAGTGTTGATTAACACCCCCACCATTGATTCAGTTCCAGCTAAACCACCCCGACCAGAAACAACAGTTCCAAAAACAATATCATCCTCCCCACTGTAACGGCTCAAAAGAATAGCCCATGTACCCTGTATTAAAGTATTTAAAGTTAGCTGTTGCTGTCGTGCAAAAGACTGCAATGCTAATGTTTCGGCTGTTGATAGTTTAATATGTTGTTGTTTATATTCTTTATTTTCATCAGTTAAATTACTAGGGGTGCAATCTACATTCAAAGGGGTAGTTGCAGTAAATTTTCGCAAATATTTTCGCCAGAAAGTCTCACTTTTGAAAAGATCCTGTTGTTGCAGCCAAGCTATATAATCTCGGTAAGGACGAGGTTTTTTTAATTGCAAATTCTGATTCTGGCTAAATGCTTTGTAAAGTGCAAAAACTTCATTCATCACTAAAGATGAAGACCACCCATCCAGCAATAAATGATGTTGACTCCAGACAAATTGATAGTTATTTTCAGCTAATTGAATCAGAGTTAACCGCATTAACGGTGCTTGAGAAATATCAAAACTGCGCTGTTGTTCTGCGGCTAAAAAAGTTTCGATACGTTGTTGTTGGATGATACTTTCAATTCCACACCAATCTTGTTGTTCCCAAGGTAACTTAACTTCTTTATGTACAATTTGAGCAGGTTCTTTTAAATCTTGCCAAACAAAAGACGTTCGCAAAATCGGGTGACGTTCTAGCAATTCTTCCCAAGCTTGTTTGAATATTTTAATATTCAATTCTCCCTGGATATTGCAACTGAAAACTTCGCAATAAACTGCTGAGTCTGGGGCATAAAGGCTATGAAATAATATGCCTTGTTGCGTTGGTGAAAGTGGATAAAAATCTGCAATTTTTTTCATTTTACTAAAACTTTAATATTTATCAATTTTTGCCAAAATACTATCAATATCTGCCTGACTCCATTGGCTAGATTGAAATTCTGTAAAGTCAGAAGGTGTGTAATTTTCTAATGCCGAAGATTGAGAATTATTAATTAGCGATCGCAATTTTTCTCCAAACTCTTCTATCAATTGTTTAATTGTCTCTCTTTGATGTATGTTTGTGCTATAAATCCAATCAATTTTTAACTGATTGTCAGCAATTAAAGCATTAATTTCTAACAGATGACTGCGCTTTCCTGACAAACTTACAACACATCCACAAGATTTTTCAGATAGCTTCCACAAAGAAGATTTTGGTAAGGTTTCTTCCAAGTTGCCAAGGTAGAGAAAAATGATTTCTGCTGGTTGTAACAAACGTATTTTTTCAGTAATGATTATATCGTCACTCAAATATCGCAACACACCATAACCAAGACCTTGATTGGGGAAATTTCGGAGTTGTTCTTTAACTAATTTTAATGCTTCCCCTGGCTGATAAGTTTCCTCTAAATTCAAAAATGCCGGAGCAATATTAGTGAACCAACCCACAGTCCGACTGACATCTATATCATCAAAAATTACTTCCCTACCATTTCCCTCCAAATCAACCAATAATGATTCTGTTCCTGTCCATTTACTAATTACTTGTCTTAAGGCAAATAAGAGAATTTCCTCCATTTGAACTCGATAAGCTACCGTCACTTCTTCTAGTAGTATTTGTGTTTCTGCAACACTCAATGTTATTGATATGGTGTCTGCTGATGCTACAGTATTTATTCCTTCTAAATAATCTACTGGTAACGGTGATACCGACTCACGAGAAGCTGACAACCAATACACTTCTTCCCATTGCAACTCTGTTGATTTGGCATATTTAATTAACCGTTCTGCCCACTGTTTAAAGGATGTTGTTTTAGGCGGTAATTTAATTGTTTTACCTGCACTTAATTGTTGGTATGCTGTTTCTAAATCATTAAGTAAAATTCGCCAAGAACCAACATCAACTACTAAATGATGAATCACAAATAATAATCTTTGAGGTTGCTGTGTTCCCAAATCAAAAAGAGCAACCTGTAAAAGCGGTCCTGATAAAAGATTCAAAGATGCTTGCAATTCGTTAGCGGCTGATTCAAAAGCAGATTCTTGCAAAGAATTTGGTACTGCTGACAAATCTATTTGTACAAACGGCAGAAGTTCATCAGGAAGGGTATTAATTTGCTGAATTCCCAATTCATTGAAAGCGGCGGAAAACTCCATCCCCTTGTGGGTGGAGAGGGACAGCCGCCCCGCCGCTTGGGGCATTGGGCATTGGGCATTGGTAATTTCTTTACCATGCCCCATGCCCAATGCCCCATGCCCAAAAACTCCATCCCCTTGTGGGTGGAGTTTTTTATTTTCAACATAACGTAAACGCAAGGCATCATGATGTCCCAGCAAATATTGTATTGCTTGAGTCAATAAAGCTGGAACAATTGGCTGTTGTACTTCTAGTAAAATAGCTTGGTTCCAATGATGTTTATCGACTAAATTTTGTTCAAAAAACCAGTGCTGAATAGGTGTTAAAGGTACTTCTCCTTGTACTAATCCTTGTTCGCTGAAAACTGTCTGAGTTTTGGTTGCCACTTCTGCTAATTGTGCAACCGTTGGGTATTCAAATAAATGTTGATTATTAAGGCGTAATCCTGCTTTATTTGCTCTAGCTGTAACTTGAATACTGAGGAGAGAATCCCCTCCTAACTCCAAAAAGTTATCGTAGATCCCTACTTGTTCAAATCCCAAAACTTCTTGCCAAATATTAGCGATGATTTCCTCTGTTTCGTTTCTGGGAGCAACATAAGTATTGGATAAATTTGGTCTATAATGAAGCGATTGTGAATTTTTTGGCAGCGAAGATTGTGTATTTTGTAATGATTCACGCCCAAACCAATGTTCGATTCTAGCTGTTAAATTAGTCGTTGAAACAACTACTTGGGTCAGATTTTTTAGATTTAAAACACGTTGAAATACCTCTATTCCTTCCCTAGCTGTCATGAACACATCATTTGCAGTTTCTTGTTTCCCAGCTAATTCCCCAGCTAATTGATTGGTGAGCCAATTATCCCAATTGACACTTATCCAAGGTGGAGAACTTGTTTGATTATGTCTATAAACAAAGGCATCAGTAAATAGGTGGGCTGCTGGATAAGCTGCCATACCTAATGCACCCAACATTGATGATAAAGAAGATATCAATACACAAAAATCAAGTTCTATTCCTTGTAAAACTTTTTCTAAAACAAACAATCCCTGACCGTTTGCTTGTAGTTGCTTTTCACATTCACTGCGATTTATTTCTCGAACAGTTCCCAGTAATTTGATGCCTGCTGCATGGATAACTCCGTTAATTTTACCAAAGCGATCGCCACTTCGATCGATCGCTGCTTGCATTTGTGTTTCATTGGCAATATCGGCGCTTTCTGCAATCACTTCTGCACCCAGTTTTTCAAGTTCCTGGATTTTCAATATCTTCCGGCTAACTTCATCTGTATCGCCATGAGTTGTTAGCCATTGCTGCCATTCATGTCGCTGGGGAAGAAAGGATCTTCCCACCAAAATCAACTTTGCTTTGACTGTTTTTGCCAGGTATTCAGCCAATTCAAGACCTATACCACCCAAACCACCAGTAATTAGATATACACCAAATTCTTGAAGATTATTGGATATGGAATCATCCCCAGAAATTGGCTCAAAAGTTTGTATCCAACGGTGATGTTTGCGGTAAGCAATCACCAAATCTGATGACTCGTGCAATACCTCTGTTATTAGTTGGTCTATATTCTCTTTAATATTACCAATATCTATGCTGCGGCAAGTAATATTTGCATATTCTTGGGGAATAACTTTACACATTCCTAATGCAGTTGCCTGTTCTGGATTTAAGTTTTCAACACCCGTCACGTCGTGTATATTATTTGTGACAACAAAAATTTTTATTGGTTGAGTAATATCTTGTTTTTCCAGAGACTGTGCCAGAAATAATAAACTATAAAAACCTAGATTTTGACACTGTTGAAAATACTCTCTTCTTGGTTGTGTCTGCTCATCTGCTGTGAGACTCCACAAATGAATAATCCTGTCAGGAACTTTACCTAATACTTGTAATTGTGTAACTAAAGTATCATAATGTTCTGGTTGCTGGGGATTCAGATGAAATTGGCGATCGCTAATTTGAACAAACTGTTCTTTTGCTTCTACACTAATAACATCATGACCGCTACTTTCTAAGTCTTTGACAAGTTGTTTACCGTAATTATCTGGATTTCCAAAAACTAGCCAACATAATTTTTTATTTACCTTTTCCCCAGGAGATAAAATTGCTTGTTTCCATCCAGGAACATAAAACCAATCGCAAATATTTGGCTTTTTATGATTTATTTCAACCGAATCCTTGGAATTTTTTTCACGTTCAATCCAATAACGCTGCCGTTCAAACGGATAAGTTGGCAAGGGAATTCGGCAACGAAATTCGTTAGCATAAAAGCCAGACCAATTTATCTCCACTCCAGCTAACCAAAGACGACCTAATGCATTTAATAAAAAGGCAACATCCGATTTTTTTTCTTGGGGATGACGTAATGAAGTTAAGACTATTTCCCCAGTGTTTGATGGAACTAACTTTTTAGCAAATGTAGATAAAGTGCGTCCTGGTCCTACTTCCAACAAAATACGATTTTTATCTTGTAATAATTGGGAAATACCACCACTAAAATTAACTGCTTGGCGTAAATGCCTAGCCCAATAATTTGCATCTGTGGCTTGTTCTGCTGTCATCCAAGTTCCGGTAACATTGGATATAAAAGGAATTTGGGGAGGATTTAATTTAATTTTTTTAACTTTCTGAATGAATCGCTCCTTCACCGGTTCCATCATTTGAGAATGAAAGGCATGGGAAGTATGTAAACGGCGAGATTCTATGCCTTTAGCTGTTAGTTTTTCTTCCAGTGCATCCACAGCAGCATAAGTTCCTGAAACCACACAATAACCAGGAGCATTGATGGCAGCTAAAGACAAATTTGGATTGAGTAAACTGATAACTTCTGCCTCTGGTAATGAAATTGACAACATTGCTCCTGGTGACATTTCTTGCATTAGTCGTCCACGCATAGCAACCAGAGCTAAAGCATCATTAATAGACATCACATTTGCCAGACATGCTGCTACATATTCCCCAATACTATGACCAATCATTGCACTAGGAGAAACACCCCAAGATATCCACAATTTAGCCAAAGCATATTCAATGACAAATAGTGCCGCTTGAGCGATATCAGTCTGTTTTAATTTTTCTGCGGCTGTTGCTTCAACTTCCTTTTCCTTTTCTCCAGGATAAAGTAATGAACGTAAATCTAAACCCAAATGCGGTTTTAAAATTGAGCAACAACGGTCTACTTCATCCCGGAATATTGCCTCATTCTGGTAAAGTTCTTTACCCATATCCACATACTGAGCGCCCTGTCCAGGAAACATAAAAGCCACAGCAGGATGGGTATTTCGGGAAAAATCTGTCAAAATTCGTTGGGAAACTTGCTCTTGAAATGCACCCAGCGCATCTTGCCTATTTTCACATACTAATATCCGACGATAATTAAATCGCCTGCGACCGATTTGTAACGTATAAGCCAAATCTTCAAAGTTAATTTCTGGGTGCTGTTGTAGATGTTGTCTTAAATTGTGCGTGGCAGTTTCTAGCGCCGATTCAGTTTTGGCAGAAAGTACCAACAATTGATAGTTTCTCCCCTGCTTTCTTGCTTCTCCAACAGGCGCTTCTTCCAGAATTACATGAGCATTGGTGCCACCCATACCCAAAGAACTAACACCAGCACGCCGGGGAGTTATTCCCTGTTTCCATTCAGTCAGTTTTGTATTTACATAAAACGGACTATTAGCAAAATCAATTTGGGGGTTTGGTTGCTGAAAATTTAAGCTAGGTGGTATTTGCTTGTGTTTGAGAGCCAGGATAGTTTTGATTAAACCTGCAACTCCGGCGGTAGCATCGAGGTGACCGATATTGGTTTTCACAGAACCAATGGCACAGAAACCCTTCTTATCGGTACCGGTGCGAAAAACTTTCGTCAGGGCGGCTATCTCAATGGGGTCGCCTAGAGGTGTGCCAGTACCGTGAGCTTCAACGTAGCTAATTGTATCAGGTTCAACCGACGCCAACATCATTGCTTCCGCGATCGCCTCTGCTTGGCCATCTACACTCGGCGCCGTAAAGCCGACTTTTGCAGAACCATCATTATTAATAGCCGCACCTTTAATTACAGCATGAATGCAATCACCATCTGCGATCGCTTCACTCAGTCGCTTAAGTACAACAATTCCTACACCATTACCGATAGTAATACCCTGGGCTTTAGCATCAAAAGCATAGCAGTGACCATCAGGCGATAAAGTTCCCCCCGGCTCATGTAAATACCCAGTTTTGTGGGGAACATTAATAGAAACTCCCCCCGCCAAAGCCATATCACATTGATAATTCAACAAACTTTGGCAAGCAAGAGAAACCGCAACCAAGGAAGTAGAACAAGCCGTTTGAACAGTTAAACTCGGCCCCGTGAGATTTAATTTATAAGATACACGAGTCGTCAAAAAATCTTGATTATTACCAATAGAAATTTGATAGCACTTTGCCGAACCAACACTATCAGTAGATAAATCAAAAGCTAAATAATTATTCTGGCTTGCACCTGCATAAACTCCAATCCGACTTTCACATCTAGTCGAATCATAACCAGCATTTTCCAGAGCTTCCCAAGCACATTCTAGAAACACCCGATGCTGCGGGTCAGTAGCCTCAGCTTCCTTCGGATTAAAATCAAAAAATGCCGCATCAAATAATTCAATATCTTCTAATATAGAGCCTGATTTTATATAATTTTTATCATTAAATACCTCCGGATGAATTCCAGCAGATATTAACTCCTCATCTGTAAAAACAGAGATAGATTCCACACCAGATTGTAAATTCTGCCAAAATTCTCCAATATTTTTCGCACCAGGAAAACGCCCCGCCATCCCGATAATAGCTACCCCTTCTATTAACTCACTCGTTTCTACCCTACTCATGACCTTCTTTTCCTTAGTCATCACTTCTAAAAATTACAAGATTACCTAGAACAAAAAACTCTTAAACTCTTATTTCTCTGTGTCCTCTGCGTTCTCTGCGGTTCGTTCCTCATAACTCAATACGCTTGGTGTTAAGGTCAAAACTCTTTCTTTGTCAAAGTCAATTTTTAACGAACCGCAGAGGCGCAGAGAACGCAGAGAGAAGGGAGAAATGCTTAACTGAACTGTATTGCCTCATAACTTCCTTTAATATCGCTAAGTAAAGTCACAATTCTCCGACGCCTATCATTAAAAGATTTGCGCCCATGTAAAAATCTCGAATTATCAATCATCACCAAATCTCCAGACACCCAAGGAATCAAACCAGTCAAATTATCCATAATCTTCTGAATCTCATTGATAACTTTCACATGAATTGCTGAGCCATCTGCAAAAGTTACGATTCCTCTAGGATTCCTATATTCTGAAATAATACTATTAGCAAATGCCTCTTGCCCGCCATACTTAGTCTCGACCACAGCAGAGCAAATATATTCTAAAATCAGTGACTCATCTTGGTTAATTTTATAACTTAAACCTCCAATACCTTCCAGCATTTTCTTAACATCATCAATCGTCGCACTTGCCCCTAAAAACTGCTGCCAATGAGAAGCAAGAAACTTTTGGACATACCGAACTTTTTGCCCAACAAATAATGCCCTCAACTCTGCGCTCATTGCTTTCCATACTTCAACACCATCCCAAAATAAAGTTTCACCACCCTCCGCTGCTGGCACAGCACAACAAAACCAAACTACATCAGGTCTAAAAGGAGAATTCGCATTTTCACAATGGGGAGCAATATAATGCATTCCTGAGTCTACTAACGTAATAAACTGATTGTTTAAATCAACAATCGGTCTACTATATTGACCCATAAACGTAGAACTAAATTGTTCAGCAAATCCTTTCATTTTTTCATAATTGACATCAAATCCTCGAAACATCAGCATCCCAAAAGATTTGAAATCTTCCAAAACTTTAGCTACTGGCAATTCCATAATATCTTGCCCAGTATCATTAAAAATAATATTGCCGCTACTATTCTTTAATAACTCTGCCGTCACCATTATCAATCACCCTCGAAAACATCTCAATTAACCTAAAGCTTCTCATTAGAGGATGTTTGAAAAGTCCTCTTGTCGGTGGCAAAACGTTCTAGATCCCCCTAAATCCTCCTTAAAAAGGGGGACTTTGATTTCCGGTTCCCCCCTTAGAAAGGGGGGTTAGGGGGGATCTTAACATGTTCAAAATCACAACACTTTTCAAACAACCTCTTACACTAAACAATGACCTCTCTCCTTGGCGTACTTGGCGGTTCGTTTTTTCAAAAAAACACATCTCCAGAGAAAATCGATATAAATCTATTTTCGTAATTTATAACCTTGCTTCTGCCGATTTAAAGCCAATTTTTGTTTTTCAGAACGACTCTGCAAATTTTTAAAAGAAGGTTCTTCTTCTTGTTCATGACTCAGATGTTTTGCTAACAAGCTAATAGTAGGGTATTGAAACATTTCCACCACCGAGATATCGCGTTGGAGTTGTTCTCGTAGTTGTGAATTTACCTGAGAAATCAATAAAGAATGTCCACCCAAATCAAAGAAATTATCATTAATACTAACTTTCTCAATCCCAAGTACTCTTTCCCATGTACTAGCAATAGTCTCTTCTAACTCCGTTTTTGGAGCTACATACAACTTGTTTTCCGTAGAATAACTCTCTGGTAACGGCAAGGCACGACGATTAACTTTGCCATTGGGAGTTAAAGGCAGTGCGTCTAAAAATATAAATGTCGTTGGCACCATGTATTCAGGAAGTTTTTCTCTGAGGAAATCTCGCAGTTGAGGTACTCTTTCACGAGCTAAACTTCCTTGCCAAGGAGTATTTGCATAATCGCGCCAAGGACGGGAAAAAGTTGAAGATTTATTATGAAGACTGACGCAAACAGATTTTAATAATAAGTCAGAACGCTTGAAGATAACATCATACTCACCTACACCATTCCAAGTAATATCAACTGAGTAAGGCAAGTCTTTTTCTAATGCCCAAAAAACTTCTGGCTCCACACCCCGACTTGCAAAGGAGCTTAAAACCTGCTTCATTTCACCCACTGTTTCCGGTGGTTCGCCATTTGTTAACCACTGCACAATTTGAATATCTGCAATGACGCGAGCATTAGGCACATGGGTAACACCTAAAAATTGCGGTGCAGTTTTTTCCAACATTTGGCGCACGTCAGAAATGCTCACCTCTTGCGTGTTCCAATTCAACCAAGGAATATCCGCCGTTGGAGTTGGTTTATCGTCCACATGCAGAATCACATCGTAACGAAATTTAGTTAGTTCGTTCTGAGAACAACCGCGCTCTAGCAAAATATCAACATGACTAATTTTAGGTAGATGCTGTTTGAGAGCAGTAAAGAAATCAGGATCGATGACTAATTGTTTTTCCTCAAATAACTGTTTCTGCACGCGCTGTTGCAAGGTTTCTTGAGAAAGATTCTCTGGTGCCCGATAAAGTTGAACTGAGGCGTGGAATGCTTCTAATAACGGCAGACTGCGGACATCTCCTAGAAAAATGAAGCCGCCTGGTTCTACAGCTTTGACTGCTTTCTCCAAAACCTGGAGCAAATAGTCAATACTTGGAAAGTACTGAGCTACAGACACAATTAACACGCTATCAAAGCTATTCTCTGCCAAATCATCAAACTCTAAAGCACTTCTTTGGCTGAGTGTGACTCCCGCTAACGGCTGTTCTAAACTATCCAACTGTTGTTGGAGAATTTCCAGGGCATTTTGTGAGGGGTCTGTTGCCCAATATTGCTGACAATGAGGAGCAATGTTGAAAAGCATCAAACCGCTACCGCCACAACCGATTTCTAAAACCCTGCTGGGCTGCAAACCTAAGATGCGTCCGGTGGTTTGTTCCATCCACTCGCGCACTTGTTCGTCTGGAATGGATGCTCCTGTGTAGCTGCTTTCCCAACCTTTGATGTAGAAGCCGGAGTTTTGAGTACTATCAAACTTTTTATAGAGGCTATCAAAGACAGTTTGCCATTGTAAGGTTTGTTGAGTGTCTAAGGCTTCTACGGTTTCTAGCTGATATTGACCAACAACATAAGCAAGCAAGCGCTGTGATTCATCGTGATGAGCCACAACAACAGCTTCTCGAACAGTCGGATGTTGATTTAGTAAGGCTTCTATTTCTCCTAATTCGATGCGAAAACCGCGAATTTTGATTTGGCGATCGCTACGTCCGACAAATTCCAGGTTACCATCCTTGAGGTACCGAACTAAGTCACCAGTTTTGTAAAGACGCTCTCCTGGTTGGGAACTGTAGGGATGAGGAATAAATTTTGCTGCTGTTAAGTCCGATCGCTCTAAATAACCCCTAGCAACACCAACACCTCCAATATACAATTCGCCGGGAGTTCCGAGAGGCACGAGTTGGAGGCCTGGGTCGAGGACGTAGGTTTGCACTTGGGGAATGGCTTTACCAATGGGCACTTCACCATCTGTCCATACTGATATATCACAGATTGTGGCCACAATTGTTGTTTCTGTAGGGCCATAACTGTTAAAAATCCGTACCCGTTCCTGCCATGTTCTCAGGTGTTTTTTGTCGGCTTTTTCACCCCCAATAATTACTACTCGTAAGGTATCAGGAATTACTAAATTTGTTGTCGCTAACTCAGCACTCAGTTGATGCCAAAAGGCGGTAGGCAAGTCTAAGACAGTTATTTCCCAATCACGACAATGTTGTAAAAATTGAGGCATGAAACTAATGCTTTCATCTGTACGCAGTACGAGAGCAGCACCACAAATTAAACAGGGAAAGATTTCTTCGGCAGCGGCATCAAAGCTAATGGAAGC
This sequence comes from Nostoc sp. CreGUA01, assembly GCA_034531095.2. Lineage (GTDB taxonomy): Bacteria > Cyanobacteriota > Cyanobacteriia > Cyanobacteriales > Nostocaceae > Nostoc. The sequence continues at coordinate 6,539 of JAVRBV020000019.1, read as the reverse complement.
AAATTGCAGCACGCGATCGCTTGCTTGTAGTCCATACTCTAAACAAGCAATTTGGGCATAACTGGCTAAAGAACGATGTTGAATCGTCACACCCTTGGGAGTTCCCGTGGAACCAGAAGTGTAAATAATATAGACGAGGTTTTCTGGTTGGGTGTGATTGACAAGATTTTCCTGACTTTGTTGGGCAATGTTGTTATCTGTATCCACACAGACGATTTGCGACTCTAGATCGGGGAGAACACTTAGTAGCGATCGCTGGGTGAGAAGCACTGATACCCGAGCATCTTGGAAAATCAAGGCGAGGCGTTGTTTTGGATAAGCCGGATCGACGGGTACATAAACTCCTCCAGCTTTCAGAATTCCGAAAATTGCGATCGCCATTTCTAAAGAACGCTGTATACAAATACCAACTCGCACTTCTGGCCGGACTCCCAAGGAACGCAGATAATGTGCTAGTTGATTCGCCCGTTGGTTCAATTCTTTATAAGTTAAAGTCTGGTTTTGAAAAACTACTGCAATTGCATTTGGTGTCCGTTCTACTTGTGCTTCAAATAATTCATGAATACATTGTTGGCAGGAATCAGGAATTGGCGACGGATTTCTACTCAGTTGCAATAAATCCTCACAATCTGCCGCACTTAAAAGGGGTAAGTCGGATAACCGAGCTTGGGGATTAGCAGCAATACCTGAAAGTAAATTCTCAAAATGCCTGAGCATTCGAGTAATGGTAGCAGCATCAAACAAATCGGTATTGTAGTAAAAAGATGCTGCCACTTCTTGCTTGCTAATCTCAATAGACAAACTCAAATCAAACTGCGCTGTTTGGGTTTCTATTTTGACCAAATTCAAGGCTAAACCAGGCATTTCTGGCAACTGTGAGTAATCTTGAACATTGAACATGACTTGAAACAGCGGCGTCCGACTGGTATCCCGTTCTGGTTGCACTGCTTCTACCAATTGGTCGAAGGGCAAATCTTGATGTGTATAGGCTCCTAAAGCTACTTTTCTTACCCGTGTCAGCAATTGATCGAAAGTCGGGTTGCTGCTCAAATCTGTACGCAGCACTAAAGTATTGACAAAAAAGCCAATTAATCCTTTGATTTCATCACGATTGCGATTAGCGATGGGCGAACCCACGGCAATATCATCTTGTCCTGTGTAACGATAGAGAAAAGTTTGAAATGCTGCCAATAGCAACATAAATAAAGTTACACCCTGTTGACGAGCGATCGCTTTAAGTTCTTTAATGACTTCTTCAGGTAATTCAATGGATTGTTGAGCGCCGTGTGAGGTTTGCACCGCCGGTCTTGGTCGGTCGGTTGGTAATTTTAATGCTGCTGGGATACCCTCAAGTTGTTGCTGCCAATAAGATAGTTGGCTTTGCAGAATTTCACCTTGCAACCATTGTCGCTGCCAGTGTGCAAAGTCTTTATATTGAATGGAAATTTCTGCTAAAGGTGAAGCAGTTTTCGTTAAAAATGCTTTGTAAATTAATGCAATTTCTTGTAAAAATACTTCAGTAGACCAGCCATCAGAAATGATATGGTGCATCTCTAGCAAAAGAATATGCTCTTGCTGTGCTAGGCGCAGAAGTTTCCCACGGAACAATGGCCCTTGGGTTAAGTCAAAGGGTTGTTGACTTTCTTGAATTAAGAATTCTTTAATTGCCAGCTTGTCGTGAAATTCTATAACTGATAAAGATAATTTTAAGGAATCAGCAATAATTTGTACCGGCTGTCCGTTGGCTGTTGTAAATGTCGTTCTTAAAGTTTCATGTCGCCGGATAATTTCATTCAAACTTTGTTCTAATAAAGAAATGTCCAGTTGACCTTGGAGATTAACAGCTAAGGAAATATTATAGGCTGGGTTCCCTGGTTCTAATCGGTCAAGAAACCATAATCGCTGCTGGGCAAAAGATAGTGGATATACTTCGGCTGGCTGGATTTGGCTCAGAGATTTTGAGGTAATGAAAGCCGCTGTGGTGAATTGGGCGAGTATTTTGGTTGCGAGCGATCGCAAACTCATGCCTTCAAAGAAATCTGCTATCAATACTTCTATTTCTAAGTCAATTTCAATCTGATTTTTTAATTCAAATACTTTTAAAGAATCAAGCCCCAGCGTACTTAATGGTTCTTGTAAATGAATATCATCATCTGCAATTGCAAGTACCCCCGCCAAGAGTTCAATTAAATAGTTTTCTAAAAAGAATTGACCTTCTCTTGGGGAAAGTGCCAACAATTCAGAACGCTGTGATCGAGTTTCTTTTCTGGGAATATCGCTAGTTTTCAGAATATTACTAACAACTATATTTAGTTCGTTATTTTCAAATTGAGCGCGAGTTATCCGACGTTGAATTTTACCGCTAGAAGTTTTAGGAATACTTCCTGGTTTAATTAAAACTACGCCATAAACTTGTACTTCATGTTCTTCGGTAATTGCTTGGCGAATTGCATTGATGACTTCTGCGAAATCTGGCTTGGCGCGAAATTCTAATTCTTGTACAACTACCAGTTTTTCTTCGTTATTAACTTCCACTGTAAATGCTGCATTGGCACCAGAACGCAATGATTGATGACTACGTTGGGCAGTTAATTCGATATCTTGGGGGTAAAGATTGCGACCGCGAATAATAATTAAATCTTTGGCTCTACCTGTGATGAAAAGTTCACCATTGTCCAAAAAACCTAAATCTCCTGTCCGCAGAAAAGGGCCTTTGCCTGTGTCTGTTAAATAAGCGCCGAAGGTTTCTGCTGTTTCTTGAGAACGACACCAATAACCTTGACCAACACTCGGCCCTGATACCCAAATTTCCCCAATTTCATCGGGTTGACAACTATTGAATGTTTCTGGATTGGCAATTACTACCTCTTGTTGTGGTATGACTCGACCACAACCGACAAAATGCGAAATATTCTCATCTTCAGCAGACGATTTAACTATGCGATCGCATTCTAATGCAGACTTCTGCACTCTTTTAACCGTCGGTGCCGTTGCTTTGTCTACACCAGAAACCATGAGAGTTGTTTCCGCCATTCCATAGCAAGGATAGAATGCTTCTTTGCGGAAACCACACTCAGCAAAAGCTTCGGCAAATCGTTCTAAAGTATCATGGCGAATCGGTTCCGCGCCGTTAAATGCCACACTCCAACTACTCAAGTCGAGAGTTTGTTTTTGTTCGGGAGTAATTTTTTGAATACATAACTCATAAGCAAAGTTAGGCCCGCCACTGGTTGTCCCTTTGTAGTCAGAGATAGCCTTCAACCAGCGATATGGACGTTGCAAAAAGGAGGCTGGAGGCATGATGATGCAAGGAAAACCTCCATACAAAGGTTGCAAGATGCCCCCAATCAGACCCATATCGTGGTACATGGGTAACCATGTGACGAACTTACTTTCTGGGGAATGCTCCATGAATTGGTAAGTCGTAGCGGCATTGTGCAATAGGTTGCCATGACTAATCATCACACCTTTGGGTGTACCTGTGGAACCAGAGGTATATTGCAGAAAAGCTAAGGTGTCTCCATTGATACAAGGTTGTTCCCAAGCGTCTTCTATTCCTTCTGCCAGATTATCAGTAGTCAACCACTGCAAAGATTCTGAGTCGGTCTTTTGTGTCATCAAAGACCGGACTGATGGTAGAATTTCGGTTGTTGTCAGAGCGATCGCTGCTTGTGCATCTGCCGAAATTGCCTTGATTCTGGGCGTATTGCGCTCATTTCGCGGCGGATATGCAGTTACAGCCACAACTCCCGCATACAAACAACCGAAAAAAGCAACTAAAAAATCTAGTCCTGCTGGATAAATTAATAAAGCGCGTTCCCCACTCAAACCCAATGCTTGTAATTTAGCAGCTACTCGCCGCGATCTTTTATCTAATTCTTGATATGTGAGTGTCGCTTTTTCTGTTTCTCCATCTAACAGAAAGCTAAAACCATCTCTATCTGGTTGGGTAGAACTTCTAAAACGGAGTAATTCAACAACTGTAGATAACTTTTCTACAGGCTCAAACAAATCAGGAACTTTATTCATTTTTATCAACTCAACATCATCTAAAACTTATCTTTTCGCCACAACATCAAGCAAACATTGTCTTCAAAAATCCGATAAATTCCTTAAATTTTCCTGAAGTAATCGCATAATACAAATAAGTAGGCGCAATGTTCCCAAAAATTGACAACATATTTTTTTGTTGAAAAAAATCTTCAATTTTCAAATCGTACCAAAATGATAATGATATATTCTCATCTACCGCTGTTAGATGATGCCACCAAAAAGGAGGTATGTAGAGTATTTCCCCGGGTTGCAGTATAATTTCTATTTTATCTTGTCGAGGAAACTTGGGAAATAACTCTAAATCGGAAGTATCTGGATTGACTTTACTATTAAATCCTACCCCAGAAGTACTATCGAGAGGTGGATAAAATGACAAATAATCTGAAGGGGGATATAAAAGTATTCTTTTTCTGCCTTTAATTTGAGCAAAAATGTTATGCAGGGGATCGAAATGCAGGTTAGTAGTTGAAGAAAAGTTTTTACTAGCGAAACCATACCAAAATGTCACAAATGCCTTTCTGTTAAAGAATTCTGGATAGGTGACATCTTGAATCAGTTCCGGAAATCTATCTTCAAAATATGCCTCCGATAAGTAACATTCTAAATTAGCAACATTTTTATTACCTTTGATGTGGTTGTTAATATAGTCATGGAATTTTATTTCCTTTTTTGGCTCATAACCATCTTCATAAGCATAGTTTTGAGAATCTCGCCAAAAATCTTGTTGATAAAATCGCACCGGAACCAGATTATCTCCGCAGCGTTCTATGAGATAATCATTAGACCAATTTTTATAGGCGTCCCAATGCGTCGCAACATCTTCAATTACACAAGGTAGATGTTGTTTCCAAATTTCGGAAAATTTTGTTTTCGGAGGATTTTTGATTCTTAAAATTGACTCCCTCACTTGAACTTTCATAAAAACTCTAACATCCTTACTTGATTTCACTGGAAAATTGACCGTGCCAATTTTAGATTTTAAATTTTAGATTATCTCTTTGTTACAACCTTCGTGGGTACACTCAATTCTAGGACTTACGCAAACTCTATAAACTCTTGGCGTTCTTGGCGTCTTGGCGGTTCGATAAATTAAGCTTTTTGGTTATTTTTGCGTAAGTCCTAAATTTAAAAGACGCTCGATTACTCGCTATCGCAAATCTCAAATCCAAAATTAATTTGACGTTGTTTGAAAGATACTTGTCATTCTTAGTATTCAAAAATCCCATCAATTCCTGACATCATTCATTTGAAAAAATTTCAAAACACTAAAATTGCCAGCAAAAAGTGAATGATATAAATAATGAGGCGCAGTGTGGAAAAAAACTGAAATCATCTTTTTCTGCCATAAAAAATCTTCCAGCTTCACATAATACCAAAACGATAATGATATATTATCATCCACTGCGGTCATATGATGCCACCAAAAAGGAGGTAAGTAAAGTATTTCTCCCGGTTGAAGTACAAGTTCTATTTTTTCTTGCCAAGGGAATTTCGGAAATAATTCCAAATCTAAAGAATCCGGATTTACCTTGCTCCCATATAGTGCGCCAGTAGGATCTTCAAGAGGTGGATAAAATGATAAATAATCTATAGGTGGATATAAAAGTATTCTTTTTCTGCCTCGAATTTGAGCAAAAATATTATGTTCTGCATCAAAATGAAGGCTACTATTTGAAGAAAAATGTTTATTTGATAAACCAAACCATAACCTAACAAATGACTTTCTATTAAAATATTCTGGATAACTTACATCTCCGACAATTTCCGGAAAACAGTCTTCAAAAACTGCTTCATTTAAATAACAATCTAATTTATTTTGAGTATTTTTATCTTCTATATGGTTATTTATATACTCCTCTAATTTCATTTCTTTATGAGGTTCGTAACTACGCTCATAAGCAAAATTCTGATAATCATTCCAAAAATTTTGTTTAAAAAACCTCACTGGTACTAAATTATTTCCACATTTTTCGATCAGATAGTCATTCGACCAATATTTATAAGCATCCCAATCTTGAACAACATCTTCAATGATAAAAGGCTGATATTGTTTCGCTATCTCTGAAAATTGCTTGATAGTAGGACTTTTGATTCTTAAAATTGATTCGCTAACTTGAACTTTCATAAAAACTCTAACATCCTTACTTGATTTCACTGTAAAATTGACGCTGTTTTATTGTTGCTATGTGTTATTAGCTAACTTTTTCTTTTAGACTCACGATCAATATTTCTGACGTGTTCCATCAGGCATTTTTTCAAGTCAAAATTAATGTTTTAGGACTTACGCATTGACAGAAAATACCAAATATAGATGATTTGAAAAAGCATGTCTGTTGTACGGGTTTAGCATTGCTCATAGGTGTCAACTTAAGCTAAAAATAGCGTACTCGTTGGGTGTTGCGCGTCCGCCCACCGTTAAAACGGCGGTCTCATAGCTGAAGTCCATTGAAATGGACTGTAATTTTCAGTCCTATAAAGAGGACTTT
>JAVRBV020000018.1:0-35374 GCA_034531095.2 Nostoc sp. CreGUA01 | reverse complement strand
CTGACGACATCGTTGATGCAGCTTGCGTTACCCACGCAGGTGAAATTCGCAATCAACGAGTACGCGATGCGCTACAAGCTTTGAATACTCAACAACCGGCGGTTAATTAGGGACTGGGGAATGGGGGGATGAGGGAGATGTGGGAGATGAGGGGAATGAGGGAGTGAGGGGAGTGTGGGGAGTGTGGGGGATGAGGAGATGGGAGATGGGGAGATGAGGGGATGAGGAAGAATAATAATTGTTTGCTTGCTTCCTTTACTCCCCTACCTCCCCACCTCCACACCTCCCACACTCCCACACCTCCCACACTTCCTGCTTGCCCAATGCCCCATGCCCCATGCCCAATGCCCCATGCCCATTTACAAGAGGAGTTTTTATTTCATGACAGAGGCATTACTAGCTGCTTTGTTTGTATTTGTTCTGGCGTCTTTTATTGGCTTTGAAGTCATCAACAAAATACCACCGACGCTACACACACCTTTAATGTCAGGCTCAAACGCCATTTCTGGCATTTCGGTACTTGGGGCGATAGTCGCTGCTGGTGCGAGAGATACAAGTGTGTCAGTGATTCTCGGTTTAATTGCTGTGGTATTAGCTACAGTCAACGTTGTCGGTGGCTTTCTAGTTACAGACAGAATGCTGCAAATGTTCAAGAAGAAGGAGATTAAGGCGTGAGCGACTTTTTACCAACTGGCATTCAGCTGACATATTTAGTCGCTGCATCCTTATTCATTTTTGGTTTGAAAAAGCTGGGTTCGCCAGCGACAGCACGGAATGGTAATGTCATCGCAGCAGTGGGGATGCTGCTGGCAATTGTGGCAACAATGCTGGATCAGCATGTGTTGAACTATGAAATGATTTTGTTAGGCTTGGCTATTGGATCGGGAATTGGTGCGATCGTTGCCTACAAAGTCCAAATGACGGAAATGCCCCAAATGGTGGGTTTACTCAACGGTTTGGGCGGTGCGGCTTCAGCTTTAGTCGCCGTTGCCGAATTCTGGCGGTTATTGGATTCTGGCGCACCCGTACCCCTAGATGTGAACATTTCCATGCTTTTGGATGTGTTAATCGGTGGTGTTACCTTCACGGGTAGTTTCCTCGCCTTTGCCAAATTGCAAGGCTTAATCAGCGGTTCCCCCATTACATTTCCATTCCAGCAACCATTTAACCTAGTGCTTCTGGCTGCTTACGTAACTGGCAGTGCCTATTTAATCATGACACCAGATAGCCTACCCATATTCTTGGGAGTAGTTGCTGTTTCCTTGGTGCTGGGTGTGATGTTCGTCATCCCCATTGGTGGCGGCGATATGCCGGTGGTAATTTCGCTGTTGAACTCTTTGTCAGGTGTGGCGGCTGCTGCTGCTGGTTTTGTGGTGATGAACAATATGTTAATCATCGCCGGGGCGTTGGTGGGAGCTTCTGGTTTAATCCTCACCGAAATTATGTGTAAGGCGATGAATCGCTCCCTCTTCAGTGTGCTGTTCAGCGCTTTTGGTACAGGTTCTAGTTCAGGTGGTGGTGCTGCTGCTGGTGGTGCAACAGATCAAACTGTCCGCAGCATCGATCCCGAAGAAGGAGCGATGATGTTGGGATACGCTCGTTCTGTGGTAATTGTACCTGGTTATGGGATGGCAGTTGCCCAAGCACAACATAGCGTCCGCGAATTGTCAGATCAGTTAGAAAAAATGGGCGTAGATGTCAAGTATGCCATTCACCCCGTTGCTGGAAGAATGCCGGGGCATATGAATGTGTTGTTGGCTGAGGCGAATGTGCCTTATACCCAGTTGTACGACATGGATGATATTAATCCCCAGTTTGAACAAGCTGATGTGGCTTTGGTGATTGGGGCAAATGACGTAGTGAATCCAGCGGCGCGGAGTGATACAAATAGCCCGATTTATGGTATGCCGATTTTGGAAGTAGATCGGGCGAAGCAGACAATTGTGATTAAGCGCGGGATGAGTACGGGTTTTGCCGGTGTAGATAATGAGTTGTTCTACAAGGATAAAACTACGATGCTTTTTGGTAGCGCGAAAGATATGGTGTCGAAGTTGGTTTCGGAAGTGAAGCAGCTTTAACGAACCGCAGAGGCGCAGAGAGCGCGGAGTAAAGAATTAGTTGGCTTGCTTTGGAGGTGTGATGCTTCTGAGGCAAGTTTTTTTGTATCTTTTATCCCGATTAATTTATCCTCTTTTTATAGAAAAAACAATTATTTAATTTGTCTGAAAGTAAGATTTATTCTTGATTGTGTAAGTTTATTTTTTTTAGGTATCTGATGTTGCCAAAAGTGCTGTGTAGTTCCCTTCATCATTAGTAAACTTCCATGAGTAAGTTGAATTTCGTAGTTTAATTCTTTTTCTATTTTATGTCTAAACATAAAACGACGATTAGCTCCGAAACTTACAGAAGCAATTACAGGGTTTTCTCCAAGTTCTGGTTCATCATCACTATGCCAAGATACGCTGTCTTTACCATCACGATATAGATTGAGTAGCACACTATTGAATTTAATTTTAGATAAAGATTCAATCTTAGATTTAATATTGATTAATACAGGAGTCCATAAAAAAGGTTGCATTGTGATTTTAGAGTAAGAATAAGATTTACCCGGATCTCCATACCAAGCTGTAAGCCTTGGTAACTTAACTTGTTTACCAAAGAGTATTGTAGATTCTTGATTCCAAGAAGTAGTTTCATATAATTCAACAAATAATTCGTTACTCTCGTTAGCATCAAAGAAATTTTGGTAATAGATTACTTCAGCATTTTGCATAGGTAACTTTTCACTCTGATGGTTACTCTTATCATTTCCCTCTTCCCAGATCGATAATTGATTAAACATGAAATAATTTCAATATAACCTGCTATTCAAATTATAGTACAAAAATACTATAAACTTCTGAAAATAAACTAGGATTGCTATAAAAATTAAAACAATCTTAAGATAGCTACTGAGTATTGAATTACTCCAAAAATTATCATATGGTAGTTGTTATCACTTATAATGTTGAGTATTCTTATGAACTGTTTTCAACTTATTAAATCTGTTCTAGATGAAGCGTATAGTCAAATACCTGGAGATGAAGTAAACAAAGATAATGATATTAAAGAAGCAATACAATATTTGCGGGAAGAATATAAAAATTTATTAACTAGAAACAATATTACTTATAGTGACCCTATTACTAGATTTGCCTATATTTATATTTATGTAACATCTCATGCTAACTTAGTCTGTACTCTTATCGAAAAAGATGATAACTTAGGCAAATTATTTAACAATTCAAAAGTCAATGTAGCTTGTATCGGAGGAGGACCAGGAAGTGACTTTTTAGGAATATTGAAGTATCTGATGACTAATCAAAAATCACCTACAGTTAAATTCCAACTTTGTGATAAAGAGAAAACATGGGCAGATTCTTGGTATGATGTAGATGAGAAAGTAGATCCTATTTTTCGCATATCAACTTCTTATTTACCATTAGATATAACTAAGCCAGATGATTGGCAGGCACATAATAAGTATTTTCAATCAGACCTATTTACAATGATTTATTTCATGTCTGAAGTATATACATTGCAAAGTCTAGCAAATGAATATTTTGCTAATTTATTTAGTCAAGCTAAACCTGGATCATTATTCTTATTTGTTGATAATAATAACCCCAAGTTTTACGATTGGTTTGATAAACTGTCTAAAGACAATAGTATTAGTACTATCAGCAAGAAAACTGGGACAATATCTTTACCTCCTCATGAAGAAAAAAATGACTTAGAAATATATTTTGAAAAGTTTCAAACTATTGGTAAGCCAAAAATAAGTTCTGATGTTGCGTATCGTGTTGGACGTAAAGAGTAGTAAACTAAGACGACAATTACTTAACCTCACTCATTTATCTGCATCTCTCTGGTTCGTTAAAAAAGCGATCGCCACTCACTCACCAAAATGCGATCGCCCTCTCCTTCCTCTGTGTTCTCTGCGCCTCTGCGGTTCGTTAAAAAGAGCGATCGCCTGCAAAATCAATACGATCGCCTTTCTCTTCTTCCTCTGCGTGAGATAAAAAAGCGATCGCTAAGATATTGGATAATAAATATTTAAGACAACAGCTAATGCTTGAGAAACAAGTTGCATTTCTGAGTCGGAGAGTTGACCTAGTTTTCTAACTAATCTTATTTCGGAAACTGAACGTATTTGAAAAGTATCTACACCAGAAACTTTGGTTAAACTGTTTTCTATGCTTGGTTCCAGTCGCACTATCCACGGTCTGACTGCATATCTTTCTTTCCAATCCGTAACTGGGACAATAACCTTCAAAGGCAAAATCCCAATAGCATCATCATTGACTATGATACAAGGACGTTTTTTGCTAATTTCTGTCCCTACGGTTGGATCTAAATTAACTAGCCAGACTTCACCTCTGTACATAAGTTTTTGAGTTATAGAAGTCTTCATCTGGATCATCGCAAAAGTCTTCTCCCTCTAAGTCAGAGAATATATTTAATTCACTACCAGGTGCATAGTCTGCAATAGCTGTCATTGCAGCTAGTGTTAATTGGTGTTTTTGCTCATCTTTGGTAAGTGAGTGTTTTTCTTGAAGAACCAATTGCAGGGCTGATTCAGCTATCTTCAGGCGATCGCTTACACTTAAATTTAGGAGTGCTTGGAGAATTTCTTTGGTTTCCATATTAATTTATAGAGCCACTTATTTATATTACTAGAAGAAAAACAGCGAGAGAATTAACAGGATGAGCAAATTTAAATATCAAATGCTAATTCAATGGTCTGATGAAGACAACTGCTTTTTAGTTGGATTTCCCGATTTCCCTGGACAGCCTTTTCGGACGCATGGCGATACTTATGAGGAAGCTGTTGCAAATGGTACTCAAGCATTGGAGTCACTGATAATGGCTTACGAAGCCACAGGAGAAGCACTTCCAAAGCCGACCGTTTCTAAGGTGCATTAAATGGGTAGTACGTTGACAAAGTGATATCGCCTAACCTGACTTTATAAACTAGGCGATCGCTAACTTTTTATTGAAATGCGATCGCCCTGTTCTCTTCCTTTGCGCCTCTGCGCCTCTGCGTGAGATAAAAAAGCGATCGCCCTTTCTCTTCCTTTGCGCCTCTGCGTGAGACAAAAAGCGATCACCCTTTCTCTTCCTTTGCGCCTCTGCGTGAGACAAAAAGCGATCGCCAAATCTCTATTGTGCGATTATGATTAATTTGGGAAGAATTCAGAATCTAAAGTTTCATCAACAGAAAAAGGATAGTCTTTAGGAAAAATAGACAGAGGAAGCCCTGTTTCAATAGATGCTTCTTTTCTAGCGTGTTGGTAACAACTGTCAAAAACTTCCGTGTAATAGTATTTTAAGCTAGGACTATCTATAAATGCTTCTTGTAATCTTTGACGATGTTCATAGATTGTATATAAGCTATTAGATCGGTTCTGGGGTTGAAATTTGTATTTGAGAAGGTGCATTAAAAGCACTCTAAGATTACTCCTTAAAGCATTTTTATCACTTCTACCCATACTTTCAATTTCTTCAATTAAATTTTCTAACTCTAATTCTAAAAACTTTTTATTTTTTAATAAATCTACAGTGTGTTCTAACCATAAGTGATAATCTTGTGCATAGAGACTATTGGTTTGAGCAACAGATTGATTGGTCATAATCTTCTCCTTTATGCATATATAATTTTAACATTATTTTTGTTATTTTTCTGTCCCGACAGTTGGATCTGATTTAGATTAATAGAAGAAAAACAGTCAGAAAATCAAGAGGATGAGCAAATTTAAATATCAAATGCTGCTAATTCAATTTTTAAATATAAATGCCTTTCCTAGATTCAATAATTTCTCAGGGACTTCCAAAAAATAAATTGTTCCAAATTATTTGTACATTTGTAGGGGCGCACAGCTGTGCGCCCCTACGATGGGACGTTTTTTTTATTGGAAGTCCCTCAAGGTTGCTGTTCCTGTTATTCATCTAACTTATTCCACGAATCAAACAGGTTTTTAATTTTTTTCTTTCTTGTTGTTTAACGACACCACTATGATTAATTTCATTCAGAGCATTTTCCCAATTATTTAAAGATCTCTGTTTCATTGTCACACTTTGACGAAATAGACGTACAATTTGTAATAATTCTGGTAGATATTCCTCTGGAGTTTGTTCAATTTATAATAACAAATCAGTGCGAGGTGTACTTAATGATTTTGGTGTGATAGATTCATTATTATTCATAATTAATTTTTATATTAATTCATCAAGGCTATTATACTACTAATCTCCTTTGCGTCTTTGCGCGTTTGCGTGAGATCAAAAAGCGATCGCTAATATATTGGATAATAAATATTTAAAACTACAGCTAATGCTTGATAAACAAGTTGCATTTCTTACTAATGCTACCTTCTCTCTGCGTGAGATAAAAAGCAATATTAGGGGAACTTTTCACCCCAACACGGCTTGTCCCAAACGCTTTAGAATCCGCAAGACTTCAGCTAACTCATGTCTTCGAGGAAATAAAGAAAATGTCCGCGATACATCGTACTGCGGAGTGTCTGTGAGAGTGAGCTTGAGAAATACAAACTCATCGCCGTTTGTTGCCATTCCGAACACAGGTTTATCGCTCTGAGAATTAGTCAACATATAAGCTAATAACTGCGGTAATGCTGCTGCTACTGGAATGCTAGTTCGTTTCGACTCCACTACCAAAATCCACAGTTTTTCCTGCACAACTAGTGTGTCAATAAAGCCGCGAATCGTTTCATCAGGATCTTCAAGTTCTAATGCAACACCATAAAGTGAGCGAATTCGATATGGTGGATCGAGAAAGCCTGCGAGTTCCAACAAAGGCGAAACCACTAAAAGATTAATCGTACCTTCTAACAGTAGGCCGTCAACCCGGTGGTAGTCATAACGCTGCTTAATCCGAGCAATACCCGCCTGTTCTTGTTGGTTTAGTTCGGGTAATTCATCAATCCACTCGTAGAAAAAGCGATCGCTATCAGCTTGAGTTAAATTACAGCGAGTCTGTAAATCGTTCAAGCTTTTAATGGTATCAGTAATTCCAAGGCTGGAAATCATCTGCTATTGTCTCATCATTGCTTTTAGTCTAGCAGTAGTAAACAACGCTTTCCTGTGACCGACAATCTGTCTACGCACTTCTAAAAATCACCAAGGTTGTCAAAGCAATAGTACTTAATTCGTAATGTATTAATCTGATTAATTTGGTAATTTTTGACGAGATTTAGTGGCGTGACTGCAACAGCAGCAATAAAAATGCTCTTTTTTTAGTCTTTGTAGTTGATTGAAAATAGTGCTGATACAGCAATAACAAAAGCAAGGTCAGAAGTACCTTGCTTTTGTTTTAGCTCACTCCACTACATTAATGCTGCAAGAGATTAACGAGATCTATTACCGCTTGAACCTTCAGCAGATTTGGCTTCTTGAAGTAACTGTGGCATATGTTGTTCAATCTTTTGGGCTGTTTGTTCTTCCTGCTGCAAGTTTTGTTGTAGCAGTCGCACAACTTCGTTTTGCCCCATCAGTTCAGCACCTTTAATCAAGCCGCGATAGCAAGCAATTTCCAGTTGTTCGACCTTAGCCTGCGCTCCTGCCATTCCTAGCTCCACAATTTTAGGATTATCAGCAGCCAGTAGTGTTAACTTTTGAGCATCGCTAATCAGACCAGCGGCGGCGTCACAAGTCACGCGCTGTGGTTGCTGTCCCAAGGTGCTAAATGCCTGCTCCAGATTTTTAATTTGCTGCTCGGTTTCCCGAATATGGGTTTCGAGCAACGACTTCAACTGGTTATGTTGACTACACTGCCACATTAGCTGCTGAGCTTCCAAAAAGCGATATTCAGCATCGTACATTCCACCAAGTTCATAGATGAACTTATCGCGTAAGTTGGTGATTTTTTTAGTGCCGGGACGTTCGCTAAGTTGAACCATTGTGATTCTCCTAAAGGTTAACGCTGTATTTCACAGTCACACCCTTAACCTATGTCCCCTACCCAAGTCTTCTCTTCACACCTCAGACACAGCTAAGTGTTAAATCTGACTGCTAAATTCCATACACAATCTTGTAGGAAGTAACATTTATTTATTTTTGATTCATAATTGAGCCATTTTGTAAAGTCGCCAAACTCGTACTTAATGAAGGCGACAGCGTGATGGAGGGATCGGGTAAATTAAGATAAGTAAAGAAAACGTTTTGAACAAAATGACAGCTTTAAGCTTAGAAGAAATTTCTACTCAGTTAGAAAGTCCGAATCTACGCGATCGCATGGTAGCCCTTGCTAATCTGCGTCACGTTCCCTCTGAAGATGCAGTGCCTTTGATTAAAAAAGTACTAGAGGACGAATCTTTACAACTGCGATCGATGGCGATATTTGCCCTTGGAGTTAAGTCTACGCCAGAATCTTATCCAATTTTGGTGAGAATTCTCGAAACTGACCCAGATTACGGTATTCGTGCTGATGCCGCTGGTGCTTTAGGGTATTTGGGTGATGCCAGAGCTTTTGAAGTACTCTCACGAGCCTTTTATGAAGATACTGATTGGTTAGTGCGCTTTAGTGCAGCCGTGTCTCTAGGTAACATTAAAGACCCCCGTGCCCGTGAAGTTCTGCTGCAAGCCCTCGACAGCAAAGAAATAGTATTGCAAGAGGCTGCAATCTCCGCACTCGGAGAAATTCAAGCCATTGATTCTGTCGATAGTATCCTGCGGTTTGCTCAATCAGATGATTGGTTAATTAGGCAACGTCTAGCAGAAGCCTTGGGCAATCTTCCCACTCCCAAGAGCGTCTCAGCATTGAAATACCTGGAAAAAGACAGTCATTTTAATGTTGCTGAGGCAGCCAGAATTAGCCTCAAGAGGCTTGAGGAAATTGGTAATCAAGCTTAATATTAAAACCTCCTGCCACCTTTTAATAATAATTAAGTGGGAATTTTTGCACTTTGATGCAGGGTAATTTCATTCATGAATATTGAAGAATTTTTTCAATTAAGCGCTGGTAAATGGTTTTCTCATCGTACTATTCATCATTTAGCTTTGAATCAATCTGAACATGGCAAGTCAGACACCATCATTGAGACATTACCAGCAGATCATCCAGAAGTGAGCAAATTGTGTCAACAGTACGAAATTAATCCTAGTTCCGCCTCTTGTGGTCTCAAAGTCACGTGGAACGGCACAATAGAACGGGAGCAAGTAAAACATAGTGGTTCAACTGTGTTAGTTTCAATACCTGATGCCGATAATCCTGCCCAAGGAAAGTTACTCAGGCAAATAATTGATGCTGAGATAACTCCAGTTCCTGGACGCTATCAGATAGATAGTGATGGTGCTTTGACTTTAACTACAGAAGATGCAACCATGAAATCTGAGGAGCGTCTGTGGTTCGCTAGCCCCAATTTGCGAATGCGGGTGAATGTCTTAAAGCGCTCTGGTGGATTTAGTATTACTTCATTCACTTCTGAAATTCGCTTGGGTGGATTTCCACCTGCGGCGAAGAATTCTGAGGCGGCAAGTCCAGTATCTAGTTAGTTTTAATACAACATATTCCCCCTTTTTCTTGGGGGAATTATTTCGTTAGTTGGCTATTAGTCATTAGTCATTAATATTTATCAAAGACAAATGACAAATTTTAAATTTGTAACAAATTAGCGATCGCCTGCGGTAATGGTAGGACAATAACAACCAACAAAGCCATTGCTAACAATCCCAAAACATCACGTCTATTATCCAATTCAGTGACATCATTCAGCGCCGGTTCATCAATCAATGGCATAAATAATAGAATAATTGCCCACAACAAAAATTCTTCTCGAACTAAAGAAAGTAATAGTAACAACACGCGAGCAATTTGACCAATTACAATTGCGGTTCGTTGTCCAAACATTGCATGGACAATGTGACCTCCATCCAATTGTCCCACTGGCATTAAATTTAAAGCCGTGACAACTAATCCGATAAAACCGGCTACTGCCACTGGATGCAAGTCAAGAGCCGATTTTGCTGTTAATTGACTTCCTAAAGCTAACTTCGAGAGTACAGCTAATAAAATAGAATATTTGGGATTGAGGGCATCAGGATTCAAAAGTCGGGTTTTTTCAGTCAGAGCAACCACATCAGAATGAGCTAGTCCCCAAATTAGTAGCGGCAAAGTGATGACAAAGCCTGCAATTGGGCCAGCAATACTAATGTCAAATAAAGCTTTGCGGTTAGGAATTGGACTACGCATTTGAATGAATGCGCCAAAGGTTCCCAAGAAGAAAGGCACGGGAATAAAGTAAGGTAACGTCGAGCGAATATTGTAGAATTTAGCTGTTAAATAATGTCCAAGTTCATGAGTGCCCAAAATCGCCATTAGTCCTAGAGCATAGGGCAAACCTTTGAGCAGAACATCTGGGTTAGATAGAGTTTTCAGTAAAGCTCCTATTTCCCAAAGTCGTGGCAGAGAAACACCAGCAATTTCGACTCCTACCAAAGTAGTAGTTACCAAAGTAGCGAGTAGCAGTAAAAGTGCTAATCCTGGTCGAGTTAACTGTTGTTGGTCGCGTTGTGGTGTATTTGTCTGTTTAGCAGCTTGAGTGTTGGGAACCAGCACAAAAAAAGGTTTGCCATTGAAACCTTCTTGAAAGATTAGCAGAAAGCGATCGCCAAATTGTGCTTCGATATTAGCCTTTATCTGCTGGTAAGCATTGCTGGCTTTAGTCCGCAATTGACCGCGACAAATCACCGCTTGTGGTCGATACTCAATATTTTGAACGTAGTACACAGACCAAGGAAAACAATTTCGCAGTTGAGTTTCTTCTTTTGGTTCAATGGGACGCACTGTTGTTTCTGCGGTAGGCTGGATAATTGGCTGTGATTCTGAGGCTTGGGCTTGGGCTTCGGTCTGTGCTGGTGGTACTCGACGCCCCCATTGAAATAACATCCAGTAGAAGAATATGCAGATAAATAAAGACCACATGAACAACGATACTGGTGGAGGTTGTTTCGTCCCGTACATCAGCATCCATCCAATCAACAGCAATGCTGGTGTCATTAAAACCAACCATAACAACCATACTGGCGTCCGGGTGATCTGAGCGACGCTGTGCTGCACCATTAGATAAGTAGCTAGCCCCAGTAGGAGGAGAAACAAAAACCAAAATTCCATATTATCTTCAGTAATTTTGACAAAACGCCCCACCAGTAGCTTTAGCACATAGCCTGAACTACAAGGTAGACCTCAAACCCCAATTTTTTAACCAACGGTTAACAGTGCTAGTTAACGCTTAAGTTTCAATCCTTGAGAATTTTGACACTGTAACCAGATTATCCACAACTCCTCAGTTTCGGTTCTTTACATTATGTCCCTTTTACCTCAACAGCCAAGTCCTAAAACCAAGCCACCACGGGCTGTGTTCCTTAACGAAATTTCTAGCGAAGATTCTCTGCTAATGGACTTCGCACAAGAAAGCATTTTTGCTTTTCCACCCAATCGGGACACATTAGGGGGAACCTCTTATCTTATTGTAAGAAATGAAAGTAATATCCTCATAGACTGCCCTACCTTAGACCAAACAAATCAAGATTTTTTAGCAGCGTCTGGGGGCGTGGATTGGTTGTTTCTCACCCATCGAGGTGCTATTGGCAAGACCGCTGAAATTCAGCAAATTTTTGGCTGTAAAGTCCTAATTCAAGAACAAGAAGCTTATTTATTACCAGGCTTAACCGTAACTAGTTTTAGTAAAGAATTTACTATTGATGCAGAAACACAAGCGATTTGGACACCAGGCCATTCTCCCGGCTCATCTTGTTTATACTACAGCAAACTTGGAGGTATCCTATTTTCTGGTCGCCATTTACTCCCCAATCAGCATGGTCAAGCAGTACCATTACGGACAGCCAAAACTTTTCACTGGCCGCGACAAATTAACAGTCTTCGATGGCTATTAGAACGTTTTACACCAGAGAGTCTTGAGTATATTTGTCCGGGAGCCAATACAGGTTTCTTAAGAGGCAAGCGTGTGATAGATCGAGCTTATCAACACTTAGCCTCTCTAGATTTACCAGCTTTGCTGGAGTTACAGCCCGTACTTTAGAGGCTCAATTTTCCCATGTTTGTTAACCAAGCTGCTGTATGGGGAATTCTAAAGCTGAGACTAGGAATTCCGGTAAAAATTTATGAGCGCGAAAGTTGTTGAAACTCTAAAGATCGCTAGCTACGAGATTGTGGAACAACTTTATTCAGGTTCTCGTACTCAAGTGTATCGGGCAGTACGAGAATGCGATCGCCAGCCAGTTGTGATTAAGCTTTTAAAACGAGAATACCCGACTTTCAGTGAATTATTACAGTTTCGCAACCAATATGCGATCGCTAAAAATCTAGAGATTCCCGGCATCATCAAACCCTACAGCCTCGAACCTTATTACAATGGCTATGCCCTAGTAATAGAGGACTTTGGCGGTGTTTCCCTACGGCAATTTACTTCGGGAAAACCACTGTTATTACAGCAATTTCTACCCATTGCCCTGGAACTGCTAGACACCTTACACCAGTTGCACCAACACCGGGTCATTCACAAGGACATTAAACCAGCCAATATTTTAATTCACCCTGATACCAAACAAGTCAAACTCATTGACTTCAGTATTGCCTCACTCTTACCCAGAGAAACTCAGGAAATTCAGAGCATCAATGGACTCGAAGGAACCCTGGCGTATCTCTCCCCAGAGCAAACTGGGCGGATGAACCGAGGCATTGACTACCGCAGCGACTTTTATTCATTAGGTGTGACATTCTTTGAGCTACTGAGTGGACAACTGCCTTTTATGTCCAACGAGCCAATGGAGTTAGTGCATTTCCATATTGCCAAACAACCCAGCTCCATCTGTGACCTCAACCCAGAAATACCTTTAATGCTAGGAGAAATTGTCCGCAAGCTGATGGCAAAGAACGCTGAAGACCGCTATCAGAGTGCATTGGGACTGAAATATGATATAGAAAAATGTTACCAAGAATGGCAAGCAACAGGCAAGCATACGTGGTTTGATTTAGGACAACATGATATCAGCGATCGCTTTCTCATTCCAGAAAAACTCTACGGACGAGAGCAAGAAGTACAAACCTTGCTAGAGGCATTTGGGCGAGTTGCCAATGGAGCAGCCGAGCTGATGTTGGTGGCTGGCTTCTCTGGCATTGGCAAAACTGCGGTGGTGAATGAAGTACATAAGCCGATTGTCCGCTGGAATGGGTATTTCATCAAAGGTAAGTATGACCAATTTAACCGCAATATTCCTCTGTCTGGCTTTGTCCAAGCTTGCCGCGATTTGATGGTACAGTTGCTCTGTGAAAGCGACAGCCAACTCCAACAGTGGCGAAATCAAATTTTGTCTGCTTTGGGTGAAAGTGGACAGGTGATAATTGAGGTGATTCCCGAACTAGAAAACATTATTGGCAAACAACCGCCTGCACCAGAACTATCGGGCGCTGCTGCCCAAAACCGCTTCAATCTGCTGTTTATCAAGTTCATTCAAGTGTTTGCTACAAGGGAGCATCCGTTGGTAGCGTTCCTAGACGATTTGCAATGGGCAGATTCAGCATCCCTGAATTTGCTGAAGTTGTTGATGGATGAAACCAGGAAGGACTATCTGTTCATTATTGGTGCTTACCGCGATAACGAAGTGTTTGCGGCTCATCCCTTGCTGCTGACACTCCAAGAAATTGAGAAGGTGGCGACGGTTAATACTCTAACGCTGACAGCCTTAAATCATGCCGATGTCAACAGTTTGATTGCAGACACCTTGAGTTGTGCAACAGAAATTGCCCTGCCATTGACTGAACTAGTTTATCAAAAAGCCAAAGGTAACCCGTTTTTTACAACTCAGTTTCTCAAGGTATTACATCAGGAGGGGCTAATTACCTTTGCCCCCCCTCAGTCCCACGCCAGCTGCTACAACGGGGGAGACCTTACTAAGGGGGGAAGACAAGGGGGGTGGCAGTGTGATGTAGCACAAGTGCGATCGCTCGCCCTCACAGATGATGTTGTTGAGTTTATGGCACTTCAACTTTTAAAATTGCCGCCCAAAACTCAGGAAGTTCTTAAACTAGCAGCCTGTATTGGGAATCAATTTGATTTAAGTACATTGGCGATCGTTTATCAGCAGTCCCAGACAGAAACCGCTGCGGATTTGTGGAAAGCATTACAAGAAGGATTTGTGATTCCCACCAATGAAGTTTACAAATTTTATCAAGATTCTTCATTAGCCCTTGGCGATTTACAAACCACAAATGACAACGGACAAAAGACCGTTTATAAATTTTTGCACGATCGCATCCAACAAGCGGCATATTCTCTGATACCTGAGGAGCAAAAACAAGCAACACACCTGCAAATTGGACAACTGTTGCTTAACAACACACCAGTAATAGAACTAGATGCAAATTTGTTTGAAATTGTCAATCAACTCAACATTGGAAAATCCTTGATTATTGAGCGATGCCTACGGCAGGCTACGCCTACGCCACAAATAAAAATCGCTGAACTCAATTTGCAAGCAGGACAAAAAGCTAAATCTGCCACAGCTTATGCAGCCGCTTATCAGTACTCAACTACAGGTATCGCTTTAGTAAAATTTTCTCAATTTCAAGATGAATATTGCTGGAAAAACCACTACGAACTCACCCTGGCACTCCATGAACTAGCAACAGAAACCGCATACCTTAGTGGTGATTTTGGACAAATGGAGCAATGGGCAGATATTGTTATGCAACAGTCAAAAACAGCTGTTGACAAAATGAAAGTTTATGCCGTCAAAATCCAGGCTAATATGGCCCAAGCCAAAAAGCTAGAGGCAGTTAAAATTGGATTAGAAGCTTTAAAACTTGTGGGGGTAAACATACCAGAATCACCAGAACCTTCAGATATTCAACAAGCATTGACTCAAGTTGCAAGCAATTTGGAGAGAAAAAATATCGAAGAATTGATTAATTTACCATTGATGACAGATATTGAGCATCTATCCACTGCAAGGATGTTAGCTACTATTGGACCTGCTACCTATCAAGCTGCACCGATACTATTTCCATTGGCGATCTGTGAATTGATCAACTTATCAATCAACTATGGTAATTCACCTTTCTCAAGTTATGGTTACGCTTGTTACGGTATCCTTTTAAATGCAGTATTTCACAATATTGAATCAGCTTATCAAGTTGGAAAATTAGCCTTAAATTTAGCAGAAAAATTCAACGTCCCAGACATCAAAGGCTCTACATTCTTTGTGGTGGGAGTTTGTATAGCTCATGGCAAAGTTCATGTCAGAGAAACGTTACCAATTCTTTCGGATGCCTTCCAAAGTGGCCTAGAAGGTGGCAATTTTATATTTGCTACCCATGCTGCCATACATAAATACCAGCATACATATCTGATGGGACAAGAATTGACAATAGTTGCACAAGAAATGGCAACCATTAGCGATCTCCTAGCTCGACTCAAGCAACAAAATGCTCTAGGTTTTCATCAAATCTTTCAACAATCAGTGATGAACTTGCTAAATTACTCAGAACATCCATGCACTTTACAAGGTGAAATTTACAACGAAAAAACAGCTTTACCAAAGCTTCTGGATGCTCATGATAGAACTGGTCTGCATCACTTTTATTTCAACAAACTTATTCTTTGCTACTTTTTTGAAAACTATCAAAAAGCGCAGGAAAATGCACTGCAAGCTGAAAAGTATTTAGATGGAGTACCAGGTCTTCTAGTCGTACCAGTATCGTACTTCTATGATTCTTTGGCGCACTTGGCAATCTACCCAAACCTAGAAGATTCACAACGAGAAAATCTCCTAAATCGAGTCACAAATAATCAGCAAAAGATGAAACAATGGGCGACGGATGCCCCGATGAATTTTCAACATAAATTTGATTTGGTTGCAGCAGAACAGTATCGTGTTTTAGGCAATAAAGCCGAAGCAATGGATTATTACGATCGCGCCATAACTCTAGCCAATGAACACGGCTACATTCAAGAACAAGCACTTGCTAACGAATTGGCCGCTAAGTTTTACCTCCATTGGGGTAAAGGGCGCATTGCCCAAGAATACATGACTGAAGCTTACTATGGCTATGCTCGTTGGGGTGCCAAAGCCAAAGTTGCTGACTTAGAAAAACGCTATCCCCAATTACTCGCGCCCATTCTCCAGCAAAGCCGTTCTCAGATTTCTACTTCTGAAACTATCTTCAACTTAGGGACTGGCATCTCCAATAGTTCCAGTAGTAGCAGCATCTCTGTTGCTTTAGATTTAGCTGCTGTTCTCAAAGCTTCTCAAATTCTTTCCGGCGAAATCGAACTGGAAAAACTGCTCTCCACATTGCTGCATATTCTCATTGAAAATTCTGGAGCCGAGAAATGTGTGTTACTCCTGTCCGATGAAGAACAGTTGATCGTGCAATCTGTTACTTATACTGATTTTTGCCCAACGCTGCTGAAGCCACAATTTCTTGAAGATAGCGAGGATGTGCCGATTAATTTGATTAATAGCGTCAAACGCAGCTTACAACCTACGGTAATTATTGATGCTAGAGTATATCAGCAATTAAGTAACGATCCTTACATTCAGCGACAGCAGCCTAAGAGTATTTTATGCAGTCCGATTTTGCATCAGGGTAAGTTGCTTGGTGTATTGTACCTAGAAAACAATTTAACAACTGGAGCCTTTACCAGCGATCGCGTGGAACTGCTGAATTTACTTTGCACCCAAGGAGCCATTTCCCTAGAAAACGCCCGACTTTATGGCAATTCCCAGAACTATGCTCAAGAATTGACAAAATCTCTGGCAAAATTGCAGGCTAGTGAAATCCGCTTCCAAAATTTGGCAAATAATATTCCTGGTATGGTGTACCAATTCCGTCTGGAGGCAGATGGTTCAACTTCAACACCCTACGTTAGTTCTGGCTGTTTAGACTTGTACGGGTTAGAGCCAGAATCGGTGATAGCCGGGACGCATAGCCTTTACGCCATGCATCATCCTGAAGATGACTCAGCTATTACCCAAGCAATGATCTACTCTGCTCAAACTCTGACACCTTTTAAACAAGAATGGCGGATTATTCTGCCTTCTGGAACCGTGAAATGGGTTCAATCTGCTGCTCGTCCAGAGCGACAAGCTGATGGTGCAATTTTATGGGATGGGGTGGTAATTGATATTAGCGATGTCTACGACGAGCTTCGCTTACGCAAAAAAATTCAAGCATCTCTAGCCCAAGAACGAGAGTTTTTAAATGCCATCATTCACAATATTACCGATGGCATTGTTGTCTGTGATGCTAGCGGCAAATTGACTTTATTTAACAAGGCAACTTGCGAATTTCATGGCTTACCAGTAGAATCAATACCACCAGAAAAATGGGCAGAAAATTTCGATCTCTATCAACCTGATGGTGAAACACCTCTATCAACCACAGAAATTCCTTTGTTTCGCGCCTTTCAAGGGGAAATTGTCGAAAATGCCGAAATGGTAATTGCACCGAAGCATGGCTTGAAGAGAATTTTGTTAGCCAGCGGACAGGCAATTATTGATGCTAAGGGTAATAAACTCGGTGCAGTAGCTGTGATGCGAGATATTAGCGAACGCAAACAATATGAACTTGCTTTGCAACAAAAATCCCTTGATTTAGAACAAGCTCTCATTAATCTGCAAAACGCCCAATTACAAATTATCCAAAGTGAAAAGATGTCTGCTTTGGGTAATTTAGTTGCTGGTGTTGCTCACGAAATGAATAATCCCCTTGGTTTTATTGCTGCCAGTCTCAAACAAGCTAAACCCACCATTGCCGATGTTGTTGAACATCTCAAACTATATCAAAAAAGTCTACCCGACAAGAGTGAAGAAATTCTTGACCATGCCCAAGAAATTGACTTGGATTATACCTTAGAAGACTTCCCCAAAGTAATTGATTCCATGACGATGGCCTGCGATAGGCTGAAAAATATTAGCACTAGTCTTTGCACATTCTCCCGTGCCGATCGCGATTACAAAGTTCCCTTTAATATCCACCAAGGTATTGAAAGCACAATTTTAATTTTGAAACATCGTCTCAAAGCGAATGAACAACGTCCAGCCATTGAAGTATTAACTGAATATGCTAATTTACCACAAATTGAATGTTTCCCTGGTCAATTAAATCAAGTATTTATGAATATTTTAGCTAATGCCATTGATGCTTTAGAAGAATCAAATAATGGACGTAAATTTGAAGAAATTCAGCAAAATCCCAATTTAATTAAAATTAAAACTTTTCTAGAAAATAACTGTTTAAAAATTATCATTGCAGATAACGGCAATGGGATGAGCGAAGAAATAAAGCAAAAGGTTTTTGACCATTTATTTACTACGAAAACTGTTGGTAAAGGCACAGGTTTAGGATTGGCGATCGCTCGGCAAATCGTCGAAGAAACCCACGGTGGGGCGATCGCTGTGGAATCTGTACTCAACGAAGGCACAAAATTTATCATTTCACTGCCAAAATAGCAGTTACAAACTATCTGGGTCGATACCTCGCTGTTGGAGAAGATTTCGCAAGTCTTCCAGAGCTTGTTGTGCCTGTTGTGCCTGTTGTTGTGCCTGTTGTACTTGCTGTTGCGCCTGTTCTATGCGTTCATCAGGAGTAGGGAAGCGTGAACCTGCTCCATCAAACCAAAATAACCAGTCTCGCTCCCAACCTTTATGAATACCCGCAGCTACCCCAATTCCCAATTGCAACTCCGGTATCCAAAACTGTGACTGAGACTGCAACACAAATTCATCATCAACCCGTCGATACACCTCAAAGGGAGCATGATTATCCCGTTGGCAATATTCTGGATTGTAGATAACGTAATACAACACCCCTAAATCCAGATATTTCTCCATTTTGAGATTGTATTCCCCACCATAAGTATGAGAGACGATTTCAACAACTAAAATCGGTGGTATCCAATTCTCTTCCCAAAGTACGTAACTGAGTCTTCCATTCGGCGGTCGTCGCCGTCGTTGAACACCTAAGCTCAAAAACCCATCAGGTACGATGGATTTCCGGGGTGCAGTTGGTAGGTAGTAAATACCCATATCCACACCAAAAAACCAATCGGTGCGATCGCTCCAAATTGCGGACAAAATCGCCAACAGTAAGTTAGGAATCAGGTTTTGCAGTTCGTTATCCACTGGTGTATCGTCCGAGTCGGGAAGTTCCGCCGCCGTTGGGAGTGGCGGTAGAGGAATGGGGTGTTCCATAGGATAGGCTTCCTCGCAACAGAATAAATCAATTTTACGATCTGGGAATACTAAATCTGAAGTCTTGAGGATTTAATACGATGTTGAATATTCCCGGATATCGTATCAATGAACAACTGTACAACGGTTCTAGAACCCTAGTTTATCGAGCCGTGCGAGAAACTGACTCATTACCAGTGGTAATTAAACTACTGAAAAATCCTTATCCCAGCTTCAGTGAATTGGTGCAGTTTCGCAATCAATACACCATTGCCAAGAATCTCAACTCATCCCTAATTGTCCAAACTTATAGCCTAGAACCTTATCAAAATGGTTACGCGTTGGTGATGGAAGATTTTGGGGGAATTTCTCTTAAACAATATTTTGCATCTCTAGAACCGCGAAATTTCGCATTTGGTGGGGAATTTTTACAAATAGCGATCGCTCTCTGCAATACCTTAGATATATTGTATTGCGAGCAGATTATTCATAAAGATATTAAACCCAGCAATATTTTAATTAATCCCGAAACTAAACAAGTTAAATTAATTGATTTTAGTATCGCATCTTTACTACCACGGGAAAACCAAACAATCATCAATCCTAATGTCTTAGAAGGGACGCTTAGTTATATATCTCCAGAACAAACAGGAAGAATGAATCGGGGGATAGACTATCGGACAGATTTTTATTCTTTGGGTGTAACTTTTTACGAATTGCTGACGGGTGAATTGCCATTTCAGTCAACAGATCCAATAGAAATGGTACATTGCCACATTGCTAAAATCGCACCTTTAGTGCATGAAATTAATCCAAATATTCCATCTGTCATCTCAGATATTGTCAGCAAATTGATGGCGAAAAATGCCGAATATAGATATCAAAGCACATTAGGTCTGAAATTTGATTTAGAAAATTGTTGGCATCAACTCAAAGAAACTGGCACAATTGATAGCTTTCCAATTGCACAGCAAGATGTTTGCGTAGGCCTAGCCAGTCATAGACATCGCTTCATCATATCCGATAAACTTTATGGACGAGAGACCGAAATAAATACTTTACTCGAAGCATTTACAAGAGTCAGTCTTGGTGCAACAGAAATAATTCTGGTAGCTGGCTTTTCTGGTATTGGTAAAACAGCTATTGTCAACGAATTACATAAACCCATTGTGGGGAAACGCGGTTATTTTATCAAAGGAAAATATGACCAATTTCAACGCAACGTTCCTTTTTCAGGATTTGTGCAAGCATTCCGGGATTTAATGGGGCAATTGCTCACAGAAAGTGATACTCAAATTCAGCAATGGAAAAGAAATATCTTATCCGCTGTTGGGGAAAATGGACAGGTTATTATTGAAGTCATCCCCGAATTAGAAAGAATTATTGGGAAACAACCATCTGCACCAGAATTGTCAGGAAGTGCGGCACAAAATCGTTTTCATTTATTATTTCAAAAATTTACCCAAGTCTTTACTACTCCTGAACATCCATTAGTGATGTTTTTAGATGATTTGCAATGGGCAGATTCAGCATCGCTAAAGTTAATAGAATTATTAATGGTTGATACAAGTCATCTTTTGATTGTTGGTGCATATCGTGATAACGAAGTTACCCCAGCACACCAATTAATGTTGACCTTGAGTGAAATTGAAAAAACCTCAGCAAAAATTCAGACAATTACTTTAGTACCTCTGACTCAATTGCAAGTGAATCAATTAATAGCTGATACACTGAAATGTTCAGAAAATATAGTATTGCCTCTTTCGCAATTGGTGTTTCAAAAAACTCAAGGTAATCCATTTTTTGCTACCCAATTCCTGAAAGCATTACATCAAGATAAATGTATTCAATTTATCCCCTCTTACCCGGGTGGAGCTAAAGGCGGTTGGCAATGTGACATTGCACAAGTAAGTCAACAAGCAGTTACGGATGATGTTGTTGACTTTATGACTTTTCAACTAAAAAGACTGCCACAATCAACTCAACATATCTTGCAGTTAGCTGCTTGTATTGGCAATCAATTTGATTTAGCAACTTTGGCTATTGTTTCGCAACACTCAGAGATAGAAGCGGCAGGTTGTTTGTGGAAAGCCTTACAAGAAGGGTTGGTTTTGCCTACCTGTAACGTTTATAAATTTTATCTCGTGCAAGAAAATCTAGGAGTTACTCCAGAAATTCAAGAGACTGTTACATACAAATTTTTGCACGATCGCGTCCAACAAGCCGCCTATTCTCTGATTCCAGAAGATCAAAGGCAAGTCACCCACTTACAAATTGGGCAATTGCTATTCCAAAATACACCTGCAAGTCAACAAGAAGAAAGAATTTTTGAAATTGTTAGTCAATTAAATGCAGGTTTGGCATTAATTAGCAAACCTGCCGAACGGCAACAGTTAGCCGAATTAAACTTAAAGGCTGGTTGCAGAGCGAAAATATCAACTGCTTATAATGTAGCTCTAGAGTATCTCAATCTTGGGATTCAATTACTCACAATTGATAGTTGGAAAACCACATATGATTTAACCCGCAGCTTACATGAAGAATTGGCAGAAATAGCTTTTTCTTTGGGAGATTTTGCACAGATGGAAGCTTCGATTAATATCGTTTTGCAAAACACTCATACATTAATCGATCGCATTCGAGTTTATGAGTTGAAACTCCAAGCCAATCGAATTAATGGTCAATCTACTCAGGCCATCGCTTTGGGGCGGCAAATTCTTCAAGAACTCGGCGTTTATCTTCCTGAATTTGTTACTCAAGAAGAAATTTATCAAAAGGTAACTAGCACTTTAGCTGCCCTAGACAATAGAACAATTGAGGATTTAGTACATCTACCAAAGACCAAAGATCCTCAGGTCTTGATAGCATTAAGAATCATGGCCAGCTTGGTTCCTTGCGTTTACTCTACTGCCCCATATTTATTTCCCATAATTGCCTGTGAGGCTCTCAATTTATTCCTCAAACATGGCAATTCCATACTATCGGCTCCTGGTTATGCCGATTTTGGTATTATCGTCAGTAGCGTTTTAAATAAACCAAAAGTAAGTTATCAATTTGGTCAATTAGCATTAAAAATGCTGGATATCTTTCAAGTAAAAGCTGTCAGAAGCATGACAGAGTTTAAGGTGGCAGCCTTTACTCAGTTTAATCAGCAACATATTCGTGATTCCATTACGTTAT
This sequence comes from Nostoc sp. CreGUA01, assembly GCA_034531095.2. GTDB lineage: Bacteria > Cyanobacteriota > Cyanobacteriia > Cyanobacteriales > Nostocaceae > Nostoc. The sequence continues at coordinate 12,943 of JAVRBV020000018.1, read as the reverse complement.
TGCAAGAAGCCTATATACACGGATTAGAAATTGGCGATTTTATGCATATGTCTATATCTGCCATTTATAGACTTGTATATCTTTATTTTAGCGGAATTGAGACTTTAGAAAATATCTTAAAAACTATTGAAATTTACCAAGATAGTACATCTAAAAATAACTTTTTATCGAGATATTATAAGATAATTGGTCAGGCGATTAAAAATCTTACCCAATTTACTCAACATCCAGATTATCTGGTAGGTGAATTGTGTGATGAAGAAAAATTATTGCCTATTTTACTTGAAGAACAAGATATTTTTATACTTCATGTTCTATTTCTTTGTAAGTCTATTTTGGCTTACCTATTTGGTGATTTTGCTCAAGCTTGGAACTATGCAATTCAAGGAGAGCAATACTTACAAGGGGGAGCAGGTATGGCGACAGTGCCGCTTTTCCACTACTACTATGCTTTAGCACTATTGGCAGTGTATCCCCAAGCAGAACCGTCACAGCAGAAAACATTGCTCTCAAAGGTGCAGGAACATCAGGCGCAACTTCAATTGCGTGCCCAATTTGCCCCAGTGAATTTTCAGCATTTGTTCGATTTAGTGGAAGCAGAATATCATCGGGTATTAAATAACAAAGCAGAAGCTATTGAATATTACGATCGCGCCATATCCAAAGCTAAAGCCAACGGCTACATTCAACAAGAAGCGTTGAGCAATGAAATATGTGCTAAATTTTACCTTAAATGGGACAAAGAAAAACTTGCCCAAGCATATATGCAGCAAGCATACTATTGCTACGCTCGTTGGGGAGCTAAAGCCAAAATCAATGAATTAGAGAAACGTTACCCACAGCTACTGCAAGCGATCCTGCAACAGCAACGAATCAATCTCAACCCCCAAGAAACTATTGCTTTGCATGGGACATTCTCATCTACTTGCACGAATACCACTGATAGCACTAGTATTTCCAATCTTTTGGATTTTACATCTGTCCTCAAAGCTGCTCAAGCTATCTCCAGTTCTCTGAAATTAGATCAACTGATTGCCAATCTCACCGGCATTATCATGGAAAACTCTGGTGCAAAAAAATCTGCACTTATTCTTCCCCAAGAGGACGATATTGCTGTGCGGGGGTTCTCGCCCTTAAAGGAAGTGTCTGTTGAGACTTGGCAAGTTAGAGCAATTACTTCGATCAATCATCAGGAAATACAAACCATTCTTGAGCCACAATCACTAGATACTTGTCAAGATATTCCTGTAAATATTATCAATTACGTTAAGAATACCCAGCAAACAATTGTGATAGACAATTGCCAAACAAATATTTCTGGCATTATCGGAGAATATATGCAGAGAATACAGCCCCTGAGTGTATTATGTACCCCGATTATTAATCAAGGGCATTTAATGGGAATTCTTTACCTAGAAAATCAACTAACTCAAGGAGTATTTAGCAGCGATCGCCTGAGTGTGATTAACTTACTTTGTACTCAAGCCGCAATCTCCCTAGAAAACGCTCAATTGTACACTAATCTACAGGGCAGTGAAGCTCGTTTCCATCGCCTTGCGGAGAATGCTCCAGGAATGATTTATCAGTTCCAGCTTTCACCAGAAGGTATCGCCAGACTCAGCTATGTTAGCACTGGTTGTTATGAAATTTACGAAATCCCATCAGAACAGGCAGTAGCTGATGCTAACAGCTTGATATCTCAGACTCACCCAGATGACGTAGCAGATTATCTTGAGTCTATTAACATTTCTGCTCAAACTTTAGAGCCTTGGCGATATGAAGGAAGAATTATCACTCCTTCCGGTCAACTAAAATGGATTCAAGCTGCATCCCGTCCAATTAAACAAGCTGATGGCACAATTATTTGGGATGGCTTGTTGTTAGATGTCACAGAACGCAAACAAGCTGAAGCCGCTGTCATCCAAAAATCCCAAGAATTGAAAACAGCCATACAAGATTTGCAACAAGCCCAATTGCAAATTGTCCAAAACGAGAAAATGTCTGCGTTGGGTAATTTAGTTGCTGGTGTAGCCCATGAAATGAATAATCCTTTGGGCTTTATTGCTGCGAGCCTTCAACAAACTCAACCCACCCTTGCTGATATTATCCAACACTTAAAACTTTATCAAGAAAGTTTTCCCCATCAGAGCGAAGAAATCAAGGATCATGCCCAAGAAATTGATTTGAACTATGTCCTAGAAGACTTACCCCAGGTGATTAATGCAATGCTCATAGCCTGCGCTCGCCTGAAAAATATTAGCACTAGTCTTCGCACTTTCTCCCGTGCTGATAAAGATTATAAAGTACCATTTAATCTCCACGAAGGCATTGACAGCACAATTTTAATTCTCAAACATCGCCTCAAAGCTAACGACCAACGTCCGGCAATTGAGGTGGTGACTAAATATGGGAATTTACCAAAAATTGAGTGTTTTCCTGGACAATTAAATCAGGTATTTATGAATATCTTAGCAAATGCTATTGATGCTTTAGAAGAAGCAAATCAGGGACGTAGTTTTGAGGAAATTAAATTAAATAGTAACAGAATTACTATTACAACCTCAGTTGAAGATCAAAAAGTCAAAGTTATGATTTCTGATAATGGTCAGGGCATCAGCGAAGAAATTCAACATAAAATATTTGACCATTTATTCACAACCAAAGGTGTTGGTAAAGGAACAGGTTTAGGATTGGCGATCGCTCGGCAAATTGTAGTCGAAAAACATGGAGGAACGATTGCTGTAGAATCTACGATCAACGAAGGCACAACATTTGTGATTTCACTGCCCAAATAACAGTTAGGGCGTTGCACAACAGTGGGATAAATTTAGACAGGAGGGCAAAGGGAGAGATTTTACAAGTTGCTTCATCTCCCGTTCCCAACCCTTGTAGATCGCCAAAGCCACCCAATTTCAGCAAATACAACCTCTTTACTTGAATCAGGTGCAGCAATCAAGTTTTCAAGTCTTTCCCGCCACAACCGAGTTTTCAGTTAATAATTCCATTGCTGCTTGATATTGTAGATCCGCAGTTGTACCAATCTGCTCGCGGTTCAGTTGTGCTTGGGAAATCACTTTATCGGGCTTAATACCTAGTTTGTTAATATCCCGATGTTGAGGAGTTTCATACTTAGCAATAGTCACTGCCAAACCTGAACCATCTGATAATTCAAACAAAGATTGAATTAAGCCTTTGCCAAAAGTTGTTTCCCCCACAAGTTGGGCACGCCCATTATCTTGGAGTGCCCCAGCAAGAATTTCACTCGCACTAGCAGTTCCTTGATTCACCAAAATCACCAAAGGATCGTCGGTGAGGGCTGGGCCAGAGGCTTCAAAACTACCTTGAATGCCTTGTCGGTTAACAGTGTAAACAATAGTACCGGAATCTAACCACAAACGGGCGATTTCAATTCCGGCTTGTAACAGTCCCCCAGGATTATTTCGCAAATCTAGAATGTAGGCAGCAGCCCCTTTTTTTTCTAGACTAGAAATAGCGTTTGCCAATTCCGTGGAGGCGTTGGCATTGAATTGAGTGAGGCGAAGGTAGCCAATGGGTGTACCCTGCTCAGAAACACGCAATTGGGAAACCACAGGATTAAGAGCAATCCGATCGCGCGTTAGTCTAATTTCCGTTTCTGGCTCTCCGTCTCGTTCAATCAGGAGAGTCACCAGGCTGCCAGTCGGCCCGCGCATTTTCGTCGCAGCTTCATCGAGAGTCAAATTTTCCGTGGAAATGCCTTCAATTTTGAGAATGCGATCGCGTGGTCTAATCCCCGCTTTCTCCGCTGGTGAACCTGCAATGGGAGCTACTACTTCCAACTTACCAGTTTCACCATTGAGAGCAATTTGCAATCCCACCCCCGTCAGTTCCCCAGAAGTGTTTACCTGTAAGCTGCGGTACTGTTCTGGGTCTAAAAAGCGGGTAAAAGGATCGTCAAGGCTCTTGAGCATCGTCTGAATAGCCCCATAAGCCGCATTGGAATCGTTAAGCGGCTTTTCGAGAACTTTTTGTCGGACTGTTGCCCAATTTTGATGATTAAACGTCTCATCCAGATAAGTCCGATTGACGATTCGCCAAACTTCAGAAACCAGCTTTTGTTGTGTTGTCAAAGCCAGTGCAGGCTGAGTAATTATACTCAAAGCCAAGCAAAACGCCATTAGCAGTGAAAATCCAACTCGAAAAAACTTTTTGTTCATGAACCCCATTATCAATTCCACCTCAACCCAAATTGCCTAGAAATGCCCAGTTGTCCTGTTGTTGATGAAATCTATCTCTCGATTATGTTACTTTTTTTATAGAAGTGGTGCATTCTTCTCATCAAGTTGTTTACTCAGCTGATGCAGTTCATCCCACTCACCAAAGGATAGAATCTACTTTGTGTCCACCATTTTCTTTGTTGGAGCATCAAGAGATCGCAATACATTCCATCTTTACAGAGTGTAAAGTTTCTGAAAACTCTTAGCACCCTGAAAGCTGACAAAACAAAACGTCCCTTTTATTAAAATCCCAAAATTGCTCATTGGGAGAGAAGTCACGACTCGGCGGCTTCAAGAAAGTCCACAAAGGATGATGCTGCTACTCAGGACTGTGGCAGCTTGTGGGGGAACGCCCAAAGCCCAACTCGCAAACTGCCGAGGCTTGAAACCCTTAGAACTTTCGTCGCCGATTTAGAACTTCGGAATTTATCAAACGCAACCGATTCTTAGGAACTTGAGATTGTATGGCCAACGTTTACGACTGGTTTGAGGAACGCCTGGAGATTCAAGCGATCGCCGAAGACGTTACTAGCAAGTACGTCCCTCCCCACGTCAACATCTTTTACTGCCTGGGTGGAATTACCCTAACTTGCTTTCTGATCCAGTTTGCCACTGGATTTGCCATGACGTTCTACTACAAGCCAACAGTCGCTGAAGCTTTCTCCTCAGTTGAGTACATCATGAATGAAGTGAACTTCGGTTGGCTAATTCGCTCCATCCATCGCTGGTCTGCCAGCATGATGGTATTGATGATGATTTTGCACGTCTTCCGGGTTTATTTGACTGGTGGTTTTAAAAAGCCCCGCGAATTGACCTGGGTGAGTGGTGTGATTCTGGCTGTAATTACCGTTTCCTTTGGAGTTACCGGCTATTCCTTACCTTGGGACCAAGTTGGCTACTGGGCTGTGAAAATCGTTAGCGGTGTACCAGAAGCAATTCCCGTGGTTGGTGTTCTGATCTCCGACCTACTGCGTGGTGGTTCTAGTGTTGGCCAAGCAACACTGACTCGTTACTACAGCGCACACACCTTCGTTTTGCCTTGGTTAATAGCAGTCTTCATGCTGTTTCACTTCTTGATGATCCGCAAACAAGGTATTTCTGGGCCTTTGTAATCTCAAAGATTAGCAAAAGGCAACATTTGTCAGTTTCCAGATGAAGTTGTTTGTTTTAAACTTATGAAACACAAGAACCTAATTGTAGATAAGTTACAAAAAACAAACACTTGCATCCCAAGCCGAAAGCTTTAGACGCCCTTTCAGCGGCTGACGTAGACAGAGAAAACGCTGCTTGCCGCTTGCTAGGGCTGCCTACTAGCCGATAGCTTTCACAAATGCTTTAATTCAACTTAAGCAGGAGAGCACATTTAAAAATGGCAACACAGAAAAAACCTGACCTCAGCGACCCCCAGTTAAGAGCCAAACTGGCTAAAGGTATGGGTCACAACTACTATGGTGAACCAGCTTGGCCTAATGACCTACTTTACGTGTTTCCCATCGTAATTATGGGTTCCTTCGCTGCAATTGTGGCTCTAGCGGTGCTAGACCCGGCGATGACAGGTGAACCAGCAAATCCTTTCGCCACACCATTGGAAATTCTACCAGAGTGGTACTTATATCCAGTTTTCCAAATTTTGCGATCGCTTCCTAACAAACTTTTAGGAGTGTTAGCAATGGCTTCTGTACCCTTGGGGCTAATCCTGGTACCTTTTATTGAAAACGTCAATAAGTTCCAAAACCCCTTCCGCCGTCCAGTAGCAACCACAGTGTTCCTGTTTGGCACCCTTGTTACCCTGTGGCTAGGTATCGGTGCTGCCTTGCCATTGGATAAATCTTTGACCTTGGGACTATTCTAAATTAGTCTCAAAAAAGTGCTTTGACGCCTGTGAGTTTTAAGAGCATATGCAAATATGCTTTTAAAAAAATAACAGGCGTCAATTTTAATAATCTAGCTGAGATTTGGGATTTGAAATTTTGGATGGAAAATTGCCAGAATTGGACACCCACGAATCAAAATTTAGAATTTATCAGGAGTCTAATCTGATTGGTACATTCATTAATCAAATATTCTCCTGATTGCTGAACTATTTTCACTCTCACTTCGTGTAGCGTCCTATTTTTCAGTTTCGATCTCACAAAGCCCGATCCGGAAATTCTTTACTGAATTCTGGGGCCGGAATTCAGAAAGAGTGAGTTCTTAAGGAAAAGCTATTCCAAAATTTCAAATTACTAAAAAGCAACAAATACAAACATTTTTCACTTACTTAACGTAAGTTGCTAGTTATAACCCTCAGAATGCCAAAATTGTTCATGTTTTGTATTTTGATACGCAGAATATGTCAATTTAGATTTTTGCATATCAGACAAATTTTGCAAAAAGCACAAAATTTAATCACTAGCAACTTGGGTTTACTTTTATTCAAGCCACAGTTAATGCTTACCATAGTGCAGCAAGACCATCTCACGGTTAAGAGCGAACTCAGTCTCTTTAATCAGGTACAAGAATGGTTTAAGCAATTTTTTCTGCAACATTTATCTCAACTTGGGTGGTCACAAACTCAATTCGCCGAACTGAATATAGTATTAGCAGAGGGCTTTACCAACGCTGTTCGTCACGCTCATCATGCTTTACCACCGGAAACAACCATTGACATCGACGTTTATCTGTGGGTTGACCGCCTAGAGATTAAAATTTGGGATCATGGAAAACCTTTCAATCCTGATGGAATCCCAGAGCCAGAGCTAGGTAAACCACAAGAAGGCGGGTATGGATGGTTTATTCTCCGGCGTCTGGCCGACCGTGTGGTGTACGAACGTGGTGCAGATGGTAGAAATTGTTTGCTGATCGTCAAATATTCTACAAAAGTACAAAAGTAAAGTGAAGTCTTCAAGGCTAGACCAAGGGAAAAATGGTTTTGATCCCAGTTTGAGATTTTGTGGAAATTACGTAGCAATTGCCTCCCGGAGCGTTTGTTTGCAAATACTTAAGAGGGAATAGACGCATTTGTGAGTCTCAGGGTTCTTGAAATCAGTACACAAGGCGAGTGGCTCATTGGAAAAAGCAGACAGTTGCTACCTTTTTCTTTTTCTAAGACCCGTACCAACGATTCGCTCAAAAATGAGTTTTGGCTCATGTTAAGCTATCTATCTCTAAATAAAAGTATTATTGTATACAATAAATTCTTATTTGATTGATATTAGTATACTACTTTTTCCAGAGGATGTGAATTTAAGTAGTATCTTTTTTCAGTAAAATTGCTTAATTATGAGATTTTTTGTTGAAAGCTCAAAGAGTATTCTTGTATAAAAATAATTAGTGAATACAGTAAAGATAGCATTCGAGTTACATCAGCTCCCTTGTTAAGATTTGTCAGCAGTGTTGAGAGTCTTATTTTTGTTCTCCAACAAGTGCCATTTAATACTTAACAGACATAGAAAACATCGGGTAAAAATATGATTAAAACAGCCCTCAAGTCACCTTTGAGGAACTTTTAGAAAAAATGGTAAAAACAGATTTAGAGCAGTTACAAAGCGGTGCGTTGGATGAAGTCCTTGCCACGAGTGTAAATAACCAAACATGCTCATGACTATAGTGACAGAAAACCTAAAATTAGGTAATAAAGTTAACACAAGAACTAACCACGTCTTCGTGTTTTTAGAAATTTTTGCTCGTGAAGGCGGTATTCAATCATATATAAAAGATATTTTTCGAGCTTATCTGAATTTAAATCAAGGCTACAAAGCGGAAGTCTTTTTGCTGCGAGATAGTCCAAATTGCCTAAATTCTTTTGAAGACGAGAATTTAAAATTTCATTACTTTAAAAATAGCTCTCCCCAACTGGGGAGAGTCAAAATGGCAGCAGCTTTACTGAAGTGTCTATTGCAAAACCGTCCGCAACAAGTTTTTTGCGGTCACATTAACTTAGCAGTATTAATCCAAACCCTTTGCCAGCCCTTGGGCATTTCTTACACCGTGCTAACTTACGGTAAAGAAGTCTGGGAACCGTTGAAAAATCAAGAACGTCGTGCCCTAGCATCAGCAGCAGAAATTTGGACAATTAGTCGCTACAGCCGCGATCGCGCTTGCCTTACCAATGGTTTAAACCCCAAAATTATCCAGATGATGCCTTGTGCAATTGATGGGGATAAATTCACCCCTGGTGACAAACAGCCAGAATTAGTTGAAAAGTATGGCTTAAATGGTGCTAAGGTCTTGATGACAGTGGCGCGGTTGTGGTCGGGGGATATTTACAAAGGTGTAGATGTCACAATTCGGGCACTACCACAAATCGCCGAAGTTTTCCCAGAAGTCAAATATTTGGTAATTGGTCGTGGTGATGACCAACCACGATTAGCTCAACTTGCCCAAGATTTAGGAGTGAGCGATCGCGTTGTGTTTGCTGGTTTCGTCGCCACCGAAGAATTAATGCAATATTATCGCCTTGCTGATGCCTATATTATGCCTTCTCAAGAAGGCTTCGGCATAGTTTATTTAGAAGCAATGGCTTGTCAAGTCCCTGTATTATCCGGTGACGACGATGGGTCAGCTGACCCCTTGCAGGATGGTAAGCTGGGATGGCGAGTACCACACCGCAATCCTGATGCTGTAGCAGCAGCTTGTATAGAAATGTTGCAAGGCAATGACCAGCGATGTGATGGACAATGGCTACGAGAACAAGCGATCGCTTTGTTTGGCTTGGATGCCTTCCAGTTGAATTTACAACACCTGCTTCTATCCTCAGTTCTGAGTCCCAATGACAAATGACTAATGACTAATGACCAAAATCGCTATCCTAGAGGGAGAGCAGGACGAAATTTCAAAAATGAGCTTTAAGTCATTTCAATTGAATCTTTTAAATCTCCGCCCCTGGCTCACTCTGCTAGCAGTTATTTGGTTGTTAGCATCACTGGGCTTGGGTTGGTTAGTTAATTCGTTACTAATTATTTTTGGATTGCTGTTGTTAGCACCGATTGTGGCTTTCTTTGGTTTTCGTTGGTGGTTGCAACGTAACCTAGTTGCTGACCAGTGTCCCGTGTGTGGATATGAATTTACAGGTTTAAATAACAGCCAGGTGCAGTGTCCTAACTGTGGCGAGTCGTTGTTAGTACAAAATAGTCATTTTCAGCGCTTCACACCAGCAGGCACTATTGATATCAAAGCAGTTGAAGTACCAACCCAATCATTGGAAGATTAGGTATTGGGTATTGGGCATGGGGCATGGGGCATTGGGCATTGGGCATTAAAAAGTCACGCATTCAAAAGTTCTTTAATTTTGAATTTTGAATTTTGAATTTTGAATTGATTTGTCTCCCTCATCCCCCTCATCCCCCTCATCTCCCCATGCCTATTTCTTTTGTTGCGAGATTGAGAGGATGTAGTTATACTGTTGCCCAGAGAGTTCGCCTACATACAGTGAGTATTTTCCTGGCTGCCAGTAACCAGAAAGTTCTGGCTTGCCTCCAGAGTAACTATCTGCTTGTACACAAAACTTTCCTCCAGGACCGTCAATCAACAGTGTTGGCTTACCTTGACTCTCTACTGTCAATCGTAAGTAAGGCAGTGACTCTGTAACTTCGATAATTTGATTGGGTGCAGTGGTGATATTGCCACAGTTAGTTTTAATAGATCCCCCAGACTTTCCGTTTAAAATTAGCGGATCTGGTTGGAGATTCCGATTAATTTCGATCTGTGGTGTCTGTGCTAAATTAGCTTCAGCGAAAATTAAAGCGATCGCCAAAGCTGTAGGAACTATTGTCAATAGACTAAACGTCTTCATTTTAATTAATGCTCCAGATTTTTCTAGAGCAAGATAGTTACATATACTCTGACTTAATAGACGACAGCAATTCCTACTTTGTTCCAAAGGCTGCCGTATCTTTTAATACTCATAATTTGAGAATTATTTATAGAAATTTAGAAAACTCTGAACTCTGAATGTATGGTTAATAAATAGATTTAACCAGTCATTATGAATGTGGTAAATTTCACAATCGATCTTTGACAAAAACTTTTATCATAATATTTTTTACATCTTGCATAAGTAATACTACTAAAATTAAAAAAGAGTACAGAAGAGAACAAGAAAAAAACATAATTTTTCCCTGAGGATAAAGGTCTTGTACACACAGACATTAGCTAAAATCACTAACACAACCACCAAAATAGAATTTGGTTGGTATGTTGTTGAATAAGTGTCCTAGCTGAGGTAGAAAAAATTGATGAATCCTCAAAGAGAAGAAGACTTGCAGCGTCGCCTCGATAAGCTAGAGGCAGAGATTAATTCTTCGCCTGAGGTGGTTCCCCAATCACCAGAACAAAAACAGGCATCTGAGTTTAGTTTTGCTAACTTAAACTTGCAACTGGAGCGATTTCGGATCTGGTTTAGCAGTTTATCAACGGCAAAAAAGCTGGTATTTTCCGGTGTAGCAGTGCTGTTGGGCTTGGCGATCGCACAAGCAGTGTTTAAACTGGTTGCATCTGTAATCAGTCTGGCACTTTTAGCAGTGTTAGTGTATGTTGGATACAAATTTTTTGTATCTAGTGGCTTTCAACGTAAGCAATAGTCTATTTTAATTGTGCCAATAAAGGCGTAGAAATAATGTCAAAGGGAATTATACGATGACGACACCAACGGTGAGGAGAAGTAATCAATCAGGTCAGTCACAACAACCGGAAAGAGCCAGTTCGCTACTGCTAGCCAGCAGGCGTTTTGCTGCTTGGGCGGCGGAAATCACACTAGTGGTTACCAGTGGGTTGATTCCCTTTGGCATTGGTGTCTACGTCAATTCGAGAAGCGATTTGAATCGAGTACCGCTTAATCCTGTGCTGGTAACAGCGGAAAGAGCGATCGCCAGACCATTGGCTCTGCCTGTGAGCTATGGTATCCGGAACGTAGCCTGGCCGACTAATTTTTTGTGGACAATAGCCTTATTAGCGCCTGTAACCCTTTCCTGGTGGCAATTGTATTTACTAGGTAAGACTGGTAGCACAATTCCCAAACGCTGGTTAGGAATACGGGTTGTCAACGAGCAAGGAACGCCGCCTGGTTTGGGGGCAGTGGCGATTAGAGAAGGAGTCGGCCGTTGGACTGTACCCGTTTCCATCGCTTATCTACTATGGCGCTACAGCTTTGCTTTTCCGAATTTAGGATTATTCACATTTTTAGCTGTGTTAATGGTGCTGGGTGAAGGAATAGCTTTACCATCCCGTCGGGGAGGGCGTCGCGCTCTGCACGATCGAATCGCAGGTACTTACAGTATAGATGCTAGTCGCTCCTCTTCACTCTTAGCGAACAAACAAGTTCAATCTGCTGGGGATGGCGACCAACAAACAGAGGAATGGCAGGAGGGAAATGAAGAATTAGCCGCAGCCGCACCAACTAAGACACCTCACATATGGCGGCGGATACAGCAAAATCCCAATCTGACTTTGTTTGGGGTAGGGCTGACAAGCATGACTGCCGTGTTGGCAACTTTAATCGGTACTCAAGTCTATATCCAAATTCAACAATCCCAGCGAACAACCAAGCAAATCAACGGCCAACAGTTTCTCGAACTTGTCAAACAATTGAGTCCCGATTCTGGGGCTACCAATGAGCAACGTCAAAGCGCAATTTTAGCGTTGGGTGGTCTCAAAGACCCACAATCGATTCAATTTTTGGCGGATCTCTTGGTGAAGGAAACCAACCCCAGCCTTGTGGATACGATTCAACAAGCTTTGACAAGTGTCGGTCCCAAAGCCATCCCCGAATTAAAAAATAAGAATCAGTTTCTGGTGAGCGAACTAGAGTCTTTGAGCAGCAGTGCAACCGCAGAACGAGAACTGCGCCAAGGGCGGCTACAAAGAAACCAGCGGACAATCAATAAAATTTTGTCTGTTAACAGTGGGAAAATCGAGGGTGTTGACCTGAGTCGTATCCAATTAGGTCAAAGCGGTACACCAGGGAGTTCCTTATTCAACTTAGTACTAGATGGTATTGATTTGTCAGGAGTTAAATTAAAATCTGCAAATCTGAACCAAGCCAATTTTAAGAACAGCCGCTTTCGGGGCATGGGTGAGGATGGACGCTGGGATACCTTTGACGATGTGATGGCTGACTTAAGCCAAGCTCAGTTGCAGCAAGCTAATCTGACTGATGCCAACCTCAGCCGAGTCATGATGAACCGTACCGATTTGAGTCGCGCCACCCTCAACAGAGCCAACTTATCCAACGCCCGTTTATATGAGGCTAAACTTAACAGCACCCAACTAGTGGGAGCCGATTTACGAAATGCAGTCTTGGAACAAGCTAGCTTAACTGGAGCAGATTTAGGTGACGCTAAGTTGAACGAAGCGAATTTGTACGCTGCACGTTTAGGTCGCGTCAGCGCCATTGGAACACAATTATCCTTTGCCAACTTAACTAATACTGATTGGGAAGGGGCAGATTTATCAGGGGCATATTTGGATCGGGCTAATCTCAGCAATGCGAACCTGAGTGCCACTCGTCTGACTGGTGCGGTTTTGCGTGCTGCTCAGATGGAAAACGTTAACTTGCAAAATGCTGACCTCAGTCTTGCAGATTTACGGGGAGCGAATGTCGCAGGAGCAAATTTTCAAGGAACAATTCTCGCTCCCAGCAAACAAGATCCAGCCGATCAATTTGTTCAAACCCCAGATTTAGGTTCAGTTTCCGCCGTCGTCCAAGGCGT
>JAVRBV020000017.1:0-10320 GCA_034531095.2 Nostoc sp. CreGUA01 | reverse complement strand
CAAAAGTTTGATGGAGTGAAGTTTGAAGTTACTAATTCAATTGTATACCTTCCTCCTTCTTTCTTTTTCCGACTTCTGCCTTCTGCCCTCTGCCTTCTGCCTTGCCCCAACCAAGATCACCAAAAGTTGCCAAGAACCTATATCTTAGTCATCTTCAGATGACTTTTGCTATGAGCAAGGAACTTCAGTTCCTTGCGGGACATCGGTTTCGCGTTAAGTTGACACCAATGAGCAATGCTAAAGCCCCTACCGCGTGGTCTATTTACCTGAAAATAGCTGTAAAATAAATTTCTTTCCCCTTGTCCCCAATTCACCTTGTCCCCTTGTCCTCTTCCAATGCCCAATGCCCTATGCCCGATTTTCATTTACATAACCTGAAAAGTAAAGCTCAAACTTGCCCAATTATTCACATCCAAGATATATGAGTCTGTTGCTGTAGCGTTCATTTCGGTTTTGATTAAGCTGGCGTTATGCAAATCTTGTAACAAGGCTTGAACGACATCTAACGATTTCAATAATTGGGCAATTGGATGTTGGTCTGGTGTGGGATACTTTGTAGTGTTCAAGATGGCGAGAGTTGAACTGAAGGGAGCAATACTAAAAATTAGTTGTTGTTCGGAAAAGAAGGCTGGGCCTGGAATTACCCATTCAGAACCAGCATTAGTTGGGGGTAAAATGACGGTTTCACCTGGGGCGATGACAACTTCCTGAAAGAGGGGTTTATTGTCGGTGGTGTCTGTTTCTTTTGGAGTTTCCCAGGAGTAGAAGGCAATTGCTGTCTGATTATTTTTTAATCCTAGCAGGATTAAATACACTGGGCGATCGCTTTGATTTTGCAGCCGATATTGCATTTGGCTACCAATGGGGACAATGGGAGTGGGGAATGGGGAATGGGAAGTGGGGAGTGATTTTTCAGAAATCTGAGTTGGCAGTGTTTGGCGTTGTATTAATGCCTGAGATGATGTACCGCTAATTATCTCTAGGGTTGCTTTAATGGCTAGGCCTGAAGAACCTTGATTTTCTGTGAGTCGCCATAATTTGGCTGCCAGCAAGGTGGATAATTTCGGTGCTAGCCGCAGTACTGCAACTTTTACCGCTTCGCCAACTTCGCCAGCGCTGTTGGCAATTAACTCGCCGTCAAGAGTAAATAGTCCATAGCGACTAGGTGTTTGCTGGAGCTTACCAAATATATAATCAGCAGGTTGTTCCCCTGCTACTACGGTGGACACGTGAGTGATGGCGGCGAAGCCACTTGTAGCATCTACTCGCTCAATTCTTTCTAGTTGAGTATCCAGAGCAATTATTAAATTAATATTTCTTGGTAAAACGCGGACTGCTTCTCGGACAAGTTGCCCAACTTGCACCCCAGTTGCACTTTCAATTTTGGCAATTTGCGCTTTTGCTGTTAACCCACTACGCGATCGCAATATCAATTGCTCTGTTGTCGGCAGGGTGAATCGAGAATTAACTCCATAGTATAGCAGCACTTGAGGAGGTAATCCTCCTAACCACAGATGCACTGTTTTACCGTCTTCTTCAACAGCTCTGACCACGCCCTCTCCACCAATGTCACTGTCTGGCAGCAAATTCTCAACCAGTGACGTTTTCTGTTGATTTTTCTGTGTACTTAATAAATCTGGTTGCTGTTTGCTACCCAATTTGTACAGAGAATTTTCCACATAGGAAAGAGCAACTTGAATTTTACTAGCTGGTGTAGTTTCCCACAAATACTGAGTCAAGGCATAAGTAAATAACCCAGCACTAAAACCAGAAAACACTGCTTCCTTGGCTGACTGCTTGGTATTTAAAGTAGCTGTTAATACAACAGGATTGCCGGGTGATTTTTGAGTTTTCAGTTGTTTGAGAAAATCGATTTCCTCTGTTATCAGCTTGGCTTCTACTGACTCCTCGAAGGCGCGATTTTTTAACCCGATGACTGAGCTAGGAACAGAATAACTAGTATCTAATACTGCTGTGACTCGGTTTGTAGGGAGCGATCGCAATAATAATAGTAAAGTTTCTTCTAATAAATAATTGACTATTTTTTCATTTTCTGACAGATGACTTTCATTAGCTGACACCAGAGCGTTTTGCATTGTATCTGCGGATGTTTCCAATTTGACACGGCTGCCATAGCCGCTAAAGTGGAACACCACCACATCGTCAGGTTGAGCTTGCTTGCCCAGGTGGTCTAAAAAAGCCGCCTCAATAAATTCTCTGCTGGCTTGTTCCTCAGTTAAGGTGAGAATATCCGATCTTTGGAAGCCAAAGCGATGAATTAAAAGTTCTCTTTGCAGTTCCACATCAGTGAGACAACCACTGAGGGATGGAATTTTTGGGTATTGGTTAATACCAATTAATAACGCCAACTTGCGCCGACTGGGTTGTGCCAAAGCATAGTAGTAGCGGTTACCCAAAGTCAACCACTCAGTTTCAGTTAGTCCCAATACGGTGAGTATTGAGCCAATTCTGTTTAAAAACGTGCGCCGTTTCATAATTAGCTACCAGTTCTCAACCTACCAGCTAGCAGCTTAAAGGTTTGAGGTCTGTAGTGTAAAGAGGGAATGGGAGATGAGGGGGATGAGGGAGATGGGGGGAGATGGGGAGATGGGGAGATGGGGGGAGAAAATAACTCCTAACTCCTAACTCCTAACTTCAAACTCCTAACTCCTAACTCCTAACTTCAAACTCCTAACTCCTAACTCCTAACTCCTAACTCCTAACTCCCAATGCCCTAAACCGATACCTGTATCCGCATTGCCCGCGCCAACTCTGCGGCGACTTCCGGGCGGGAAAATTCTGGTGGAGGTAATTCGCCGCGTCGTAGCATTTCTCTAACTTTGGTTCCCGATAGGTGGACGCGTTCTTCTGGTTTGCTGGGACTGGTTTTAGTTGTTGCCATCTGCTTGGTACGGGTGCAGTAAAAAGCGTGTTCAAATTTCATGGGTACAATGCCTAATTCACCCGGCTCAAATTCATCAAAGATGTGTTGAGCATCATAAGTACCATAATAGTCGCCAACGCCAGCATGATCCCGGCCGACGATAAAGTGAGTACAGCCGTAGTTTTTCCGGACTAGGGCATGGAATATTGCTTCACGAGGACCAGCATAACGCATTGCGGCTGGGTTAATTGCCAAAATTACGCGATCGCTAGGATAGTAGTGTTCCAGTAAAATTTCATAACAGCGCATCCGCACGTCGGCGGGAATGTCATCATCTTTGGTTGCCCCCACTAATGGATGCAAAAATAGGGCATCCACTGTTTCTAAGGCACACTTTTGGATGTATTCATGGGCGCGGTGGATGGGGTTGCGAGTTTGGAAACCGACAATGGTTTTCCAGTTATTTTCGCGGAATATTTGCCGTGAGGCTGCGGGATCGATTTGGTAAGTGGGAAACTGGGGATGGGGTTGGCGTTGCAATAGCCAGATATCACCAGCTAGATGGACTGAACCTTGGTTATAAATTACCTGCACACCAGGATGATTGGCATCATCAGTACGGTAGACATTAATTGCCTCGCGGTTTTTGTCGTAGTGATATTTTTGCGTGAGTTGCAAAACTCCAATAAATCGACCTGCGGGGTTATCAAGGCGAATCAAACTACCTTCTTTGAGAGGGGAAGCTACTTCTTCGGCTACCGATAGTGTAATTGGTATTGACCACACAAAACCGTTAGCTAGTCGCATTTCTGTAACAGTGCGATCGTAGTCTTCCTGGTTCATAAAACCTGTGAGTGGACTAAAACCACCGATCGCAATCATTTCTAAATCAGAAACGGCGCGATCGTCAAGCTGCACTCGCGGCAAAAAATCAGCTTTTGAGAGAAATTCCTCTCTTTGTTCTGGTGTGGCAATACGGTTAACTAACTGTCCACCGTGGGGGGCAATGGCATCTTTCTGGTAACTCAACGTAATCCCCTCTTGTGATAACTGCTATTGTTTCAGACTATGTACTAACTTACCAAATGGTGGCACAAAAGAGTTTGCATCAGAGCGTCTCCCCATTTCCTCTTAAAATAATCCGATACTCAATGGAGTCTACAGATAGCCTTGAGATTGATACCACAAGACTGTATCTTTCAATGTATTCCTGAAGGGGCGAAAGGTTACTCCCAACTCTTGGTCAGCTTTGGCTGAACTTAAGTTCGCTTTTTCCAATAAGGTTTGGATGCCAGCCAGTGGCATAGGGTTGACTCCACCCGTCAAACCCGCCCAGGTTTCCAACAACCATGCAATTGAAAGTGCCAGCCAATCAGGAATTTCCATCCTGGGAGCTTTCACTCCTGAAATCGCTTCCAGCTCTAAGGCAATATCCTTCATGGTTTTTAGTGGCCCGGCGACAATATAACGCTCACCCCGTTCTCCTTGTTCGGCGGCAATAACCATAGCTGCTGCCACATCCCGAGCATCAGTCAATGAAGCACCGCCGTTAATTATCCCTGGTAGCTTACTGGCCAATAAATCCAACACCATTTGCCCCGCAGAAGTCGGTGCAGCATCCCCAGGACCCATCATCCAACCAGGCAAAATCATCACCACATCCATGCGGCTAGTGTCTAGAAACCGATAAATTTCCCGTTCTGCCAAAACTTTTGTTTTGAAATAGAGGTTCTTTTGGGCGAATTTGCTGTAAGGAGCTGTTTCGGTAGCAGCCCGGTCTGGATAGGTTTGGATAACGCCACTGGATGAGGTGAAAATTGTTCGTGCCACCCCCCTGGCCTCTGCGGCTTGCAACAGTTCCATCGTGGCATCCACGTTGATGCGCTTCATCTTTTCCCAATGCTGACCTGGCTGGTAATACTCCCGAAAAAAGGCTGCTGTGTGAAACACCACATCTACTCCCTTTAATGCTTGAGCAAAGGCGGGTACGTTCTCCATATCACCCTGAATCAACTCAACTGCACTGCTACCCAGGAACCGTTTAGCTTTATCAATAGACCGAACCAGCCCTTTGACTTGCCATCCTTGCTCTTTTAGCAATTGGCAAAGATTACTACCCAGCAGACCTGTCGCTCCAGTCACAAACGCTGTTTTGCCACTCATGATAGTCATCCTTTGGCGATCGCATTTCTTGTAGATTTAGTCCGAACTTTGCTAATGTGAGCTATTACTCACATCCATATTGGCAAGTATATGAGCAAAAACTCACATAGTCAATCTCCAGGCGATAAAACGGTAAAGTCACCTGTTTGGGGGGATGACAATTCTTCATCTGGGAAAACCCGCCGCAGTCCCTCAGGGGAGCGTGGTCAGCGACGGCGCGATTTAATCTTGGATACTGCCGCCGATTTGCTAGCAGATGGAGGGGCGGAAGCTATCAACACCAATGTCTTAGCCGAACGAGCTGGTATTTCAGTTGGTTCGGTGTACCAGTATTTCTCTAACAAGGAAGCAATTCTCACAGCCTTGGGGGAGCGATATATGCAACAATTGGGCAATAATACAGTGGCTGCTCTACAACAGGATGTGTCCGGTCTGGATTTTGCCACTATGATCGATCGGGTGATTGACCCGATGATTGCCTTTGAGCGCAAACATCCTGCCTTTAGACATCTCAATGCTGGACAGGAAGCAGAAGGAACTCTAGCCCAAGCTGCTCAACGGGTCGATCGGGAAATATTGGCGACCATCTACGATTTAATCCTACGGGTTTGTCCGGATCTAAACACCATCCAGGGCTGGCAGATTGCGCGGATAATGAAAGCTCTCTACAAAGGCATGAGTTATCTCATACAGCAAGAAAAAGAAATTGAAAAGGATGGTGGGAATGTTGATGGTATGATTGCTGACATGAAACAGATAATGGCGGATTATCTAAAAGACCATTTAGAGTAATAACTAGGTAATACCATTTTGAATTTTGGATTGTGAAACAATTAGTAGCAATCGTTGTTCGCTATCCATCCCTCACAATCATAGCTCAGAAGCCGAACCTACCACTTATTGTTTGGATAGTCACTAGTTTACTAACTCTAATTTTTACAACTGGCAAAATCAATATAGCGTTAGACGTAGTAGCAACTGGCTCTTTATTTACTTGGGCTTGGCTAGAATTATTTCAAGGGGTTAATTATTTTCGCAGAGCCTTAGGTCTTGCAGTATTGATTGGTATTATTGCATACAAAGTTTATTGATTAAGTTAATTAACTACTTTTTGAGAGTTATCTAGTTCAAAATTTTGCTGATATTTTCCTAATTAATGTCTCGGTGCTATCGTCCATCTTTACGGAGTCCAGGGATTTCATTGATTACTAAGCTTTTTTTTTCAAAGCTCAAGCTGATTCGCTATTACCTAAAACTTAATTTCTTCACTAAGACAGCGATCGCTGTCTTTTATACTGAATTATGATAATATCAACTATATCGAAAGGAATATATCTTCTATATCCTGATAGAGAGATAAAAATATCTATCATAGTTATACTAGACATTGAATAGATTTATTAACTCACTGTCACAAAAGCTTCTTCTTTGAACAACTTGATATGTTCAATCTGCAATTACCTGAGATGAATTTCAAAAAGCGTTCTAAATGATTTGTGAAATATTGCATAAAAGCTCGTTCGCTGTTAATCGTTAATAGTCAATATTCATAACGGATATTTTTATAACTGAGATATGATTGTTATATCTCAAAGGTAGTCATCAAAAGTGAACTGGTAAATCAATAAATATTATTCATCTGCTAAAAAAGACGATAATTTATCATTCCTAACATGGGTTAATGTTGAAATATGGACGTTATTACTACAGCTATTTTGACTGCTGTTACTAACCTTGTCGTCAAGGATAGTTATAAGAGTTTTATCATTGCTTTAAAGAAAAAAATTGGTGAAAAAAGTGATCTAATAAACGCAATCAAAGAGTTAGAAAATAAACCAAATTCTGAGGCTAGAAAAGCCACAGTCAAAGAAGAGGTAGAAATCGCTAAGGTCAATGATTACCCAGAGCTTGTTAAGTTAGCTCAAGATTTACTCGACCGGATTAAAGAACAACCAGGTGGGGAACAATTCATCAATCAAACTATTAGCAATGTAAAATATGCTGCTACTTCTGGTACTGGTACAGCGAGCATTACTAACATTACCGAACAAGATTAAGAATAATTGATATGAAGCTTTAATGCATCAGGAGATAGGAGGCCGAAGTGTCTGGGCAACTCGATATCAAGCAAACTGTTAAAGAGACAGGAATTGCTGCTACCTCAGCAGCTGGTGATGCTATTATTACTATCACTAATTATTATTATCGAGAGCAACCCAAAACAACATGTCTTGAGTCTGTTGATGAAAATATTTTATGTCCTTATCGAGGTCTATTTCACTTTGGACCAGAAGACACTCAGTTTTTCTTTGGACGTGATGTGTTTGTTGCAAAACTTTTTACGGCAACTCAAACCCGTAACTTTATTCCTGTATTAGGTGCATCGGGAAGTGGAAAATCCTCAGTGGTATTTGCAGGATTAGTACCCCAATTGCAAAAACAAGGCCACTGGAAATTTACTCATTTCCGTCCAGGTTCAGACCCTTTCCATGCACTTTCTTTGGCACTTATTCCTCTTTACGCACCAGATTTAGATGTTACCGATCGGATAGCTCACGCACGTAAATTGGCTAGTTATTTTCGTGACGGTACTGTTCCTGTCTCTGACATTTTTGCTCAAATTCAACAGAATCACCCCAATTATCGGGTTTTGCTAATTGCCGATCAGTTTGAGGAATTATATACTCTCTGTGGTGACGAAGCCATCCGCCGTAGTTTCCTTGATACGTTATTAACCAGCTTTCAAACGCCTACAAATAAATCCCCACCTGCCACTGTGTTAGTTGCAACTATGCGGGCTGATTTTTTGGGAAACGCGCTCTCCTATCGCCCATTTGTAGATATGTTGCAAAATGCTGATATCAAACTGGGAAGCATGAATCGAGAGGAACTTTCCCAGGTAATTGAAAAGCCTGCTGTTAAATTAGGGGTGAACTTTGAAGCCGGATTAGTGGCGCGTATCTTGAATGATGTGGAACATGAGCCAGGAAATTTACCTTTGCTGGAGTTTGCTTTAACGTTATTGTGGGAACGGCGAACAGGTAAACAATTAACTCATGCAGCTTATCAGGCCATTGGTGAGGTGAAAGGTGCTTTAGCCAGTCATGCAGATGAAAATTATCAGCACATTAGTCCTGAACAACGAGAACAAGTGCGACGAATTTTTATCCAACTAGTTCATCCTGGTGAAGGTACGCAAGATACGCGGCGACTAGCGACCAAAGCAGAATTGGGTGAAGCAAAATGGTCTTTGGTAAAACAATTGGCTGATTTGCGATTAGTAGTAACGAGTCGAAATGCTACAAATCAAGAGACAGTGGAAGTTGTCCATGAGGCTTTAATTCAAAACTGGAGTGAATTGCGGCAGTGGATGACAGCAGACCGCCACTTTCGAGCTTGGCAAGATCGCTTGCGGGCAGCAATCCACCAATGGGAAGAAGCAAATCAAGATGATGGGGCATTATTGCGCGGTGTGCCACTGGTGGAAGCAGAAAGTTGGTTGCATAAGCGCAAAGAAGAACTGAGTCAAGGCGAAGAAGGTTTTATTCAGAGGAGTTTAGCACTGCGGGATCGGGAAAAGAAAGAACGGGAACGCAGACGGCGACTGATTATGTCTGGGCTGATTGGCTTCTCTGGTGTGGCCTTGAGTTTAGCTGGGTTTGCAGCGTGGCAATGGCAGCGATCAGAAATAGCTCAACTCAACACTCTGATTCAATCTTCAAATAATTTATTTGCATCAAATCAACAGTTGGAAGCAGTAACAACAAGTATAAAAGCAGGCAAACTACTGAAATGGATATTTTGGATAGAAGACGAAACCAAACTTGAGGTTATAGATTTACTACAACGCGCTCTTTATCAAATTAGGGAGCAAAACCGTCTAGAGGGGCATACCGATACAATTTATTCTGTCACATTTAGTTCCGATGGGCAAAAGCTGGCTTCTGCTAGTGGCGACAAGACCATCAAACTCTGGGATCTTACTTCAGGTAAACTAATTAACACCTTAACTGGGCATACCAATACAGTTCATCGGGTCACATTCAGCCCTGATGGCCAAAAGCTGGCTTCTGCCAGTGCTGACAAGACCATCAAACTCTGGGATGTCGCTTCAGGTCAACTAATTAACACCCTAAGTGGGCATCATGATTGGGTTTATAGTGTCAAATTCAGTTTTGATGGGCACTTGCTAGCTTCTACTAGTAATGACAAGACTATCAAACTCTGGGATGTCGCTTCAAATAAACTAATCAAAACTCTGGTAGGGCACAATGATTGGGTCAATAACGTTGTATTCAGTCCGGATGGACAAAAATTGGCTTCTGCCAGTGCTGACAAGACTATCAAACTTTGGGATATATCTTCAGGTAAACCATTCAAAACACTTACTGGGCATAGCAATTGGGTAAAGGGACTTAGTTTACATCCGGATGGACTATTTCTAGCTTCTGCTAGCCGCGATAAGACTGTCAAACTCTGGAATATTGCCACAGGCCAACACATCAAAACCATGACTGGGCATACTGATGAAGTCTATAGCGTCAGTTTCAGTCCCAACGGACAAATGCTGGCTTCTGCTAGTGATGACAAAACCATTAAAATCTGGGAGGTCAATTCAACTAAAGAAATATACACTATCACGGGGGATAGAAATTTTATTTGGAGCGTCAGTTTTAGTCCGGATGGGCAGATGTTAGCCTCTGGTGGTGGTGACGAGAGCATCAAACTCTGGGATGTGGCCACAAATAAACCAATCAAAATCCTCAATGGACATAGTAATCCAGTTTTTAACGTCATTTTTAGTCCCGATGGGGAAATCCTAGCTTCTGGTAGCCAAGACAACACCATCAAACTTTGGGATATTGCTTCAGGTAAATTACTTAAAACCTTGATTGGGCATCGCGATTCAGTCTTTAGTATCAGTTTCAGTCCAGATGGACAAAAACTGGCTTCTGCTACTACTAGCGACAAGATCATCCAACTTTGGGATATCTCTTCAGGTAAACCAATCAAAACCCTGACTGGGCATCATGATGTGGTCAGGAGCGCCATATTCAGTCCTGATGGGCAAACACTGGCTTCTGGTAGCGATGACAAGACCATCAAACTCTGGGATATTTCTTCAGGTCAAACATTGAAAACCCTGACTGGGCATCATGATGTGGTCAGGAGCGCCATATTCAGTCCTGATGGGCAAACACTGGCTTCTGGTAGCGATGACAAGACCATCAAACTCTGGGATATTTCTTCAGGTCAAACATTGAAAACCCTGA
>JAVRBV020000016.1:0-10073 GCA_034531095.2 Nostoc sp. CreGUA01 | reverse complement strand
TTCCTTGCTAATAGCGAAAGTCATCTAAAGATGACTAGATATCCCCAAAAATCTTTAGTCTAGTTCAGTAGACTTTAGCTATTAGCCAAGAAATTTATTTCTTGGCGGGCGACGAAGCCAACAGTGAAGCCATCTCTACCTTAAGTTGACACCAATGAACATGTTGTGCCCCTACGAATTGTCTCTACTCCACGCAATTGCAAACTGCTATACGATCTGTTGAGTTTTAAGAACCGAGTGCCCTACGTACTCCTGAAAAGATTTGGTGTTTAGGGACTTCCAGAAAATAAATTATCCAATTTAGTCAGGTGATATTTTCTGTTTCTCCCCTGCTCCCCTGCCCCTCTGCTGACTTAGCGATAGTATATTTTTTTAATTGGAAGTCCCTTATGGGAATACTAAATCTGGTGTTTAAGATTTGGTATGTATGATTAGTATTCCTGGATATCGCCTGAGTAAAAAACTTTATGATGGTTCGAGAACCCTAGTTTCTCGAGGTGTTCGAGAGATTGACTCATTACCAGTGGTCATTAAGCTATTAAAGAATCCTTATCCCAGCTTTAGCGAACTAGTACAATTTCGCAATCAATATACCATCGCCAAAAATCTCAACTATCCTGGAATCATCCAAACCTATAGCTTGGAACCCTACCAAAATGCCTATACATTAGTAATGGAAGACTTTGGGGGAATTTCTCTTAAGGATTATTTCGCCAACAATGACAATCCCCCGTCTCTAGATGAATTTTTACAAATTGCGATCGCTCTGTGCAATACCTTAGATATACTCTACCACGAACGCATTATTCATAAAGATATTAAACCCAGCAATATATTAATTAATCCCCAAACAAAACAAGTTAAATTAATTGACTTTAGTATTGCATCACTACTACCAAGAGAAACTCAAAGTATTATCAATCCCAATGTCTTAGAAGGAACACTGGCTTATATTTCTCCCGAACAAACAGGCAGAATGAATCGGGGAATTGATTACCGGACTGATTTTTATTCTTTGGGTGTAACTTTCTATGAATTACTAAGTGGAGAATTACCATTTCCATCAAGTGATGCAATGGAATTGTTGCATTGTCATATTGCCAAAATGCCGACTGTATTAGGGAATAGGGAATGGGGAATAGGGAATAGGGAAGAAATTCCACAGGTGCTTTCTGATATCGTCATGAAATCGATGGCGAAAAATTCTGAAGATCGCTATCAAAGTGCATTGGGATTGAAGTTTGATTTAGAGAATTGTTTAGATCAACTCAAAGAAACTGGCAAAATTCAGAGTTTTGAGATTGGGCAAAGGGATGTGTGCGATCGCTTCATCATTCCTGATAAACTCTATGGCAGAGAAACCGAAGTATCAACCCTCCTCCAAGCCTTTGATAGAGTGAGTCTTGGCGCAACTGAAATGATGCTGGTAGCTGGTTTTTCTGGAATTGGAAAAACTGCGGTTGTCAACGAAGTTCATAAACCAATTGTTCGCCAGCGCGGTTATTTTATCAAAGGCAAATATGACCAGTTTCAACGGAATATTCCCCTGAGTGCCTTTGTGCAAGCATTCCGAGATTTAATGAGGCAATTGTTAACTCTAAGTGATGCAGAGATTCAGCAATGGAAAAACAAAATATTGTCAGCAGTTGGAGAAAATGGACAGGTAATCATTGAAGTCATCCCCGAACTAGAAATAATTATTGGTCAACAACCACCTACCATAGAGCTATCAGGAACAGCGGCACAAAATAGATTTAATTTATTGTTTCAAAAATTTACCCAAGTCTTTACCAGTGCAGAACATCCCTTAGTGATGTTTTTAGATGATTTGCAATGGGCAGATTCAGCATCACTAAAATTAATGCAGCTTTTAATGGCTGATGCAGGTCATCTTTTATTAATTGGTGCATATCGTGATAACGAAGTCCACACAGCACATCCATTAACATTAAGTTTGAATGAAATTGCCAAATTACAAGCAACAATTAATACAATTACTCTAGCACCATTGAGTCAATTACAAGTAAATCAATTAGTTGCTGACACACTGAAATGTACAGAAAATTTGGCATGGACTCTTTCTGTATTGATTTATCAAAAAACCAAAGGTAATCCGTTTTTTGCAACCCAATTTCTCAAAGCATTGCATCAAGAAAATATCATTCAATTTGATATTGAGTTAAGCTGTTGGCAATTTGATATTGCAGAAGTGACAACTCAAGCAGTTACAGATGATGTTGTTGCCTTTATGGCATTTCAATTACAAAAACTGCCGCCATCAACTCAACAGGCGTTGCAGTTAGCTGCTTGTATTGGCAATGAATTTGATTTAGAAACTTTGGCAATTGTTTTGGAACAATCACAAATTGAGACGGCTGCTACTTTGTGGAAAGCATTACAAGAAGGTTTAGTTTTACCCATTAGTGATGTTTATAAGTTTTATGTCGGGCAAGAAACTCTTGCACGTACATTGGAAAATCAACAGACTGTTACATACAAATTTATACACGATCGCGTCCAACAAGCTGCCTATTCTCTGATTCCTGATGATCGGAAAACAGCAATCCATCTGCAAATTGGTCAACTGCTACTCAACAATATCTCAGAGATAGAACAGGAGGAAAAACTATTTGATATTGTCAATCATCTGAACATGGGATCGACGTTAATCACTCAAGGCAAAGAACAAGAGCAAATCGCTCGGTTAAACTTACTAGCGGCTAAAAAAGGTAGAACTGCAACCGCTTATGAAGCAGCCGTAACCTATGCAACCAAGGGAATCAAGCTGCTCAACCACGATTGCTGGCAGAGTCAGTATGAATTGGCACTGGAGCTACATGAATTAGCAGCGGAAAATGCCTTTCTGTCCAGAGATTTTGCACAAATCGATCGCTGGGTGGAAACAGTATTGCATCAAGCCAAGACACTCCTAGATCAGGTGAAAATCTATGAAATTAAGCTCCAAGCTTACATATCGCAGCACCAGTTGTTAGATGCCATCGCTTTGGGAAAACAGGTACTGAGTCAATTTGGCGTTCAGTTTCCCGATCAACCAACTCAGCAAGATATCAAGGAGGGATTTCAGTATACTACTGACCAGTTTAACAGCAGAGCGATCGCCGAGTTGTTGAACCTACCCCCAATGACATCAACAGAAAGCTTGGCAACGATGAGAATTGTTGCTTGTATTGCGCCAGCCATTTACATCACGACTCCTACTCTATACCCGTTAGTGATTCTGTCCCAGGTAAATGCCTCAATTCAGCACGGCAATGCGCCATTATCTGCGTTCTTTTATGCCAGTTATGGTCTGCTGTTAAATGGCGTGTTAGAAGATATGGAAGCTGCCAATCGTGCTGCTACATTAGCATTAGGGGTATTGGAAAAATTCAACGCCAGGGAAGTCGAATCTAAAACCCGCGTGCTTGTAGGAGCGCTTATCCTGCATGGAACTACTCACCTACGAGCATCACTGCCAGTTTTACGGGAGAGCTACCAAATTGGATTAGATACTGGCGATTTCGAGTTTGGCGGTTATGGGGGATTTCATACTTGCCACTATTGCTACTTCAGCGCTCAGGAACTGGGGACTCTGGAGCTAGAGATCCAAACATATAGCAACGTGCTGGGCAATCTCAAGCAAGTGATGATGTTTAACTACTGCCAAATGTTCCGACAAGTGGTTTTGAATCTGTTGGGCAGAGCTAACAATCCTGGTGTTTTGGTGGGGGATGTTTGCGACGAAGTGCAATTCCTCTCTCAATTATTGGCAGCAAATGACCAGATGGGGCTTCAGTTCTTCTATCTCCATAAACTGATTCTGGGCTACCTGTTCGGCGAGCAAGATCAACATCTATTAGAAATTGCAACGGATGGCAGACAGTATTTAGGAGCAGCTGCTGGTTTCATTACAATACCAATATTTTATTTTTATGAGTCTCTCACAGTTTTAGCAGCAGCGGCTAGCGATCGCCTGGAACAGGTGGTGGCAAATCAAGCAAAATTGCAGAAGTGGGCAAACCACGCACCGATGAACTATTTGCATAAGTGGCATTTGGTAGAAGCAGAACGATGCCGAGTATTAGGAAACAAGATCGAGGCAATTGATCACTACGATCGCGCCATTGCTCTGGCTAAAGAACACGGTTATATCCAAGAAGAAGCTCTAGCCAATGAACTCGCAGCTAAATTTTACCTCAACTGGAGCAGAGAACGCATAGCTGGGGAACATATCACCGAAGCCTACTACGGGTATGCTCGCTGGGGTGCGAAAGCCAAAGTCGCCGACTTGGAAAGACGCTATCCCCAACTTCTCGCCCCCATCTTAGGGCAAACACGTTCTCCCCTTTCCACTAACGAAACTATCTTCGCCTTAGGAACTGTTACCCCCACCAGTTCCGCCACATCAACCAGTAGCAGTGCTTCTGTGGCTTTAGATTTAGTTGCAATTCTCAAAGCTTCCCAAACTATTTCAAGCGAAATAGAATTTGAAAAACTGCTTTCATCATTGCTTTCTATCGTCGTCGAAAATGCCGGAGCTGATAAGTGCGTGTTAATGCTGATGGAGTCAGATAAATTACTGATTCGGGCATTAGCGAAGTTGAGTTTACAGAAAAATGGAAATACCAAAGTTGATTTTTCTGCCAGACTGCTCAAATTAGAGCCTGTTGAAGAATCTATCGATGTGCCCATTGGCTTAGTTAATACTGTCAAACGCACTTTACAACCAGCAGTAATTATTGATGCTAGTGTATATCCGCAGTTAATTCATGACCCCTACATTAGGCAACACCAGCCCAAGAGTATCTTGTGCAGCCCGATTTTACATCAAGGGAAATTGCTGGGGGTGTTGTACCTAGAAAACCATGTAACAATCGGGGCGTTCACAAGCGATCGCGTGGAACTCCTGAATTTACTTTGCGCTCAAGCGGCGATTTCTTTGGAAAATGCTCGACTTTATGAGCGATCGCTAGAGTATTCCCAACAGCTAGAGCGATCGCTTGATGAGTTGAGCGCCGCACAATCTCGCTTGCAAGCATCCCAGCAAAAACTCCAGCTATTGGTTCAGCAAACTCCACTAGCAGTCATAGAGTGGGATACTAATTATCAGGTTACTGACTGGAACCCAGCAGCAGAAAGAATCTTTGGCTACACCAAACAAGAGGCTTTGGGTTGTGACTTTAAATTCATCATTCCTCAAAAGATTCAAGCAAAAATGGAGCGAGTCAGCGTCGAAATTATATCGCAGCAGGGTGGCAATTACAGTATCAATGAAAATGTGAAAAAAGATGGCAAAACTATTTTTTGTGCTTGGTATAACAATCCGCTTGTGAGTGCGGATGGCGAGTTAATTGGAGTTGCTTCGCTAGCAGATGATATTACTGAACGCAAACTTGCCGAAGTCCAACTGCAACAAAAAGCACAAGAGCTAGAAATTGCTTTACAAAACCTGCAACAAGCACAATTACAAATGATCCAAAGCGAAAAAATGTCTGCGTTGGGTAACTTAGTTGCTGGTGTGGCTCACGAAATGAATAATCCTTTAGGTTTTATTGCTGCCAGTATTAAACAAGCTAAACCCAGGATCGCCGATATTGTTGAACACCTGAAACTCTATCAAGAAAGCTTACCGAATAAGAGTGAGGAAATTCTCGATCATGCCGAGGAAA
Organism: Nostoc sp. CreGUA01; assembly: GCA_034531095.2. GTDB lineage: Bacteria > Cyanobacteriota > Cyanobacteriia > Cyanobacteriales > Nostocaceae > Nostoc. Next base: position 4,404 of record JAVRBV020000016.1, on the reverse strand, counting down.
TTGACTTGGAATATAGCTTAGAAGACTTACCAAAAATGCTTGATTCCATGACAATCGCGTGCGATCGCCTGAAAAATATCAGCACCAGTCTCCGCACTTTTTCTCGTGCAGATCAAGATTACAAAGTGCCATTTAACATTCATCAAGGCATTGATAGCACCATTCTCATTCTCAAACATCGTCTCAAAGCAAATGAACAACGTCCTGCCATTGAAGTTGTCACTGAATATGGCAATTTACCGCTGATTGAATGTTTTCCTGGTCAATTAAATCAGGTATTTATGAATATTTTGGCTAATGCCATCGACGCTTTAGAGGAATCAAATAACGGACGCAGTTTTGAGGAGATTAAAGCCAATTCCAACCGAATTACAATTACCACTTATCTAGAAAATAACTGTGTAAAAATTGCCATTATGGATAATGGCAAGGGAATGAGTGAATCAGTGAAACAGAAAATATTTGACCATTTATTTACTACCAAAGCTGTGGGTAAAGGGACGGGATTGGGGTTGGCGATCGCTCGGCAAATTATAGTAGAAAAACACGGCGGTTCTCTCGAATGCAACTCTTCTCCCGGTCAAGGTACAGAATTTGTGATCTTAATTCCAGTTCAATAGTAAAGGGGGAAATTTATCGATACTCGTACAGGAAATTGACTTAGAACATCGGACTGTGTTCATCATCCCAACACTTGCGATCGCGCCAGTCTCTACCAGTATCTTCACATTCAGATGGATCATCTATCCAAGGAATTGATGTAGAGTGATGTGAGTTGACTGTGGCACTAAATAAGTTAGTAGTGAACACTGGCAATAATGGCAATAAGAAAGATAAACTTATCAAAGTAAAAATTGGTAGAGCAATTAAATATCCAATGAGCAGCATTATGTTATTTTGAGTTCCCAAAAAACTGTAATTTTTATTTTTTTGACTACTTTTTAAGCTTGGTTTTGAATTGAAAAACATAATACAACCCTGTTAATGCCAGTTTATATAGGAATCAATTTGATTTTTCCCAGCCAAGCTGACTCAGAGCTACCTGAAACAGGTTCTAGCTCTCAGTATACTTAGCAAGATGCAAGTCAGATTTCTATATAATTACGAATTTTTACGTAATAAGATTATTGGAGTTATGTACTTTAATGTCAAAGGTATAAGTCAGGACTTCTTAGAAATTTTAATCTTTGAGCGCCAAAAAATATTTTTAATGAAAATATGGTGAAGTAGTGGCCATTGTTCTTGTATAAATACTGAAAAATTGGTGTTGCTGATTTCTTTTTGAATAAACTGGCGACGACAATTACAGCAAACGCCCAAAATTATTGGGGAGACGTGTAGTCCAAGATGTCAATTCCTCAGAAGTTTTAACATCTTCCATTACCCTTCATCCTTGGAGAATTTCCAAATTATGATTACTTTGTTAAAAGTGTAACTTAACCCAAGGGGATGAGGGGGATGAGGAAGATAAGGATAATAATAACTCCGAGCGTTAATATTCAACCCCCCACGCCCAAATTAAACTGATTTCTGCAATCAGCGACTACCACCAAACTCGATTTCCATTTTCGTCAACTCGTGCTTCACGAATTACATCGGAAATTTCTTCAGCATCTTTGACGTGATGGAGTGCTTTCTTTTCGCCGTTGGGTTCATCGACAACAAAGTAAGTCGGGACTGTGATTACGTCGCCTGTAACGTCTGGTACATGATCGACAGCTACCTGTTGAGCTTTTTCTTCAACAGATTGAGCTTCATCAGCGATTCTATCTCCCGGATTTGAAGTTAAGTTTTTTTCTTTGACATTTGGCTCTTGACGAGAATGCCGATCTTCGCTTACTGGTTGATTAATTTGATTTTCTTGTTTATTATCAGTCATGGCTTTTTCAGGTATGAATAAATGTGCGTTTACTAATAACACTCTAGGAAATCAAAGCCATAAACAGTTCCTTCTCTGGAAAGAGTTTTAAGAATAGATTTAAGAATTGCATATCTTAAGTTAGATATTAATTCAGAGGTTATTGAGAAACCTCTGACTTCAGAAATAACTCATTTACTTCTGAGGTTGAAAGGGGGTATATTTTCCCCCCAATGCTTCTACAATGCTGCGGGTATTTGCCTCCATCATGTTGATGTAGGAATCTCCATCACTGCCTTTTGCACCAATTGAATCAGAATAAAGTTGATTTGGTGCTAATTTCACTCCTGCTTCTTGGGCAACGGTTTTAATTAATGCTGGGTTAATTGTGGTTTCAGCGAAAATTGCGGGAACACCTATTTTTTTAATTGACTCTACCAATCGTTGGACTGTTTGAGCGCTTGGCTGTTCTTCGGTACTAATGCCAATTAAAGTACCTGCGATCGCAATTCCGTAAGCACGTCCATAATATTGAAATGCATCGTGAGTTGTGACGAGTCTGCGCCGAGGTGCGGGGATAGTTTGAATCTGTTGATTAATCCAGCTATGCAGCTGTTTTAATTCATTAGTCAGTTGCAATGCATTTTGAGTCAATTCTTCTCGATCTTCAGGTGATAATTCAATCAAAGCATCTCGAATGGCATTTGTCATAGCGATCGCATTTTCCGCACTACCCCAAATGTGAGGATCTGGCACGATTTCACCTTTGCCTTTCTCTAACTGCAAAGATTTCACAGCTTCCCCCACCGCTAACTTCCGTGCTTTACCACCAGAAGCATTCATTAACTTAATCAAGCCTGGTTCCAGGTTGTAGCCGTTATACAAAATTAAATCGGCTTGTTCCAAAACCCTGCTGTCTGCTGGTACCGGTTCGTAAACATGCGGATCGGTACCCGGTTTGAGGATTCCCCTGATTTGAATTTCGTCTCCTGCAACCTCTTGTGCCAAATCAGCAATGATGGTGCTAGTTGCAACTACTCGCGGCTGACTCTCTCCCTCGGTAGTTTTGGGGTTGGAGTCATTCTGGGTACAACTAAATAAAGCCAAAGGCACAAGCATTCCCAAACAAAACCGGAAAAGAATTTTTTTCTGATTCGTGTTGCCCATTACCTTGCCGTCTATCTGTGGTATTAGTTTCATTTATCTCGGATATTACATCTATTTATAGATTTTTTCATATTTCTCTCATTTTTATAGTAAGCTCAAGAAATGAATATTTAAAAGCAGTTATGAAAAACGTCTCTTTTGCAGCTAGATTTGGCTTATCGCCAGTAAATACACGGGAATTATCGGCAAAAACTATCAAGGCTTCTGATATGAGTTCCACACCAGCAATTAACATCGCCCATGTAGGGGTACACTACCGTACACAAGAAGCCTTAAGGGACGTTAATTGTATTGTTAAACCGGGGAGACTTACGGGTATTTTTGGCCCCAACGGTGCAGGCAAAAGTACACTGATGAAAGCAATGTTAGGCTTAGTTCCAGTCACTAGTGGCACAGTATTGTATCAGGGAAAACCCTTAATGCGGCAACTAGATCGAGTTGCTTACGTACCACAGCGTAGCCAAATTGACTGGACTTACCCCGCCACCGTTTGGGATGTAGTGATGATGGGACGGGTGAAAAAGACAGGATGGTTGCGTAGTTTTTCGGCGGTTAGTCGCCAGGTAGCCAAAAATGCCCTCGAAAGAGTTGGAATGATTGAATATTGCGATCGCCCCATCGGACAATTATCAGGAGGACAGCAACAGCGCGTATTTTTAGCCCGTGCTTTAACGCAGCAAGCGGAAATCTTCTGTTTTGATGAACCTTTAGTAGGCATCGATCAAAAAACTCAAACGGTAATTTTTGAAGTTTTTCATGAACTGGCTGCTGATAACAAAATCGTGCTAGTAGTCAACCACGACTTAGGAGAAACAATCGCCCATTTTGACGATTTAATATTACTAAATCGTGAATTAATTGCCACTGGTTCGCGTCAACAAGTACTCACAGAAGCAAATCTCAATCTTGCTTATGGTGGGAAAGTGATGTATTTTTCTGATGCAGCGTGATGGGGGGATGAGGGGGATGAGGGAGTGTGGGGAGATGGGGAGATGGGGAGATGGGGAGATGGGGGGGTCGGGAGGTGGGGAAAAAGTAATTCTTCTTTCCCCCCCTCTCCCCATCCCCTTATCCCCCCCTCCCCTTCCCCTGCCCCCCGCCCCCCTCCCCTTTCCACCTTCCGAACAGAACCCGGCTATATTAAATAAATAATTAATTTTTTATTGTTATATAAGGGGCTCTTTTGGGGCAAGTGGTAATTAGATGGGGGTGGGGGGCAGGGGAGGGGGAGGGGGGGGGGGGGGGAGGGGGGGGGAGGGGGGGAGGGTGGGGGTGGTGGGGGGGGCGGGGGGCGGGGAAAAAGTAATTCTTCTTTCCCCCCCTCTCCCCACCCCCTAATCTCCCCTTCCTCTTCTCATGCCCCATACCCAATGCCCAAT
>JAVRBV020000015.1:0-26432 GCA_034531095.2 Nostoc sp. CreGUA01 | reverse complement strand
GGGAAGATGGGGGGATGAGGGAGATGAGGGGGATGAGGGAGTGTTGGGAGTGGGGGGGGAAAGATTTCTTCCCCATCCTCCCACACCTCCCACACTTCCCACACTTCCTGCTTGCCTCATCCCCCATGCCCAATACCCAATCATCCAACAACTACTCAAAGCCAGCGATCAGTTTATCGTCTATCGAGCTTTAATAGCAGGCCCGACGGTGATTGCTGGTTATCACTGGTTTAATGACTGGGCGCGGGATACATTAATTGCCTTACCTGGATTGATGCTAGTTCCACAGCGCTTTGACTTAGCAAAACGACTATTGCGAGCTTTTGGGCATTACTGTCGCCACGGTTTGATTCCTAATGCTTTTCCTGATGTGGATAGTGAACCGTTTTATAACAGTATCGATGCGCCGCTGTGGTGGATTGAAACTTTAGGACTTTATTTGGAAGCTACACAAGACTGGCAGTTTTTGGCAGAGCAATTTCCTATAGTCCAGCAAATTCATAAAGGCTTTGTGGGTGGCACACGTTACAACATCCAGGCTGATGCTACCGATGGATTAATTGGTTGGGATGCTCGTGGTGTAGCCCTGACTTGGATGGATGTGGTAATTGGGGCAAACCCTGTGACTCCTCGTCGTGGTAAGCCAGTGGAAATCAATGCTCTGTGGTATTCTGCTTTATGTTGGCTAAGTCAGTGGGCAGAACGCTTGAGTCAACTTGAGTTTGGTGAACCCGTGCGTCTTAGCAAACAAGCACAGCGTTATGCTCAGCAAGCACAACAGGTAAAAAATTCCCTGCAAAAGTTTTGGAATCCCCAGCTAGGATATCTCTACGATACTATTGAGCCGGACGATCGCCGAAATTTTCAAATTCGTCCCAATGCTGTTTTGGCGCTGTCGCTACATCATTGTGGGTTTTCCCAACACCAAGGGTGTCAGATACTAGATTTAGCAACTGCCAGTTTGCTAACTCCCTATGGCCTTCGTAGCCTCGATCCAGGAGATCCAGAATACAAAGGTAAATATGAGGGCAACCAAGAACAACGCGATCGCGCTTATCACCAAGGCAGTGTTTGGGCTTGGCTAATTGGCCCTTATATTCGCGCCTGGCAACGTTTCTATCCACAACAAACGCTGCCTTTTGATTGGCAACCCCTGATAGATCACTTTTTATTTGCCGCTTGTATTGGTTCGATTTCTGAGATTTTTGATGGCGATTCACCTCATACACCCAGAGGAGCGATCGCTCAAGCTTGGTCAATTGCTGAAGTCATTCGCCATATTAATCAATAGTGCCCAGGCAGATGTACTCTCACAAATTACATGCTGCCCTTTGCCCATTAATTTGTGAATCTACGTTTACAGCATAGTTGACTAGTCACTAATTATAAATTTTCAAGTGGCTCAGGTCGGATTTGAACCAACGACCCCAGGCTTATGAGTCCCGTGCTCTAACCAACTGAGCTACTGAGCCATGCTTTTCAGTCATATACGAGCATAGCATACAATTTTGCTCAGCACCAGGATTTTTTGCAATTAGTTTTTTTAGTCCGAACAAGAGAAATAATTCCGGTTTCAACTTAACAATCATGAATATTTTGATTGCTGGCGATCGCTCGACACACCAGAATCGATTAAAAACCAGATTCCAAAACCATTTAGTCGATTGCCTACACTCCAATCAACAAACTTTTTCTCTGGCCAATATAAATAGTACCCTTGGGGGTACTACCATCGTCTGTGACTACGACATAAAGTAAAAGCATCTGAAAAACGCATACAGTTGGACGCGAGAAAAGCTGCTTGTTCCTTTGCAGTTTGGTCTGACAACCAGTGAAGACATAAGTGTATACAACATGAATGCTGGCAGATTTTTTTGATGCCAACATCATTGATATGTGCAGTCTTTCTCAAATCAACTATCTATTGATTTTTGTTCCTCCTCTAACCGTGAGGAAATAATTTCTTGACTCTATAAATTAAGGAGAACTCACTATGGCAACTTTTAACGGTACTAACAATCCTGAATTCTTACCTTTCTTTGGTTTCGATCCAGATCCAGGTGTTGCTGATGTCTTCAATGGACTTGGCGGTAACGATACTATTAGCGCTTTTAACACCAACGATACAATTAATCCAGGTAGTGGTAGTGATGTAACCAACGCAGGCGGCGGTAACGATCGCGTTATTGATGATGACTTTGTGAACTTTGATAATCATAATGGTGGAGCTGGGGTTGACACAATTGATTATTCAAGTGTTACCTTCGCCAACGGAGTAGTCACCATCAACCTAGCAACAGGCGTTACCTCTGTAAGTGGCGGCAACACTGAAACTATCAGTAACTTTGAGAACGTAGAAGGTAGTCAGGGCGGTGAAACCATTATTGGTTCCTCTGGTAATAACGTTCTCAATGGTAATGGCGGCAACGACACAATCAACGGTGGTAGTGGCAACGATACAATCAACGGTGGTAGTGGCAACGATAGCCTTGTTGGTGGTAGTGGCAATGATAGCCTGCTTGGTGGTACTGGTAACGATACCCTCAGAGGTGGTAGCGGTAATGATGTCCTAAATGGTGGCACTGGTAATGACAACATGGATGGAGGTGACAACGATGACCTCTACATCGTGGACAGCATTTTTGATGTCGCTTCCGAGCAATTTGGTGATGCTTTGGGCGGTATAGACACTGTACAGTCTTCAGTGACCTACACTCTGAGTGCTAACCTAGAGAACCTGACATTAACAGGAAGTGCAGCAATTAACGGTACAGGCAACGCCAAGAACAACGTCATCAACGGCAACAGTGCCAATAATGTCTTGTCTGGGTTGGATGGTAACGATATCATCAATGGTGGTGCTGGGGCTGACTCAACCAATGGAGGTAACGGCAACGATCGCATCGTTGATACCGACTTTGTGAATTTCGATAATCACAATGGTGGAGCTGGTGTTGACACCATTGATTATTCAGGTGTTACCTTTGCTAATGGAGTAGTCACCATTAACTTGGCAACAGGTGTCACTTCTGTTAGTGGTGGTAATACTGAAACTATCAGTAACTTCGAGAACGTTGAAGGTAGTCAGGGCGGTGAGACAATCATTGGCTCCTCTGGGAATAACGTCCTCAACGGTAATGGCGGAAACGATACCATTAATGGTGGCACTGGCGCTGACTCAACCAACGGAGGTAGCGGCAACGATCGCGTTATTGATACCGACTTTGTGAACTTCGATTTTCATAATGGTGGATCTGGTGTTGACACCATTGATTATTCAGGCGTTACCTTTGCTAATGGAGTAGTCACCATCAACTTGGCAGCAGGCGTTACCTCTGTTAGTGGTGGTAATACCGAAACCATCCTCAGTTTCGAGAACGTTGAGGGTAGCCAAGGCGGTGAAACCATTATTGGCTCTTCCGGCAATAACGTTATTAATGGCAATGGCGGCAACGATACGATCAGAGGTGGTGGTGGAGCCGACATTCTCACCGGCGGATTGGGTAACGATGTGTTCGATTACGACTTCATTTCAGACAGTCAGCCTGGTGTATTGCGAGACACGATCAATGGCTTCTTTGGCAATGGTTTCGGAGCAGGCGATCAAATCGACTTATCTGGCATTGACGCTAACACATTGCTGGGAGGCAACCAAGCCTTCAGTTTCATTGGCGCTGGTGCATTCACCGGAGCCGGTCAAGTCCGTTATGCAGGAGGTATTCTGCAAGCCAACGTCAATGCGAATCTTGGCGCTGACTTTGAGATTCGGTTAGTAGGAGCGCCAGCGCTATCCGTAGCAGCAGGACTAGCAGGAAGCGACATTATCCTGTAGTCAAATCAAGATAATTGAAAGTTATACCATTTCACGAAATCTTGATACATATAGATTTTTCGTAGGGGTTTAGCACTGCTAAACCCTTACCCATGTATTTGTATCATTGTTAAAGTGAAATGGTATTACAGCTTCTCACCCAAGCTCGATCGCACTGCCCAACCATGAGAAAATCAGGTAATACAATTGCAACAGTTAAGTTGCAATGATGGCACGGAAGGAAATAAAATGTCGGAGAATTTGAGAAGCCAAATTGTTACCCAAGGAGTGCAGCGATCGCCAAATCGAGCTATGCTGCGTGCAGTTGGTTTTAAAGATGAAGATTTCAACAAAGCCATTGTGGGCATTGCCAATGGCTACAGCACGATCACTCCCTGTAATATGGGGATTAATCAACTGGCACAACGGGCAGAAGTTGGGGTTAAAGCCGCTGGGGCGATGCCGCAAATGTTCGGGACGATTACCATTAGTGATGGAATTTCAATGGGAACTGAAGGGATGAAATATTCCCTGGTGTCGCGGGAAGTTATTGCTGATTCCATTGAAACCGCCTGTACTGGACAAAGTATGGATGGGGTGTTGGCCATTGGTGGTTGTGATAAAAATATGCCAGGAGCAATGCTGGCGATCGCTCGGATGAATATTCCGGCTATTTTTGTTTACGGTGGCACCATCAAACCCGGTCACTACAACGGACAAGATTTAACGGTTGTCAGTTCTTTTGAAGCTGTTGGTCAATACAGTGCTGGGAAAATTGATGAAAAGGAATTATTAGAAGTTGAAAGTCGGGCTTGTCCTGGTGCTGGTTCCTGTGGCGGAATGTTCACAGCTAACACTATGTCCTCTGCTTTCGAGGCGCTGGGCATGAGTTTGCCCTATTCTTCGACAATGGCTGCCGAAGATGCCGAAAAGGCTGACAGTACGGAAAAATCGGCATTTGTTTTAGTGGAAGCCATTCGTAAACAAATCTTACCCCGGCAAATCATCACCCGCAAGTCCATTGAAAATGCGATTTCTGTAATTATGGCAGTGGGTGGTTCCACAAATGCGGTGTTGCATTTCTTGGCGATCGCTCGTGCCGCAGAGGTAGAGTTAATTCTAGACGACTTTGAAACTATCCGTGCCCGCGTGCCCGTTTTGTGCGATCTAAAACCAAGTGGTAAGTATGTAGCTACAGACTTGCACAAAGCTGGAGGCATTCCCCAAGTGATGAAAATGCTGCTTGTGCATAATTTACTACATGGGGATTGCCTGACCATCACAGGCCAAACCATTGCAGAGACCTTAGCAGACATCCCAGAAGAACCCTCTACCGATCAAGATGTAATTCGTCCTTGGAATAATCCGATGTATGCTCAAGGACATTTAGCGATTCTCAGAGGTAATCTGGCAACGGAAGGAGCTGTAGCCAAAATTACCGGGGTGAAAAAGCCAGTAATTACTGGGCCGGCGCGGGTGTTTGAATCAGAAGAAGCTTCCTTGGATGCGATTTTGGCGGGTAAGATTCAACCGGGTGATATTTTGGTAATTCGCTACGAAGGCCCTAAGGGCGGTCCGGGAATGCGAGAAATGTTGGCTCCCACCTCTGCAATTATTGGCGCAGGCTTGGGCGATGCAGTGGGATTAATTACTGACGGACGATTTTCTGGCGGTACTTATGGTATGGTGGTTGGTCACGTTGCACCAGAAGCAGCAGTTGGAGGTGCGATCGCTCTTGTAGAAGAAGGCGATCGCATTACTATTGATGCGCCTGCTCGTTTGTTGCAATTAAATGTCTCCGATGAAGAATTAGCTCGTCGCCGTGCTAATTGGCAACCTCCTGCACCACGTTACACAAAAGGTGTGTTGGCGAAATATGCCAAGTTGGTATCTTCTAGTAGTGTTGGTGCAGTAACTGATTTAAATTTAACGTGATATAGCAATCCGATTTGATTCGGAGAATCACTCGTAGAAGTAAGGGGCTGGGGACTGGGGACTGGGGACTGGGGACTGGGAATAAGGAATAAAGGTGTACCTAGCTTCCTAAAAATCAAATATGAGTTCTATATCATGTCCGCCTAATCACTTATCATTAAAATCTCTCCGCGTCCCCATGTCTCTGTGTCAGTCTAATCCTTGTGTAATGTTCATAATTGGTGGTGAAGTTCGATGACAAGAAAAATCAGTCAACCAATCAGCGATGATTGACTGGATAAACGATCTGAGTAATCGCTTACAGCACCAAGGAAATAGAGTCAAGGACTAGATTGACCAAATTGTTAAACATCTATACGAAAAAACCGGGTTTATTAGGGACTTCCAGAAAATAAACTATCCCAAATTATTCGTAGATTTGTAGGGGCGCACAGCTGTGCGCCCCTACAATGGAATATTTTTTTGCTTGGAAGTCCCATTATTGGCGATCGTAAGCTTTAGCCCCTTGGTTAACTCTCTGGGGATTCTGTGCAGATACCTCTTGTGGTTTTTCTTGAGTTTGCAATGCTGCATACAATCTATTTAGCGCGTTTACATAAGCTTGTGCTGATGCCACGATGATATCTGTGTTCGCCGCATGACCAGAAAATACTCTAGATTCATAACGTAAACGAATTGTCACTTCGCCAATAGCGTCAATACCTGCTGTTACTGACTGCACAGAAAACTCAATCAATTCGTTGGGTACATTCACCACGCGGTTGATTGCTTTGTAAACTGCATCCACTGGTCCAGTACCGATCGCTGCATCGGTTAATTCTTCACCTTCTGGGGTACGCAGGGTAACTGTAGCTGTAGGTTGGGCGTTGCTACCGCAGGAAACTTGTACTAGTTCTACCCGGAACAAATCGGGCGCTTGTTGGATTTCATCGTTAACGATCGCTTCTAAGTCGCGATCGGATATTTCTTTCTTTTTATCTGCAATTTCTTTGAACCTAACAAATGCTTTATTTAATTCGCTATCTGACAATTCAAAGCCCAATTCTTTTAACCGGGTACGAAAAGCATTTCTCCCTGAATGTTTGCCCAAAACTATTTGATTGTCTGTTAAGCCAATCAATTGGGCATCCATAATTTCGTAGGTGAGTTTATTTTTTAATACCCCATCTTGGTGAATACCTGATTCGTGGGCGAAGGCATTTGCCCCGACGATCGCTTTGTTTGGTTGCACTAGCATTCCTGTCAAATTAGAAACTAAACGTGAAGTTCTATAAATCTCACGGGTGTCTATATTTGTCAGGGATTCTTGAGATTCTTCTGGTCTTCCCAAGTAGGGATTAAAATATTGTCGTCGTACATGCAACGCCATCACCAATTCTTCTAGTGATGCATTTCCAGCCCGTTCGCCAATACCATTAATCGTACATTCTAGTTGGCGTGCGCCATTTTTTACGGCTTCTAAAAAGTTAGCAACTGCCAAGCCTAAATCATTATGACCGTGAACTGAAATAATCGCTTGGTCGATGTTGGGGACATTTTCTTTAATGCCTTTAATCATTGCCCCAAATTCGCTGGGCGTAGTGTAACCAACTGTATCGGGAATGTTAATTGTTGTTGCACCAGCGGCGATCGCTGCTTCTAATACTTGATACAAATATTCTGGATCGGAACGGGCTGCATCCATTGGCGAAAATTCCACATCTGCCATGAAGGACTTAGCATAAGCTACCATTTCTTGGGCGATCGCTAATACTTCTGCCCTCGACTTCCGCAACTGATATTCTAAATGAATATCAGAAGTTGAAATAAATGTGTGAATTCTACCCTTGGCTGCTGGTTTTAATGCTTCGGCAGCTGCTTCAATATCTGCTTTAATCGCCCTTGCCAAACTGCAAATTACAGGGCCATTTTCTGTCCCCACAACTTCAGCGATCTTGCTCACTGCTTCAAAATCTCCAGGGCTAGCAAAGGCAAATCCCGCCTCAATTATATCTACACCCAGTCTTGCCAATTGCTTGGCGATCGTTAACTTTTCGTCTATGTTCAGGGTTGCTCCCGGACACTGCTCTCCATCTCGCAATGTGGTATCAAAAATCAGAATTTTATCGGTTTTACTTGTCATTTGCACTTTCTTGTTTAGTTTTTACTTTTGGCTCAAAATATCTTCAAACTTAGTTTTTCTTTTACTTTTACCATTGTAAATAATTGTTAAATCTACTAACCATCGGTTTTTTCTATTTGATCTCTGATATCATTTAAATCTATATATCTATCCGTAGCATTCCGTAGTTCTCTAGCAATCATTCCTTCTGTTGATACTACTGTAATATGTGTATTTTTGGAACGTAATAGTTCTATAGCTCTTTCAAAATCACCATCCCCACTAAATAATACCACTCGATCGTACTGGTCTACTGTATTGAACATATCGACAACAATTTCAATATCTAAATTTGCTTTTTGGGAATAACGACCAGAAGTATCATCATAGTATTCTTTGAGAATTTTAGTTCTAACTGTATATCCCAGACTAATTAGAGCATCTCTAAAACCTCGTTGATCTTGTGGGTCTTTTAAGCCAGTGTACCAGAATGCATTGATTAATGTTGTTTCTGACTGCTCATGTTTGAAGTATTCTAAGACTCGCCGCGGGTCAAAAAACCACCCATTTTTTTGTTGAGCATAGAACATATTGTTTCCATCTACAAAAATAGACAGACGATTCATTGGAGAACCCATACAAATTTACACCTAATAATATAAATGAATTTAGATGGAACAATAGATTATAGCAATTTTCAAATGCCTTGTTTGCTAATATCTATAAAGTAACTTTTCATCTATAGCCTTGATCCTACATGTTTCATATCGAGTTCGGATAATTACTTATTATTAAAATCTCTCCGCGTCCCCGCGTCCCCGTGTCTCCGCGTCAGTCGTAATGATAAGTCATCAGCCGAACATGATATCAAGGCATAAAAACGGCTGCAACATTAGAGTTGAGAACTTGGGTGGTAAGCCTTATTCACCTCCGGTACTGCAACAACCACCCTGTAATCAAAATCTACCAATAAAATTGACTCAGTAACAGCATTCATCGCTGTATAACACTAAAGTTTACTCCTAAAGAGGTATGGCATAAGCTCAAGAGAGAATATAAGTTGATGCCTATCTATAAGTAAAGCTTTTAGTAGCAGGACAGACTTTGTGGAGAATACCAATAGTTGCGCCAAAGGCAGAAGACGGACTTGTAACAGTTTTTGGCAAAGCACCCAGTTGAGAGTATACCTGTTGGTTAGGTTGGAGTAAAATCTCACAGTAAACAAGTGTACAGGCACAGTATATTAGTTCCGATCTGTGGGACAATCACTCTTATGTAACTGACTCAACACTCAAGAAATAACTTAGGCAGTGCCTGAGAAATAATCTCTTGGGGGCTAACTTTGCTAATCGAAGTTTCTTGATGAATAGAAGATACTTTACAAATGTATAAGATTAACATTTTAAGTCTTATTTCAATGTGCTTGTAGTAAAAGGTGGTCTGAATAAATAACAATGTTGGACTTAAATCAATCAGTAACATGATATGGCAGAAGAATCTACATCTACCTTAACTAAAAATTGTGTCTCTGCTGCCAACAGACTGTCCAGTAAACCGACAAAAGTCACGTCTACAGCAGCAACACGGCAGTCTAGGTGGATAATTCGGTTAGGTCATCTACTAGCTGGCACTTGGGCAATAGGGGCAGCATTGCTAACTGCTTCTGGTTGGGATTTGGTTCAATCAATGGAGAATCAAGCACTTTCTCACTTTTTTCAAGTGCGCGGGTCGGTTGTGCCTCCAGAAGACATCGTAATTTTAGCAATAGACGATCAGTCAATATCAGTTCCAGAACAGTACTATAAAACAGATCCGCAACAGTATGCCTACCTAGAAACACTGAAATCTTTTCCTTACAAACGTGCTGCATATGCCCAGGTAATTACAAAGTTAATGAAAGCAGGTGTGCGTTCTGTAGCGATAGGTCTTGTTTTTGATACACCAAGTAGTTATGGAGCTAATGACGATCGCCAACTGCAACTAGCATTACAAAAATATGGCAGTAAAGTTACCTTAGCAGCCCTGTACGAAAATTTCCAGACACACCAAGGGTCATTTATCCAACTGACACCGCCACAACAGATGTTTCACAGAGGGTCAGTGTCCATTGGTACAGTTAATTTCCCCGTGGAAATTGATGGGAAAGTTCATCGATTGGGTAATGAGTTTCCCAAATTGTTAGATGAAGAAAATTTATTTACTAACAAGCTACCTTCCTTTGCCGAAGCAGCCTTGAGGGCAGCACAAATAAATTATCCCCGACCAAAAGGCGATCGCATTTATTTTTGGGGGTCAGCAGGGACATTTGAGCAAATACCCTTTTGGCACGTACTCGACCCAGAAAATTGGAACACTTATTTGCAGCAAGGAAAAGTCCTCAAAAACAAGATTGTTTTGATTGGTTCAACAGATAAGTTAAACAATGATTATTATCCAGTAGCAGCTACCAAGAGTCCTGAACTGATGTCAGGGGTGGAAATTCACGCCAATGCCATCGCAACTTTAATGACAGGTAAAGCTATCAGCCAAGAAATTCAAACTTTACCATTGCGTGGTTTATTCGTGCTAGTTTTAGTTGGCACTACAGCCTTAATTATTAGTAGAAGCAAGCATAGTATCCATCGATTTATTTATAGTTTAGTGTTATCTGGTACTTGGCTAGGAATTAGTTATGGGTTCTTTGTCTATAACGAATTAATTTTCCCTACTACTGTACCAATGGTAGCGATCGCTTTCTGCGGACTGAGTTATCTGGGAACTTCAGTAGTCAGAGAAAATATCCGAAAACGGCAATTAGTAGACATATTTCAGAAATATAAAACTTCTCCTGTTGTCCAAGAAATTATCAGTCAACAAGATGATCTCCAAGACCTAATTCTCCAGCGAGATTTAGCTTTATCAGGTAAAATGTTGGCTCTCCGCTACAAAATTGTCAAAGTTCTCGGTGCAGGCGGATTCAGTGAAACCTACATTGCTGAAGATACCCAACGTCCTGGTAACCCGCGATGCGTTGTCAAACAACTAAAACCAAGCAACACCAAACCAGGAGGATTGCAACTAGCCAGACGTTTATTTAATTGTGAAGCCCAAACACTCGAAAAATTGGGAAATCATCCTCAAATCCCCCAACTTCTGGCATATTTTGAAGAAGATGAAGAATTTTATTTAATCCAAGAATACATACTTGGTCATCCTTTGAGTCACGAACTACCACCCGGCAGAGTCATTGAAGAAATTGCAGCCGTCAAAATTCTCAAAGACTTATTGCAAACATTAACATTTGTCCATGAAAATAACGTGATTCACCGGGATATTAAACCCAGCAATATCATCCGGCGGCACTCAGACGGAAAACTCGTACTAATTGACTTTGGGGCAGTCAAAGAAGTTACCGGCAAACACTTTGAACCTCAAGAGCAAACCGCCTTCACCATTGGTATTGGCACTCAAGGTTACGCACCAACCGAACAATGTTTAGGTCGTCCACAATACAGTAGTGATATCTATGCATTGGGTATGGTTGGGATTAAAGCCTTGACCGGCATTACACCGCGTGAGTTAGATAGAGATGGTGACGGACAAATTAAATGGAGCGATCGCGCCCAAGTAAGCTACTCTTTAGCCCAGATTCTCAGTAAAATGGTGCAGGATGACTGCAAAATGCGATATCAATCTGCATCAGAGGCTCTCAAAGCCGTGGAAGCCGTTGAAACTTCTGGTGATTTACTAAATCCCCAAAGCGGATACCCCATGCTACGACATGACTCATCCATGAGTACTTTAGAGGAGTTAAACGTGACGACAAAATCTTACCCACGAGAATCCTCAGAAAGAAGTTGACAAGGATGGAGGGGACGTGGGGACGCAAAGAATTTTTTTTGATCAGATGTAGTGGCGTGACAAGGCTAAAATGTTGCAATAAATTTTCTTGTGGTGTAGGCCGAAAAGCCCGCACCGGACGGGCGAGACGCCCATCCCACAAGAGTTTGTTAATGCACTATTTTAGCCTTGCCACGCCAGTAGGTTGGGTTGAGGAACGTAGCAAGATCCCGCAGGGTAACCCAACGCCTCAAATGTAATTGTTGGGTTTCACTTCGTACCCTTCGGGATCTTTGCTACAACCCAACCTACGGATCTGTTTGATTCTTTTCTAGAATTGGTATAAGTCCTGTAATTGTTACATTCTCCCCCTCATCCCCCCGAAGTTCTAAGCGCCGGAAGCCGGCGCTCAGACTTCTCTCCTCATCCCCCTCATCCCCCTCATCCCCCTCATCCCCCTCCCCCGTCTCTTTCAATTCAACGACAGAAATTCCTCTCCTGCCGTAGGATGGATGCCTATTGTTTCATCCAGTTCTTGCTTCGTAATGCCCTTACGAATTGCAACACCAAGACTTTGAATGATATCTGCTGCATTTTCACCCACCATGTGAGCGCCCAAAACTTCCTCAGAATCACCATTTACCACTAACTTGATAGTTGCTTGCTTATCTTTTTCAGTCAACTGATAAAACAGTGGTTGGAATTCCTTGTAGTAGCATTTTACAGATTCACCAAATTTTTCCCGTGCCTTGGCCTCAGTCATCCCCACACTGGCGACTTCTGGACGGCAAAAAACAGCAGAGGGCACATAATCATAATTCAGTTTTTGTGGCTTGTTACCAAAAACTGTATTAGCAAAAGCAATACCCTCTGTCTTAGCCACAGGAGACAATTGGATGCGGCTGGTACAGTCACCGACAGCAAAGATATTTTCTTGGTTGGTGCGGTTTTGTTCATCTACTTTGATTGCACCATGTTGGCTAATTTCAACATGAGCATTTTCCAAGCCGAGATTTTTAGTATTTGGGGTGTAACCTGTGGCAACTAGGATGGTATCTGCTGCAACTATTTCTCGACTCTCGCTATTAATACTCAACAACAAAGACTCTTCGGAATATTTGATTTTTTGAACGGTGGTGTTGGTGAATAACTTAATTGGGCGTTTGCTCAAAGCCTGCTGCACATGAGAGCGAATATCATCATCAAATCCTGATAGAATCATCTTCTCTTTTTCAATTAGCGTCACCTGACAGCCAAAAGCGTGCATCATGCTGGAAAATTCTACACCAATGTAGCCGCCGCCAATAATTGTCAAACGTTTCGGCAGATAAGGTAGCTGAAACATCTCGCGGGATGTGATGGCATATTCTATGCCTGGGATATTGGGTTTGAGGGGTCGGCCGCCCACAGCAATTAAAATTTTGTCTGCTGTAACTTTGCGTTCACCAATACTGATAGTATGGGCATCAACAAAGCTGGCACTTTCAGAAATGATTTCAATTCCAGCTTTCTGCAATTGCTGAAAATAGGATTCGTTGATGCTGTCAACATGCTTGTGTACAGATTTAATAAATAATGTCCAGTCAAAGTATGTTGGACAATCACTCCACCCATAACTGTGCGCCATTTTATTTTGCAGGGCAAAGTCAGCAGCACAAACAATCAGTTTTTTGGGAACGCAGCCACGATTTACACAAGTTCCGCCAAGGGCTTCTTGTTCAGCAATGGCCACACGCACGCCATAACTAGCTGCTTTTTTAGCTGCTGCCAATCCCCCAGGCCCAGCACCAATGACAAACAAATCGTAATCAAATGTCATAAAAATCTGTTCCTTTTCAACTTGTTGGAAAGCAGAGCTATTTCATCCCTTATAGTTATTCAGACAAAACTTAATCTACTGTCTTTGGGTGGACAAATCGATATTAAAGCAGGCTGATATGTAGCAAATTGCCCTTTGAACCGCAATTACTACAAAAATAACGGCGTAGGCGCAACCCAACCTAGCCATCGCGCCATTATTGCTAAGTTACATGACATTTTGTTGTGGAACAGACAACATATTCATTCTACAAGAGGTCAATGTTAGCGATCGCTTTTAGCCTGGACTAGTCCAATTCCCTGGGCGATTAAATAACAGCCTCATCTTTACCATGATTTTGTTAAATGCTGTTGCTAATATTACTCAAATTACCCATAACTTATTTTGACTAAAACTTGCGAATTTTTAAGAAAAATTTTGGGATTTTCACTTCATAGCATCATACTTATGCATAAAATATACAAGTATAATAAAGGCGATCGCCCAATCCTAGAAAGAAGAATGCGATCGCCTTTATCAAAGAAATGGTCGGGTTAGAGTGGGATACATTGCGAGCAATGACTGTAATTAATTTTGCGTGGTAATATTATTTCACTTTAATAATGATACAAATACGTGGGTAAGGGTTTAGCACTGCTAAACCCCTGCGAAAAATCTATATGTATCAATATTTTCGTGAAATGGTATTACTTAACCTCTGACGAGTGCTTAGAAAGAAGCAGGAATATTAAAAAATAGCCCTTGACCGAATTGATTGTTCAAAAAATCTTCCAGTTCAATTTCGTCGTCATTTGGAACTTGAAACCAAGTCTCGAAATTGTGCTTCAAGAAATATTTGAAAGATTTCCAACTGAAAAGTTGCTGCCCAATGCTTGTGATTGCGACGTTCATTGTGTTTTCCTCAGGTTGTTTCAAGTATGTGATTAAGAATTGGTTAAACAAATAGTCCTGGCTTGAGGACTAAAGTCCTCACTACGAACAAGGATCTAACTTCAAGTGATTCAATACGTGCTGTAATTCCACTTCTGATATATATTTCTCTTGGAGCGAGTTGAAGTATAACAGTGCAGTTTCATAGCAGGCGACAGTTATATTAGTGCGCTCCTCTGATGTTAATGTTGCCACGATTTTAACTGTCTCCTCCACATGCTTCACGTCACCACCTAAACAACTGTGCATTCGTAGGCAGCGAGTAGCATAGGTATTAGATGGTAATATCGCTTCCACTAGTTGGATATGCTCTGCTTTGATATTCATTGCTAGACGTTCCATCGTATAGCAATACCCAACGCAACTAATTGGATCTGCTGCTTGTACGCTTTGAGTGAAGAAATTTAGCAAAGCCATAGCACTCGGAGGAACAAGTGCTTTGACTACAGCTTGGGCATTATATCCCATCGATTGGATATCGAGCAAGGCGAGGCGATCGTGACCTTGTTCTTCATGAGCTTTCTCGGCTGCCCACTGTGCTAAACTCCACCGCCCCAATTCAGCAAAGCGTCCAGCGGCTTCTTCCATTAATAGCCCGGTAGAGTGAGTTAAATGGTAGGAAGCAGCAAGTTGCCAAACCCAATGGGACGGAGTTAAGGCAGATGGCTTGCAGTTTGGTAATGTATCTTTCGCCGCAAATACTATAGCTCTATCTAAAAGCTTGCGAGTCTTAGATATAGTGTCCCTATTAAACATCAATTGGATAAAAGGATTACTATTCTTTAGACTTAATTGGTGACTTCTGTTAGGTTCATCGAACTTAGTTGAACGGAACTTAGTTGAACGGAACAATAGATTCATGGCAGGTTGTTTTCATGGGTTGTTTCTACCCATTCACGAATAAGGTTGTAGAGGATAAAGCGTTGCATAACCTCTCTTTGGGCACAAAGAACTTTAAATTGTGTTTTCAGGGAGGAGGGAATATATGCCTTGATATATGTGATGTTGTCTCGGTTCTCATCTAAGTTATCAGTCATGAAAGAAGAAGTTGGTCCATCAGCCTTTACCCATTCGCTGATTAATACTTCCAAGACTTCACTCATCTTTAATCCATATTGTGCACAGAGCGCTTTAAACCGAAACTTCAGCGCTTTTGGCATACTACCTTTAATCACCGTATATGTCTTTGAGTCCTCCTTATACATCCTGGTTAGAAAAACGAAAGTTCAAAAGTCCTTTGTGATCTAGGGTAAGTTTTCTAAAAAATTTCACCAGTAAAGACTAGTGAAGTTAAGAAAAAAGTTATTTAGTAGTGACAATACTACAGGCATTTTCGGCAAATACCAGAAAATAAAATATACATTTATCATCATGTTGAAGAAGAATACAGAATTCAGCAATCTTGACGCGACTCGAAAATACTTGCTCTAAGCGTACCCCTGCTCTTAAGCAAGCTACGCGTAGCGTCTTTATTCGCGCAGCGTCTCCGATAGGAGAACGAGAAGGCTACGAACGGCAATCTCTCCCTCCCTTTTTGTAGTAAATTCAATGATGATTGGATTTTTGGGTGGATAGAGGTGGCAATACAATTAACGGATTCACTAAAAAAGTTGTTGAAAGAAACCGCACAACAATTAAAAGGTGCAGACAAACGCAAATTTATAGCACAAACAGTTGTGGCATTAGGACACGGAGGACAGTCTCTAGCAGAGCGAGAGTTAGGATGGAATCGCGTAACTATTAGTAAAGGACTTAAAGAATTAAATACTAATATCACTTGCGTGGATAATTACCGGAGTAGAGGGCGTTATAAAGCAGAAGTAAAACTACCAAATCTTTTAGAAGATATCAAAAAATTGGTCGATTCACAAAGCCAAATAGACCCAAGTCTTACAAGAAAAACGCCGTATAAAAGCCTTTCTGCGGCTGAAGTGAGGCATCAATTGATTGAAAAATTTGGTTATAGTGATGAAGAATTACCAACTTCAGAAACAATTCGTGTCAAGTTAAATGATTTAGGGTATCGCCTCAAGCGAGTTACCAAGATTCAACCTCAAAAAAATACCCAAAAGTGACGCGATTTTTAAGCAATTAGTTATAGTATATCAAGAAGTTTTAATCGATAATTAAATAATTTTAACCAACAAATTTTGCCAAATTTAGGTAATTGGTTTATTGATATAGGACTCATATTTGATTTTTGAGATTATTTGCGTAGTCGGGGAGTAGAGAAATTGTATATTTTATTTTCTGCAAATCCTTAACCTTGAAACATCTCAAAAAATTAGTACAAATACAAATAATCTACAAAAAAACTCTGTCCTCTATCTAAAGAGTGAGATATTGATTATGTTTAAGTTAAAAATTAGCTAAAAATAACTTATTTTTTAGTTAAGTCAAAATAATCTCAAACAGAAATTTTAAGTGTGACTGGTTATAGTCATTGAAGTTATCCTATTTTTGTTCTCCAAGCCAGAGAATTAGTTTTTAATATTTTCTTTATAATTTTCCTAAAATTCTGGATCTTCACTAGTAAAAATCTGACTAAAGTAAAAAGATAGATAGGGAAAGGACTTAGGTAATACAAAAACCAAAAGTAATTAATGCGAAATGATAGCTCTTTCGTTCCCTTTTGCTACAAGGCAAACATGTTTAATCAATGAAACCTCAAGATCAGTAACTTGAGAAGCAACTTCCAATTTTTATAGATTCCAAAATTTGTTTTTGCAAATAATTATTTAGTCACAACGAGGTCAATTGTCATGGTTCAAATTCTTGAAAATCCAGCAGTCAAGCAACCACCAGTTAGTAATAGAGTTGAAAGTTTTTTGTTAGATATGTTCGATAATGTTTGCCAAGCTATTGAGGAAATAGATGGAAGTAAACTTCACGAACAACGCTGGACAAGAAATGAAATAGGGCAATGGGTACAAGGTGAAAATAGTAACGGTGCTATTTATATCGACAAATCGCTGCGGAACGGCAATGTATTTGAAAAAGTAGGTATTAACTACGTATCAATGCAGGGTGAGTTACCTCCTGGTGTCACCTTCCGAGGATCGGATGTTGTGATGGCTGACCCAACAACCATAACGCCAGATACAAAAGGTACTTCTTTCTTCGCTACGAGTACCAGTGTTGTGATTAATGCATGTAATCCAATGGTGCCGACAGCACACGTTAACTATCGATACTTCCAATTGGGTGATGGTACTGAACTTGGTTCTTGGTGGTTTGGTGGTGGAGGTGATTTAACACCAATTTACTTATTTGAAGAAGACGCAGTTCATTTTCATCAAGTACATAAAGCAGCTTGCGACCAGCACGATGCAGAACTCTATCCACGCTTGAAAAAGTGGTGTGATGAATACTTTTATTTGCCTCATCGCAGTGAGTGTAGAGGTGTAGGTGGAATTTTCTTTGACAATTTACAACATTCCGATGTAGAAACTCTACTTTCTTTTGTAAAAACTTGTTCTGAAGCTTTCATCCCTGCTTATTTTCCCATTGTCAAACAACGTCAGGACATGGAATTTACAGAACAGGAGAAATATTGGCAACGTATCAGACGCGGACGTTATGCCGAATTTATTCTCCTGCATGACAGAGGTGTTCGATTCGGATTAGAAAGCGGCATTGTGAGTACACAAAGTGTCCTTAATTGTATGCCTGGAGAAGCTTTTTGGAACTATAACGACCAACCGGCTGCTGATAGCCAAGAAGCAAAGCTTTTAGAGGTACTGAAAAATCCCCAGGAGTGGGTGTAAAGGCGTCAACAGCAGATTTGAAAACAGCAGCTAAATGTTGGCTACCCAAATCCTAATACCGTTTCACCTGAAGATTGATACAGATTACAGAAATATAAGAAAGTAATTTGTATCAAGAATTGAATGAAATGGTATAAGAAGCGGCTAATTTTTACTCTTTACATTTCTTTAGAGACAGCCTCTAAACAGGAAGTAACAAGGTGTTTATGGAAAAATTGCCGACAAGTTTTTTGCTAAAAATTAACAAATCATTTCGCCGATCTAACTCAGCAGAATTCGCCAACTTCAAAACTGAAATTAGCAAGTTTTTGCAATTTCAATGGTTGAGTTATCTGTCCATCGATAAACTGCGGGAAGTTGACATTGTATTTCTGTGTATGTTTGCTAGCAGATATCTAACGTTGACGATCGCTCTACTATACTTGTGGAGTTCAATTCATGGTAGTCCTGATTCACTAAGGACATGCTATAGCAATCCTAAATGATTTTTGAAATCTTACATTGAGGTTTTTTTATCAGAAGAATTCAGAATTCAGTAGTCAGAATTCAGTATGAATTCTGAACGAGTGGTTGACGAATATTGGTTAAAACCGGACTTCTCTACGAGACGCTACCGCGAACGTCACGCTGCGCTAACGCCACTAGTGGGCGAAAAAATTACAATATTGTCACCTGAAAACTCTATCACTTTATGGGTAGAGAATTCTGAATTCTGACTTCTGAATTCTGACTCCTGACTTCTGTTTTATGGCGATCAGCCATTGATTACCTCGTTTTTCCACGTCATTTAAATCAGTAAAAAATACGGAGAATTGCCAATGGATAACGTTATAGGTATTGGCGACATTACCATGAACGACGTGATGCAAATGGATTCTTCTAAAGCAGTAAGTATGTTTAGGAATCGATTTGCAGCTTACAAAAAGCTGGCAGATGAAATTGGAGAAGATGCCGCTTTTGAACAAATGATGTTAGCCTACCCTGCTCATCAAAAGGCGTTCATGGGTGCTTTCATTGACAATACCACCATAGCTAAAGGCTTTACCGATGCAATTCCGATTTTTCGGATCATGGGCTTCAAAATGCAAGTCGTAGATATTTCCCAACCAGGGAAAGACGCTGCACTAGAAATTCAACGAGTTTGTCCAGTTCTTTCAATAGCCAAAGAATATGGACTTGAAAGCCCTTGCCGAGTTATTTGCGAGATGGAACAAGAAGCAACCAGGAGAGCATTTCCTGGGATGAAAGCCGCAATTATTAGCAAGCAGGCGGATGGTGACTGCGTTTGTATGTTCAAATATGAAAGACCTGCCAAAGATTTAGAAGTAAAACCACAAGAATCACCCAACTTGTTTTCTCATATTCTCGATTTGATTCGCTTGACTCCTAAAATCTTGCAGATTGGGATGAACCTTTTAAAAACATCTCTTTCTAAAGGATCGTAATTTTTATGAATGGCATCATTCAAGACCTCAAGCATTTAATTGCAGGTGAAGTCACCAACGCTTCAGAAATTTTGACAGAAGTTTCCCAAGATTTTGGTGGTATATTCCAAAAATCTCCCCAAGTTGTTGTCACTCCTCAAAATGCTAATGATATTGCCCAAACTGTGAAATATGCTGCAAAGAAAGGATTAGTAGTTTCTTCACGTGCTGCGGGACATTCGTTAGGCGGTCAGTCTTTAAACCAAGATGGAATCGTTTTAAATATGAGGAATCTCGATAAAATTCGAGATATCGAAAAAGACCAACTCTGGTTTAAAGCTGATGCGGGGACTTCTTGGAATCAAGTAGTTGATGCTTGTATTCCTGATGGTTTAGTTCCTCCCGTATTAACCAATTATTTTGGTGTTTCTTTAGGAGGAACTCATTCTGCGGGTGGTATAGGTGCAGCCTCTTTTCGTTACGGAAATCAAGCTGATAATTGTCTTGGTGTAGAAGTCGTAACAGCAGAAGGCGAGATTCTCTGGTGTTCGCCTGAAGAAAACAGCGAACTTTTTGAACACGTACTTTGTGGTTACGGTCAGTTTGGAATTATTACCCAAGTTCAGCACAAACTCAAAGTTTACCCTTCCCAAACTCGCACGTATTTGTTGTTTTATGACAGCCTAGATGCTCTTTTGGATGACAAACGAATTTTAGTCAGCGAACAAAGAGTCGATCATCTCGTATCTTTCCCAGTTCCCTGTTTGCAAGGAGTATCCAGAGCAACAGGAATAATGCAACCTTTGATTCAATGGTTTTACACCTTGCGGATTACTGTTGAAGCAAATTCTCTTGATGCTATTGATGACAAAAAAATCCTTGGCGGCTTAAATTTTTACCGTCATATCCATACTGAAGATTTGGGATTTGAAAAATTCATCGAACCCATGATTCAAGTAGATACTAAGGAAATCGCTCACCCTTGGATGGATGTTTTCCTTCCTGCTTCATCTGCTAAAGATTACATCGAAACGGCTCTCAAACAATTGCCTGCTTTTCTCGATATTAGTAAAGCACAAATGGGTTGCTTTTGCTTGGTTAATCGGAATAATAAAATGCCGATGTTTCGTTTACCAGAAGAAGAATTGATTATTGGGTTTGGAATTTATCCCAGCATTCCTAAATCCCAAGTTCAACCAATCTTGGCTGAATTGAAAAAGCTTAGTAACCTGAGTTTAGAAATGGGTGGAAAAAGATATTTAACTTGCTGGATAGATTTTACTATTCAACAGTGGCAAAGCCAATTTGGCGATTACTGGCCAAAAGTTAATCAAATCAAAACCAAGTACGATCCCAAAGGAATATTTAACTCTGGCTTTTTTGAGTACGAACAGATTACCCATCCAGAAAATCAACTTGTTGAGAAGGTTACTACTAGGTCTGCGATCGCAGTATAAGTCATATCGACTTATTTTTTAGGCTGACGCGGGGACGGGGGGACGTGGGGACGCGGAGAGATTTTAAAGAAGCGAGCGATCGCTAGAAAAATGGGCGTTGCTGATTAGTGGGATGATTTTTGTCTCACGCAAAGGCCTCCCTACTCCCCATGTTTGACAAACTTCAGAGGAGGAAACATGAATATCGCACTTGTAGGTCTTAGTCACAAAACAGCCCCAGTTGAAATTCGGGAAAAACTGAGTATTCCAGAGGAGCGAATTGAAAATGCGATCGCCCAGTTGTGTAAATATTCTCACATTGAAGAAGCTGCTATTCTTAGCACTTGCAATCGTTTAGAAATTTACGTAGTTGTTAACAAGATAGACCGAGCAGCTGGTGAGGTGACGGCGTTTCTTTGCGAGTACAGTAAACTGTCTTTTGCAGACTTGCACCAATACTTGTTTACTCTGCTACAACAAGATGCTGTTAAACATTTGATGCAAGTCGCTTCCGGTCTGGATAGCTTGGTGTTGGGAGAAGGACAAATTCTCGCTCAAGTTAAACACGCCTACCAACTGGTTCAGCAATACAATGACGGTTCCGGACGCATCCTCAATCAGTTGTTCAAACAAGCCGTTACCAGTGCCAAGCGGGTGAGAACGCAGACATCAATCGGTACGGGTGCGGTTTCGGTTAGCTCTGCGGCAGTAGAATTAGCCCAAATCAAAGTAGAGAAGTTATCGGTTTGCCGAGTCACAGTTGTCGGCGCCGGTAACATGGCTCGGCGGCTGGTGCAACATCTCATCTCTAAAGGTGCAACTCAAATTTCCATTGTCAATCGTTCCCTCGAACGCGCCCAGGAATTGGCAAATCAATTTAGTGATGCTGGAGTGCAATATTATCCCCTTCCTGAATTGATGTCATTAGTGGCAACTTCTGACTTGGTTTTTACCAGCACGGCTTCAGTTGAACCCCTACTCGATAGAGCCAAACTCCAAGCTGCATTGCAACCCGAACAGCCTTTGATGCTGGTTGATATTTCAGTGCCTCGTAACGTTGATGCGGACGTTAATGAGTTACCTTACGTGCAGGTGTTTAATGTTGATGATTTAAAAACCGTCGTTGCCCAGAATCAAGAAAGTCGTCGGCAAATGGCAATCGAGGCGCAAGCATTAATCCAAGAGGATTTAGACGCCTTTCAAACTTGGTTGCGATCGCGAGAAACCGTTTCTATTATTAGCTGTTTACGGGACAAAATGGAAAAAATTCGTGAGCAAGAATTAGAAAAAGCTTTATCTCGTATGGGATCTGATTTTGCTAAAAAACATCAAGAAGCTGTTGAAGCCCTAACTCAAAGGATTATCAACAAAATTCTCCACGAACCGATGGTGCAACTGCGGACGCAACGGGATGTAGAAGCTCAACGCCTTGTCCTCCAGGTTCTACAAGAGTTGTTTAATCTAGATACGGGAGAGGTGCAACCTAATTTTGTTGCCCAAACATCCTCCCTGTCAATCAGCACCGTAGAGATGGTAGCAAAAAACATCAATGTTGCTCAAATGAGACTTGAAAGTATTGAAGTCCATACAAAAGTTGAAGAAGTTATTGCCCAAAGCGTAACTTAAGAAACTCGATGATTCTTAATAGCAATAGCAAAAAGCAAGCATGTTAAAAAACTTCTGGTACGCTTGTGAGTTCAGCGCCGCCGTTACCACAAAGCCCAAACAAGTTCGGATATTAAATCAGAAATTTGTCTTCTACCGTAACGCTAAAGGACAACTAATCGCTCTCCAAGATCGGTGTCCCCATCGTGGCGCTGCTTTATCTCTCGGTTGGGTAAAAGATGGCTGTATCCATTGCCCTTATCATGCCTGGAAGTTTCAAGCAGATGGAAGATGTATTAACATTCCTGCTAATCAACCCGGAATTCCCATTCCCAAAAATGCTCGCGTAGATAGCTATCCAATACAGGAAAAATACGGTTTTATCTGGCTATTTTATGGGGATTTACCACAAGAAGAACGTCCACCAATCCCACCCTTGCCAGAATTTGCAAATCCAAAGCTACACAAAATTTTCTTTGAATACGAACTCAACGCTCACTACACCCGCACGTTAGAGAATGATATGGATATGTCTCACGTATCGATTATTCATTCCAAATCTTTCGGCAATGGGTTTGCATTAGAGCAAAAAATGGAAGATTACGAGCTGAATATAGGGGAGTGGGAAGGTCACGCCCAAGTTAATGTCAGAGATTATACCAAAGCAAAAGATATTTTCGCCTTTGTCTTTCGCCCATTGAAAGCCAATGTGAAGGTGACTCTAGGCTTTTATATGCCCAATATCACTCGGTTAGTGGTTGACTTTGGTCGTGGCAAGCTTGTTAATTTTACTGTCCACGTTCCTGTTGACGATCGCACTACCATTACCAAACGAATTCAGTTTCGCAGTTTTTTAACTTTTCCTTGGGCTGATGGCATCTTTCAACGGGCAGCTTACAAAGTTGTCATGGAAGATAAGGGAGTGGTTGAGTCCGAATATCCGTTGGCAGTCCCCGATAAATTGTCAGACGAAGTTCACGTTCCTTGCGATAACTTATCTCTTGCTTATCGCAAACTTCGGCAAAAATGTTTGGCAATGGGATGGGGTATGAAACCTTATCAGAACCAATCAAACAACTCCAACGGAAATTTAATCCAACCTTCTTCTGTTTTACTGAAGAACTAAATTTAGAGTTCGTATGACTGGGGCGGGCAAGATGCCCACCCCACAAGATGGGATTAAGTAGTCAAGCAGAATTAATTACATAATGTCATTGCGAATGGAGCCAAGCGGAATGAAGCAATCGCAAGGGCTAGGATTGCTTCGCTTCTCTACGAGACGCTGCGCGAACGCTCGCAATGACTGTAAATATTTTTGCCCGATTACTTATTTGTTGCCAATGGCAAATTCTTGAAGGCAATTGTGCATACTCGGTCTTGAAATCACAATTATTAAATCTAGGGAGAAATGTATGGGCAATTATACGTTACTGCAAGCCGCGCGGGGTGAAGTACTCGATCGCCCTCCGGTATGGGTAATGCGCCAAGCAGGTCGCTATATGAAAGTTTATCGAGATTTGCGTCAAAAGTATCCTTCGTTCCGCGATCGCTCCGAAAACCCTGATTTGGCTGTAGAAATCTCCCTGCAACCTTTCCGTGCCTTCCAACCCGATGGGGTGATTATGTTTTCCGATATCCTCACACCGTTGCCTGGTATGGGTATCTCCTTTGACATTATTGAAAGTAAAGGGCCAATATTCGACCAGCCAATCCGCACCCCAGCCCAAATCCAGGCGCTGACAGCCCTTGACCCCGAAGCTTCTTTGCCCTTCGTGCAGCAAATCCTGAGAACCCTACGCCAAGAAGTGAACGGTCAAGCTACGGTCTTGGGCTTTGTGGGTGCGCCTTGGACTCTAGCTGCCTATGCAATTGAAGGCAAAAGCTCAAAAGACTACGCCATCATCAAAAAGATGGCTTTTTGTCAACCAGCAATGCTGCATCAATTTTTAGGGAAACTGGCAGATGCGATCGCAGTTTACGCCCGCTACCAAATTGATGCCGGCGCCCAAATCGTGCAACTGTTTGACTCTTGGGCGGGACAACTCAGCCCTGAAGATTTCCAGACGTTTTCTTTACCTTACCTGCAACGAGTCGTACAACAGGTTAAAGCAACGCACCCGGACACACCATTGATTTTGTATATTAACAACAGTGCTGGAATCCTAGAATTAATGGCGCAATCCGGTGTTGATATCGTCAGCGTGGACTGGACTGTAGATATGGCAGTAGCGCGGCAGCGACTCGGCGCAAATATTGGAGTCCAAGGAAATATCGATCCCTGCGTGTTGTTCGGTACCAAAGAGCTGATCCGCGATCGCATTCTCGACACGATCCGCAAAGCGGGGAACCAAAAGCACATCCTCAATCTCGGTCACGGGATTTTACCGAACACTCCCGAAGAGAATGTTGCTTTCTTTTTCGAGACAGTCAAGCAACTCAACTACTCATCAAACGATCTCAACTAAAAGTTATGACTCCAGTTCAACCCGCTTCATCTCACATTTCCAGTCCCGTCCGCACCATCCGCATCGGTTCTCGGAAAAGCCAACTCGCACTCGTGCAAACTTACTGGGTTCGAGAACAACTCCAAAAGCATTTTCCCGATATTTCCTTTGAAGTCCACACCATGTCCACCCAAGGCGATAACATCTTGGATGTGGCATTAGCAAAGATTGGCGATAAGGGATTATTTACCAAAGAACTTGAATTGGGAATGCTCAACCAGGAGATTGACTTTGCGGTTCACTCTCTCAAGGATCTGCCAACCTGCTTGCCAGAGAAGTTAGCTTTAGCAGCTGTCACACAACGGGAAAACCCCGCAGATGCTTTAGTTGTGCATGAAAAGTATAAAGATAAGCAAATCGATACCCTACCAGAAGGCACAGTCATCGGCACTTCTTCCCTGCGCCGCCTTGCACAGTTGCGTTATCACTTCCCCCACTTTACTTTTAAGGATGTGCGTGGCAACTTAAATACACGCTTGGCAAAGTTGGATGATGGAGAATACGATGTGCTGATTTTAGCAGCCGCAGGATTGCAAAGATTGGGAATGGGCGGCCGCATTCATCAAATTCTGCCCACCGAACTTTCTCTGTATGCCGTCGGACAGGGAGCCTTAGGGATTGAATGCCGCGCCGACGATTTACAAGTACTGTCATTACTCAAAGCAATCGAACACATCCCGACCCGCGATCGCGTTTTAGCCGAACGTGCCTTCTTGCGAGAACTAGAAGGCGGCTGTCAAGTACCAATCGGTGTTAATACGCAGCTTGATGATAATAATCTGACATTAACAGGGTTAGTTGCCAGCGTCGATGGCAAACGTCTAGTTAAAGATTCAGTTACAGGTACTGCTAGCGAAGCAGAAAATTTAGGTATTCAATTAGCTCATAACTTGCAGCAACAGGGAGCTACAGAGATTTTGGCTGAAATTTTCGAGACAGTCCAGCGCAGTTAGGACTGTGCAAGCCATTCGTTCGGGTTTAGATGAAGCAGGCTACCAAGATCAGACTTACGCACTGTACAAATTAATCATGGTATGCTTTCACGAAAATAGTTCGTTTCAGGCTTTGATTAATTGTTCTTTGATGGTACGTAAACCCGCGTTGTAGGGGCACAGCACTGCTCATGGGTGTCAACTTAAGTAGGACTTACGCAAAAATAGCCAACTTCGCCTAATTTATCGTAGACGCTTTGCGGCTTGCCGTAGGCTACCGCCAAGACGAGCCAGTGCGTTGGGCGGCTCTGCCGACTTGAAGCAACTGGCGTGCCAAGAACGCCAAGAG
>JAVRBV020000014.1:0-40934 GCA_034531095.2 Nostoc sp. CreGUA01 | reverse complement strand
TACTTATAATAAAATTTCTCAATGTAGGTTGGGTTGAGGCTTTGCGAAACCCAACACGCTTATCTAGATTCATGTTGGGTTTCACTACCGTTCAACCCAACCTACAGATATCATAAGTGTTTAATCGAACCTGATATGATTCTCCAAATCAAATCGGATTGCTATATATGCTAATTCAACTTGAACCCCGTAGTGTGCCGTCAAAAACATGGCAAGTGTTATCACCTTTGGTTGCACTACTCGCAACGATGATTTTAGGATTTGTATTATTTGGTTCCTTCGGTAAGCCACCTGTAGCTGCTTTAGAAACTTTATTAATTTTACCTTTAACTAGCTTTTATGGGTTATCAGAATTAACCGTCAAAGCAGCACCAATTTTATTAATTGCTGTTGGTTTATCGGTGTGTTTTCAAGCTAAAGTTTGGAATATTGGCGCCGAGGGACAGTTTACTATCGGGGCAATTTTTGGTAGCGCTGTAGCTTTAGGATTTCCTAATATTAATAATTATAGTTTATTGCTATTTAGCTTGATAGCTGGTGTGTTGGGTGGTGCAATTTGGGCAAGTATTTGTGCTTTCTTAAAGGTGCGATTGCATACTAATGAAATTCTGACGAGTTTGATGTTAAATTATATAGCAATTTCCGTTTTAAATTATTTAGTACATGGCGTATTAAAAGATCCCCAAGGATTTAACTTTCCGGAATCTGCATTCTTTACAAAATTTGCTAGTTTACAACCATTAATTGCTGGTACAAGATTGCATTTGGGTGTAATTTTGGCAATTGTGGTGGCAGTGTTAATTTGGGGAGTATTGCGACAAACGTTTTTTGGTTTCAGTGTGCGGGTAATTGGCTCTAGCGCTAAGGCTGCGGTGTATGCTGGAATAGAGAGCGATCGCATTATTTGGCTAACTCTTTTAATTAGCGGTGGATTAGCAGGTTTAGCTGGTGTTTGCGAAGTTTTAGGCCCTATTGGTCAACTACGTCCTAGCATTTCTCCTGGTTACGGTTACACTGCTATTATTGCTGCTTTTATTGGTAGATTAAATCCATTGGGTATTATTTTATCAAGTTTACTCATGGCACTTTTGTATGTAGGCAGCGAATTAGTACAAATTAAATTGGGACTTCCTTTAGCTTTAGCCGGAATGTTTCAAGGTATTTTATTCTTTTTTCTTTTAGCAACAGATATATTAATTTACAACCAAATAAGAATTAAGTGAAGACCAATTCATATCAAGTTCGGGTGATTACTTGTAATAAAATTTATCAATGTAGGTTGGGTTGAGAGAAGCGAAACCCAACATGAATCTAAATCAGCGTGTTGGGTTACCCTTTTCCTTCTCTTTCAAAGACGCTACGCGAACAGGAAGCAAGCTACGTTCCTTACAGATATCATAAGTATTTAACTAGACATGATATTACGCTATTTAGCTACAATCAAACCAAGTTAGAAAAAATCTCAATTATGATAGCAAACCCCCAACAACCGCAAAAAATGACCGTTGAGGAATATCTCGAATGGGAACCTCAGCAAGAGGTTCGCTACGAATATTTCTATGGCGAAGTGTTTGCCATGACAGGTGGTACAATTCCCCATAATGACATTGCTCTAAATCTCTACACTGCTCTGCGCCCTTATCTCCGTTCTAGAGGTTGCCGAGTGAATGTGTCAGATGTAAAACTCCAACTCAGTTCTCAAAAACAGTATTACTATCCCGATCTTATCGTTAGTTGTGACCCTCAAGACCTCAACGCTCGGAAATTTATTCAACACCCCAAGCTGCTTGTCGAAGTTCTTTCTCCTGGTACAAGTGCTAAAGATAGAGATGAAAAATTCACTTACTACCTGAGAATCCCTAGTTTAGAAGAGTATATTTTGATTGATTCAGAAAAAATCTCTGTTGAGCGTTACTGTCGGGGAGAAGGAAAAATGTGGCTTTACTATCCCTACACTAGTGGAGACATCATTACTTTATCAAGTATTGAATTTGAATTTCCGATAGAATTACTCTATGAAGATGTTGGACTGGGCACAGAAGCTTAACAATTCAAAATTCAAAATTCAAAATTCAAAATTCAAAATTAAAGACAATTTCAGACGGGGATTTAAACCCCGACTGAAAATGGTAAATCTGAGGAAATTGAATGTGTTTCATCAAAAATTATCTGTAAGTTTAAAATTGATAATCATCACATTAATTGCTGGTGTTAGTAGTTTATGTATAACTAAACTTGATTATTTATTGGGAATTCAACAGCCAAAAAGCGAGAACAACCAAGCAAATCAAGATAAGTTAATGGCTGTTTCTCTAACAACAAACCAAATAAATCAAGTGCCGAATAAATTTCGCGGAACTGTGGTTTATCAAGGGAAACTCAAAGCAAATGAAAAAGTCATCGCCTTGACTTTTGATGATGGCCCCAGCCCGAAAAATACAGCGCAGGTATTGGCAATTTTGCAGAAACATCATGTCAAAGCTACGTTCTTTATGATTGGGGAAATGGTGAAATATTTTCCCCAAGTTGCCAAGCAAGTTGCTGCCGATGGTGATGTAATTGGTAACCATACGTGGCATCATTCCTATCGTCATGTGGATGTAGTGACAGCGGCTAATGAAATAAATACTACCGCAGATATTATTTATCAAACTACGGGAGTGAAAACTACTCTCTTTCGTCCCCCTGGTGGCTTCTTAAATAATGGATTAGCCCATTATGCTAAAAGTCAAAACTATACTGTAATCATGTGGTCAGAAGTATCAGGAGACGCTGAACGTCCTTCGCCTCAGGTGTCAAAGATGGTGAACAATGTGTTAAAAAATGCTAAACCAGGAGTAATTGTATTAATGCATGATGGTGGCGGAAATCGTTCTCGGACTGTGCAAGCTTTACCGCAAATTATCGACGGTTTAAAAGCACAAGGTTATAGATTTGTGACTATACCAGAACTACTAGAAATACAAGCCAAAGAAAAAATTTAGTAATCTATAGGACTTACGCAAAAATAGCCAACTTCGCCTAATTTATCGTAGACGCTTTGCGGCTTGCCGTAGGCTACCGCCAAGACGCCTTCTCTGCGAGAGGCTTCCGCCAACGCGGAGCGTCTCGTTAGAGAAGAACGCCAAGAGTTCGTAGAGTTTGCGTAAGTCCTAATCTAAAATCCCAAATCCAAAATTGTTTGACTTGTAGTCACAAATCATGAATATCCAAACTATCAGCTTCATTATTAGTGATAGCATACGGGCAGCTACACCTCTAATTTTTGCATCATTAGGTGAATTAGTGACTGAAAAA
Source organism: Nostoc sp. CreGUA01 (assembly GCA_034531095.2). Lineage (GTDB taxonomy): Bacteria > Cyanobacteriota > Cyanobacteriia > Cyanobacteriales > Nostocaceae > Nostoc. The sequence continues at coordinate 37,637 of JAVRBV020000014.1, read as the reverse complement.
TCAGGGGTGTTAAATCTGGGTGTTGAGGGAATGATGCTGGTTGGGGCTGTGGCTGGTTTTATTGCTGCTTCAATTACAGATAATATTTACTTAGGATTATTAATCGCACTAATATCAGGAATAGCGATCGCTCTGATTCATGCCTTATTAACAATTACCATAGCTGCCAACCAAGTAGCGACGGGTTTAGCGTTGAGTATTTTTGGTTCGGGACTCAGTGCTTTTGTTGGTACAGGTTATGTAGGTAAGACAATTACCGGACTACAAGCTGTTGACATCCCAATTTTAAAATCAATTCCGCTTTTAGGTAAAGTTTTATTTCATCAAGATATTTTAGTATATCTCTCAGTTGTCTTAGTGATAGTGGTGTGGTGGTTTTTGCGGAGTACGCGGGCGGGTTTAGTCTTGCGGAGTATTGGCGAGTCACCTGATGCTGCTGATGCTTTGGGTTTACCTGTGATGAGAGTTCGTTATTTAGCGGTAATGTTTGGTGGGGCGATGGCTGGGTTGGCGGGTGGTTATTTGTCTCTTGCATATACGCCGCTATGGACGGAAAATATGACTAGTGGACGAGGATGGATTGCGATCGCATTAGTTGTGTTTGCTACGTGGAAACCTGAAAGAATCCTTCTTGGTGCATACTTATTTGGTAGCGTTAGTGTTATACAATTAATTCTTCAAGGATTAGGAATTAATATTTCTCCTTATATTTTGTCTTGTTTACCTTACTTGGCTACTATTTTGGTATTAGTGTTCATCTCACGGGATAATACACGCATTAAATTAGAGACACCTGCATCGTTAGGACAACCTTTTAGATCTAGTCATTAGTCAAACCAAATATTGCTAATTATGTGCTTGAATTCTATCAACAACTAGCAAAAAACTTAAAAAATAGTGACGTAGTTTTAGCTACTGTCATTAACACTAAAGGTTCGACACCCAGAGAAGTCGGTGCGAAAATGTTCATTAGTACTGATGGAAAAACACTCGGAACAATTGGCGGTGGTGCTGGGGAAGCAAAAGTTTATCAACAAGCTTTGCAATTATTCAAAACAGGTAAAAAACAATTTATAGAAATTGATTTATCTGGTGTACCTCAACGAAAAACTCAAGGCGTTTGTGGTGGTACAATGCAGGTATTATTAGAGCTATGGTCAGGCTCTGAAAGCTTAAACTTAGTCAATCAAATTATAAATACTTTAACATCTGGACACTCAGCAATAATTATCACCCCATTCAATACAGATGAAAAACCTTACTTACTTCAACAAACAAAAGTAATTGCATCTTTAGACAGCACAGCATTTATTGAAACTTTACTACCACAGCCAACACTTTTAATTATTGGTGCAGGACATATTGGAGTTTCTCTAGCGCAGGTAGCCAAACTAGCAGGTTTTCAAGTTATTGTACAAGACGATCGCCCCGATTTTGCAACAAAACAAAGATTTTCCGATGCATTGTTGGTGCTAGCAGAATCCATCACCTCAATCCAAGAAATATTAAATAAAAATAGTAATTTATATGTTGCTTTAGTTACTAGAGGTTATCTCCAAGATTTAGCGGCTTTACGGTTATTGTCTAATTATCAACTGCCATATATTGGTATGATTGGCAGCAAAAAACGAGTTAACACTGTATATAAAATACTGCAAGATGAAGGTTATTCAAATGAATTTTTAAATCAAATATATGCACCAATTGGTTTAGATATTGGTGCTTTAACACCAGAGGAAATTGCAGTTAGTATCTGTGCTGAATTAATTAAAGTTCGCCGTAGTGGAACCGGAACTTCTTTATCTAGAGAGTAGGGAATTGGCAATGACAGAACATACAGCAGATTGGAAGTTGGTGAGGTACAGATAATCGTAGGGGCACAATATATTGTGCCCCTAAGAGTGTACTTCATTTACTTGAAATAGGCTGTATTATATTTATTGATGTCCATTTATTTGTAATATTTTATTTGTGAACTTTGCTATTGTCCTTGCAGCTGGAACATCTACCCGCATGGGTACTTGTAAAACTTCACTTCCTTGGGGTGCAGGTAAAACATTATTAACTTATCAACTAGAACAGTGGTTAAGCTTAGGTTTTACCCCTGTGGTAGTGCTAGGTTTACACAATAGCCACAAACAAAAAAATTGTCCACCTGGCAGTTTATTTGTAATTAATCCTGATAGCAATGCAGGGAAAACAACCTCTCTGCTGACTGGGTTGCAACAGGTTTCCCAAGACTTTGAAGTGTTGGCAATTTCCGCTGTTGACCAACCGAGGAAATTAGAGATTTATCAAAGATTACTTGTCGCACACAAAGATAATTTAGCGTTAATCACCGCACCCACATATCAAGGAAAAATGGGGCATCCATTGTTATTTAATAATCAAATGCGATCGCACTTACAAAATATTCGAGAAGAAACTCTCGGTTTACGCCAAATTATCCAAGATTTTTACCCTGTAATTTGCCAAATAGAGTTTCATGATTCCTCTGTATTATTAGATATCAACACACCAGAAATTTATCAAAACACAATTCAGAATGAACCGGGAAATCCCTAATATATCCGCTTCCCAACTCTATGCTGAACTGAGCAGTATTGAAATCTATTAAAAGAGCGAGTTTTTTTAACAACTTATGATGAGAGAACCTCTATCTGAGGAGTGATTTAGCTGATGAGTCAAATGAAGTAAATATAAAGTACAAAAGCAAACGGACATTGTGTTCTATGAAACTGAATTATTTTACAAAAGGGCTTTCCATTATCGGACGTTGGATAGCTACAACATTGTTTTGTGTATCAGCGATCGCTTTTATTTGGCAAGGTGCATTTTTGGTAAACACCTCAGCAATGGCTAATCCTACCACAAACTTAATTGCATCCGCAGATATCGACGATGCTAAAAGCAAAGCCAATGAAGATGCTAGAAACACCAAGGGTTTTATCCAAGATACAAGAGATAAGCTCAAGGAAGCAGCAAAAAGCAATGCCAATAAAGTAGACGAAGCAACAGATAATGGTAGCTACATTGGACGCAAAGCACAACGAGATGCGGCTCGAATTCAGGAAAAAGCAGACAAAGATGCAGCTCGCACACAGAAAGCAGTAGACGATACTAAAAATGTTGTTGAACGCACTGTTGAAGGCATCAAAGATGCTTTTAGTAAATAGTTTACAGCAGTTTTCGTGTACTTGAACCACATCTATCGTAGGGGCACAGCAATGCTGTGCCCTTACCGCGTGGTCTATTTAGAAATAGCTGCAAGCTGGTGAACGTTCACCAAATTTTAGATTTTAAATTTTGATTTTGGATTGAAGATTCAAAATCTAAAAATTACAGCTATTTTCACAAGCGATCACTCTATTATTTATACCTACTTAAACGACCTGCAAAAAGGGAAGTAAAAAAGATTTGCCAAAGTTGACTGATGGCGATCGCCTGTATGTGACGTAGGATATATAACGGTGCGTTGCGTTAGGGGAGAGATGCGATCGCACTTCTGGCTTAACGAGGCAGAACGTCATCTAAGCGAAGTTGCAGACGGGACAAAAGCGGTGAATTAATTGATTGGTTGAGCCGATATTGTTGCTGAGTATAATTATCTTCAACTAATTGACAAACAGTGAACGTAGGTTGTTTGGGTTTACCAATAAATGCCACACCGCCCAATCTTCGATAATCAACAATCCAATATTCAGGAATTCCTAAAAGTGCATATTCTTCAACTTTGCGCGCATAGTCAGTTTCCCAGTTGCTGCTAACGACTTCCACCACCAATTTAATTGAGCGTCCAAGAGTAATTACGGGTTCTTGTTCCCAAAGGGGTTCGCGGTGGAGAACGGTTTCATCGAGAACCACGACATCAGGACGACGGGCTGTAGCTGTATCTGCAAAGGGATAAATTAAACAAGTCCGAGGAATGAACCAGGGGAGTTGTTCTGCAACAAGGTAGATCCCAATTTGGGTTGCGAGTTTGCCACTCACGGTTTCATGAGGGCCACTTGGTTCCATATCAATTAATTCTCCGTCTGCTAGTTCATAGCGGGGATTGTCTTGGTATTGGGAGAGAAAATCTGCAAATGTGAGGGTTTTTGGGGAGATATATGTCATGAAAATCAATCTCCTGAAGGCAAGTTGTTTTGATTATAAGTTGAAAGTATGTAAAATTATAGTGATGGGCTATGGGATACTATATTGAAGCTAAAATGAGCTTATCTTTGAATTTAGCAAACAATAGCATATAGAAAAAAGTTTCTGCTAATTAATAGAGGTAAAAATGGAAACCACAACCAGAAGACAAGCTTTAATAAAAGCTATTTACGAGCGATTAGAACAAGCTTATGAAGATACATTAGAAGATGTAATAGAACTTTTAGATATTCGCAAAGCAGAAGACGAAGAGGATATTAAAGCTTTGCATGAAGCACGGGAAGATATTAAAAAAAATGGTACTATTCCTTGGGAACAAGTTAAACAAGAATTAACGAGTGAATAAATACAGAATTGAATTCTCCAATGCGGCATCTAAACAACTTAAAAAATTACCTATAAAAGTACAGACAAACATACAAACTAAAATTGATGAGCTAGCGGATAATCCCCGTCCTAACGGGGTTGTCAAGCCAGAAGATTCTGACAATGGTTATCGCATTCGAGTCGGCAATTACCGAGTTTTATATGATATTTTAGATGATGTGTTATTGATCAGTGTTGTGAGAGTAGGGCATCGTAAAGAAGTTTACCGCGACAAGTGAGACAGCAAAATTAACAACGGCAGAAAACCTATAATTCATACTCTCATTAAAGCCATGTCTAGAGACGAGCCGATGCAGGGTCGCCGAAATAGCAATTTCACCTTAGGAATTGTTAACGCTTTTGCTCGCAACCATAACTAAGGTGCTACAATCAACAACCATGCTAGGGGTGCCTACATAATCAGGCTGAGATCACACCCTTAACACCTGAGTCTGGGTAATACCAGCGGAGGGAAGCTGTTTATCGAGGAATTCAATATGCGGACACAATGGGTTGCTAAGCGGCGTGGGCAGAGTAATGTATCTCAAATGCATTATGCACGCCAAGGTGTTATCACCGAAGAAATGCACTACGTCGCCCAGCGGGAAAAACTAAGAGCCGATCTCATTCGTGAGGAAGTAGCACGGGGACGAATGATTATCCCGGCTAACATTAATCACACTAACCTAGAGCCAATGGCTATTGGCATCGCCTCTAAATGTAAGGTAAATGCTAATATCGGCGCTTCACCCAACTCTTCCAATCTTCAAGAAGAAGTGGATAAGCTAAATCTGGCAGTGAAGTACGGTGCTGATACTGTCATGGACTTGTCTACAGGTGGCGGAAATTTAGATGAAATTCGCACCGCCATTATCAACGCTTCTCCGGTTCCCATTGGTACAGTACCAGTTTACCAAGCTCTAGAAAGTGTCCACGGCACAATTGAAAAGCTGACCGCTGATGACTTTCTCCACGTCATCGAAAAACACGCCCAGCAAGGGGTAGACTACCAAACCATTCACGCTGGGATTTTGATTGAACATTTGCCTTTAGTAAGAGACCGCATTACTGGTATTGTTTCTCGCGGGGGGGGGATTTTAGCACGGTGGATGCTACATCACCACAAACAAAACCCCCTTTACACCCACTTCCGAGACATCATTGAGATTTTCAAAAGATACGATGTCTCTTTCAGTTTAGGAGATTCCCTACGTCCTGGCTGCACCCACGATGCCTCAGATGCGGCACAATTAGCTGAATTGAAAACCTTGGGACAGCTAACCCGCAAAGCCTGGGAAGATGATGTACAGGTGATGGTGGAAGGGCCTGGACACGTACCAATGGATCAAATTGAATTCAACGTCCGCAAGCAAATGGAAGAGTGTTCGGAAGCACCTTTCTATGTGTTGGGACCATTGGTGACAGACATTGCTCCTGGCTATGACCATATTACCTCAGCGATCGGCGCAGCGATGGCGGGATGGTACGGTACTGCTATGTTGTGCTATGTTACACCAAAAGAACATTTGGGATTACCAAATGCCGAAGATGTACGGAATGGGTTAATTGCCTACAAAATAGCAGCACACGCAGCCGATATTGCTAGACATCGCCCTGGTGCAAGGGACAGAGATGATGAACTTTCCCAAGCCCGTTACAACTTCGATTGGAACCGTCAGTTTGAATTAGCACTCGACCCAGAAAGAGCTAAGGAATATCACGATGAAACTCTACCAGCAGATATTTATAAAACTGCTGAGTTTTGTTCGATGTGCGGCCCGAAATTCTGCCCAATGCAAACTAAAGTTGATGCTGATGCGCTGACGGAATTAGAGAAGTTTTTGGCGAAAGAGCCTGTGACTCAAAGTTAATTGACGCGGGGATGCAAACAATGTAGAGACGTAGCAGTGCTACGTCTTTACAAGGATTTAGGGTAAGGTTTAAAATCCAATTTCTATGGTGAAGCTGCGAATCTTTCCTGTATCTAGGTTAGCTTTATCTGCTACTTCCAGCGTCCAGGTTCCTTGGGGACTTTTACCTTTAAAGGCCGCAAGTTTAGGGGTGTTCACTTCGTCATAGGTTGTCTTGATGTTATCTGAAGATCCACCCAGGCGGTCATGGAGAATTATCGGAGGTACGCCTGTTGATGCTGGGGGGTTGAGAGTAACTATGAGGTCAGCAATGTAAGTATGTTCGATGTCTACAGTAACTTTGATGGATTTGACGACGTTGGTATTAGCGATCGCCACTGATAATTTTGATGTTTGCAAGTCACTAATTGGTACATCTTGCACTGCTTGGAATACGCCCACGAGTGATGGTTGATTTGGCTTGGCTAATTCCACTGCTTTGAGAGCATTAATTCGACCGTAACCGTAGAAGGGACTGCGACCGTTTGCATCATATTTACCTCCGGCTTGGTCAATGCGATCGCAGGAGCGTTTAATGATGTCTCGTACTTCGTCCCAACGCAGATTTGGGTTGGTAGCAATAATTAAGGCTGCTACACCAGCGGCACCCGGACAAGAACTGGAAGTTCCCCCAAATTCGTTTGTGTAGTTACCTGGGGCGTCACCTAAATTCCGATTACCAGAATTATAACCAACTAAACCAGTGCGATCGGTTGTCCAAATTCCAGAAGTTTGAGAGCTGTCACCATTGTTGCTGGGAAAGGCACACCAAACTGCTTTACCAAAGTCACTGAAAGCGCTTCTTGTGCCGAAGTCGTTACAAGCTGCCACAGCAATCACATTTTGGTAGCTGGCGTAGCCGTCGTTATCGACGCTTTCGTTACCATTACCAGCAGCGAAGAAAATCACACAGCCTTTGCCGTTACGTCCTTTATTAATTGCAAAATCGATCGCTAATCTTGTAGAGTCAGGTAAGGGCACTTTTTGGTTGTGTAGAGGATCGTTTGGCTCAAACCAAACTCCGTCTGCTGGGCCCCAGCTACAAGAAATCACATCAGCACCGTTTTGCGCCGCCCAAACAAAAGCATCGGCCTCACTTTGGGAACCCAAAGGCGAAGCTAAACGAATCGGCATCAATTTTGCTCCCGGCGCCACACCAGAAGCACCGAAATTACCGTTGGCACAAGCAACTCCTGCACAGGCTGTGCCATGATTATCATCGTTCCCTGGTCTGGGATTGTTCGTTTTACGTGTGACATCACGCGGGGCAACAATTTTTTCCGAGGAACGGAATTCTTCATGGTCGAGATCTACACCGTCGTCGATAATTGCAATAATTGTTCCTGTACCATCACTGAATTTCCAAGCTGGTTCAACGTTGGCATGGGCGTTGATAACTTTACCATTAATTGTTGTTTGTTTGAGATGCCACTGCTGGGGAAAAATCTGGCGGCGGCGTAACTCCCGCACTAGTTCAGGATGGCATAGTTCAACTGATTGCTCGCTTAAAAGTCTTTCAGCAATGTCAAAGATGGCTAAACCAGTATGTGTAGGTGCGCTGACAAAATAAGCATTTCGCGCATATTCAAGTTGGCGTTTAATTGTTAAGTTATAACGCCCTAAAACTTCTTCACACGCCCTTGAATCTTGTCGATTATTGAATTTAACAAACAGGTTTTCAGTGTAAATTACAGGTTCCTGGGATCTAGGATCGACAAGAACACGCCCAGCAAATTCAACTTTAGGTTCCTCATTGAGAATTGCCCTAGCGCGATCGCGCAAAGCAACTCCTTGAGTCGGAACTTTCGCCCGCAAAATTTCTACACCCGCTTGTCGAAATCGCGCTGTCAACTCAAATTGATTGAGAATGCTACGAGCTGCAACAGACACAGGTGCGACTTCAAAAGGTCTTTGACCAACCAGAGGGTTGCGGTTTTCAGTACGAACTACAATGTGTTCATCACTAACAGCAAGTTCATACCGTTGACCATTTTCACCACCATAGCGAACTTGAACCATAATTTAATCTCCTATATTTATTTGGACATTGGGCATTGGCACTGGGGAGTTAGGAGTTAGGAGTTAGGAGTTAGGAGTTAAGAGTTAGGAGTTAGGAGTTAGGAGTTAGGAGTTAGGAATTCTCACCTCTGCTCCTTGCCCCCTGCCCCCTGCCCCCTGCCTGTTCATCTCCCTCATCTCCCTCATCCCCCTCATCTCCCTCATCCCCCTCATCGATTTTCATGTGTTATATCTTGATTAGGGCAAAGAAAAGATATAGCTTAAACAGAATTTAATCTCTCTAAGTTCATACAAGTCTTGAATTCTTCTTTCCAGAAAAGACAGATTATAAGTTAGGTTTATTTACGAATCTTCACTATATATCTGTGTAGGTCTAGGAAAGATTTGTATTTCATGAGACTGAAAAACGCTATAACATCATTAGAACTTGAGAAAGATGATTTATTTTCCTGCTGAGTATTCTATTACGATATATTCTCTACCCCCGATCGCTGAAGTGAGATTCCAAAAAAATTACTTTTCTGAGTATCCCCAACAAATTCGTGTTGGCAGTGATGCTTCTGCTGTATCTTACACTCGTAAGCCAGGGTACTATGCAATACATTACAATCAACCAGTTACGGTGCATCCAGGAGCAATTTTACAACTCAATGAAGGAGGAATTGCTGTTTTTTCTGGCGAACCCAATCAATCAGAAAAAAATACATTGAGTCCGATTTATACACTAGAATCCAATGGTTCCCCCGCTGTCCCAACTGGACTGGTTTTTATTCGTTTTGCTGAAGATGTTGACGTGAAATCTCAGCACGAAGCCATTAATCAAGCAGGTTACGAGATAGAGCAAAGTCTTGATTATGCACCTAACGCCGCTTGGTTGCGTGCCCGTTCTGGTAATATTGTTGATGCGATCGCCGGAATTTCTCGGTTACAAGCAATACCAAATGTCGAGAATGTCGAACTTCAGATGCTAATGGAAAGAGGTTTGAGGCTAGGAAGATAAAAGGAGTGGGAAGTGGGGGGATGAGGGAGATGAGGGAGATGAGGGAGATGAACAGGCAGGGGGCAGGGGGCAGGGGGCAGGGGGCAAGGAGCAGAGGTGAGAATTCCTAACTCCTAACTCCTAACTCCTAACTCCTAACTCCTAACTCCTAACTCCTAACTCCTAACTCCTAACTCCTAACTCCTAACTCCGCAGTGCCAATGCCCAATGACTAATAACAACAGGTATTTTATGATTAGTAATTTGCTGACAAATACACCGAATTCCGCATCAAAAATTAACTATTCAGTATTAGTTGAAGCTAAAGAAGATGGATATCAAGCAACAGTTTGGGGTTTACCAGACTGTCAGGTATTTAGTGCGACGCGGGAAGAAGCACTGAAAAATTTGCACGAACTTGTGAATACTCGATTCCAAAATGTAGAAATCGTGAATCAAGAAATAGAAGCGCCAAAATCAGAACATCCTTGGATGAAATTTGCAGGGATGTATAAAAATAATCCTCTATTTGACGATGTGTTATCAAACATCGCAGCTTATCGCCGTGAGCTTGATGCAGAAATGGATTCAGAGGATGAAATTTAATGAGTTTATGGATACTAGATACAGATACTCTCACACTTTTTCAAAACCAGCACCCTTTGATTAAACAACGTATAAATCAGGTAAGTTTTCAGGATATTGCTGTCACTGTGATTACAGTTGAAGAACAAATGCGTGGATGGTTGGATGCTATCCGTCAGTCTTCAGAAGTTGAAAGACTAAGATGGGGTTATTTAGGATTAAGGCAAGGAGTAGAATTTTTTAACCTAATTAGAATACTTGATTTTGACGAAACAGCTACAAGTTGTTATGCAGAATTAAAACGACAAAAAATTCGTATTGGTACCCAAGATTTACGAATAGCGTCAATTGCAATTGCTAATCATGGAATTTTGGTAACGCGGAATCAGCGTGATTTTTCTCGCGTACCTGGATTGGAATTTGAAGATTGGACAGTGGAAAATTAGGGCGTAGTTTACCGCCATAGGCATTACAATTATCGTTCTATAAAAAGTGCGTAGTTTACCGCCGTAGTGGTTCATTGCATTAATGTTGATAAGTTTGTAGTAATCACAAAGCGTGCTTAAAAGCAAGGACTAAAGTCCTAACTACAAAATTATTTACCCATTATATTTAATGCGATAGACCAGTAGGTATCGCCTAAAATCATCAATATGTTATTCAATATTTTCCAAAATTCCAAATCTACTATTTCATCTATAAAAATTACCTCTAGCTGGTATGTAGTTTGGGGAACATTAAATACTTTCACAAATGATATAGTCTGGCAAGATGACAAGTTTGCTGTAATTTCTGCATTGCCTACAGAACAATTTGCACTCAGTTCTACACAACAATTTGTAGTAGTTGGAGATGTGTGGTTAACTAATCGGTTGGAGTTGCTGCAAAAATTGAAAGTTGATCCAAGTAATTTTTCTGGAAACAATTGTCAATTGATTGCTGAACTGTGGGAAAAATTTGGTTGCGAATGTCTGCAATTTTTGGAGGGGATGTTTGGGTTAGTAATTTGGGATCGCCAGAAACAAATATTATGGCTGGGACGCGATCGCATTGGTAGCCGGACTCTGTATTATACTACTGCTGGTGCTATTTGCGCCATCGCACCAAAAATGCGATCGCTTGCATCGTATCATTCCTCAGAGGTGGATTTGGTGGCGTTGCGGGATTATCTCTGCTGCGCTTTTGTACCGGGAGAACGCACACTTTGGAAACAAGTCCGAGAAGTCCGTCCGGGAACTGTTATCGAAATGCCTGTCAAGAAAGTTTATACTTACTGGGAATTGCAACAGCAGATTACAGGGGAGAATGAATCTTTAGTATGGCATGGCGATCGCTTGCGTTCTCTCTTGAATCAAGTTGTTCAAGAATATTTACCGCAAAATGCACCTGTTGGTGTTTTCCTTTCTGGTGGTTTAGACTCTAGCAGTATCACCGCAATAGCCGCAAAGTTTCATCATTTACCAGTGCATACTTACTCAATTCATTTTGGTGCCCAATATCCTAATGAATTAGAGTTTTCTAGTTTGGTAGCCGAACATTGTCAAACTCAACACCATATTCTGGAAATTACTTTTAAAGATATGTGGGAACGCCTACCCCAAACAATGGCGTATCTTGACGATCCTATAGGCGATCCTTTGACAGTGCCAAATTTTCTCTTGGGAAAAATGGCGCGAGAAAATGTACAAATTATCCTCAATGGTGAAGGTGGCGATCCATGTTTTGGTGGGCCGAAAAATCAGCCGATGTTAATTAATAGTTTATATGGTTCAATTAATAATCAAGATTCACTCCAAGCATATTTAATTGCTTTTCAAAAATGTGCGTTAGACTTGCCGCAACTTTTGAAGCCAGAAGTTTGGACAGCAATCAAAACAGAATTATCTGTATTTTCACCTGATTTAAATTCTGATGCCAGTTACTTAAATAGATTAATGGCATTGAATATTAAATTTAAGGGAGCCGACCACATTTTGACAAAAGTAAATAACTTAACTCAAGCAGCAGATTTATATGGGCGATCGCCACTTTTTGACCAGCGAATTGTTGACTTGAGTATGCAAATTCCTCCAAAGTATAAACTTTCAGGAGTTGAAGAAAAAGCGGTACTCAAACAAGCCGTTGCTGATATTTTGCCAAAGTCGATTATTCATCGTCCCAAAAGTGGCATGATGGTACCTGTACAGATGGGATTTCGCAAGTATTGGCAACGAGAAGCTAGGAAATTATTGTTAGATAAAAAAAGTGCGATCGCCCCTTATTTCAATCAGTCATTACTACGTGATTGGCTAGATTATAAAGGCGATGTTTGGGGGCGTTATGGTGTTAAACTCTGGTTATTAGTAAGTTTAGAAATTTGGTTGCAAGTGAATAAAAAATAGACTTTTGTGTACCTAGCTTATGTAAAAATCAAATATGAGTCCTATATAATAAATTGAATGACTAGATTTATTCATGACCAATTTGCGAAAGATTATTTGGAAGAATTGCTAAAACCTTACGGGGAGGTGCAAGGTTCTAGTCGTGTGGCGGGAGAAGTTCGAGAAATCGATATTTTATTTTCTCCTACAGCAAAACAAAGCACTAAATTAGAAACATTAGGATTATTAGGAAGACTTGGAGCTACAGCAGCTATTTTTGAACCATTTCGTAACGCTGCATCCAAAGAAGAAATTTGTGATTGTCTGTTGAAATTATTAGAAGTAAGGGGTGCATTACAACGCCAAGCAAATCGAAATAAAACTCCCATTCCAGAATTAGAACTTCCCAAATTATGGATACTCACTCCAACAGCATCGACAACACTGTTGTCAGGATTTGGTGCAACTCAAAGGGTAGACTGGCTACCTGGAGTACATTTTATAGCAGAGTATTTGCGGACAGCGATCGTTGCTATTCACCAGTTACCGATTACCCAGGAAACTCTCTGGTTGAGAATTCTGGGAAGAGGAACAGTACAAAAACAAGCAATAGATGAACTAGAAGCATTACCATCAAATCATCCATTTCGCAAAGCAACGCTAGAATTACTTTATAACTTACAACAAAACTTGCGAGTTAATCAAAATTTAGAAGAAGGCGATGGAGAATTAATTATGCGGTTACAACCACTTTATCAACAAGATCGGGAACAAGCCATACAACAAGGCGAACAGCGTTTAATCATACGTCAACTAAATCGGCGTCTTGGTGAAATTGATTCATTTAATATTGAGCGAGTTCAAAGATTATCTATTGAACAATTGGAAGCTTTAGGAGAGGCGTTGTTGGACTTTTCAGCTATTTCTGATTTAGAAGCTTGGTTAAATCAACAAATTGATTGAAGAAGAATACAGAATACCTTGGGGGGCTACGCCCCGCTGCGCTAACAGAATTCAGCAATCTTGACGCGACTCGAAAATACTCGCTACCGCTGCGCTATCGCGGACTCGCTTTTAGCGTCTCGTAGAGAAGCGTTAGCGAGTCCGCGTTCGCTTTTAGCGTCTCGTAGAGAGCGACTTGAAAACCACCAAATCGTTGATAAAGCAATTCTGATATTTTAACCAAAACTTTGAACGACGTAGATATCATTTCCTGCATCGCCAACTAAAAATAATCCCCTGTCATCACTTTCGATATTTTGACTACCAGCAATACCATTTTGCAGGATTTGAATTAGCCTTTGGGGAGTGAAAGATTCCAATTCCACAAATTTTCCCGATTCCAAAAATTCTATTTCCTCAGCAGATAAACTTTGACGAATTTCTTCAGTTATTTTTTTTGCTGCTTGCGTCGATTGTGGAGAAGATTGAATGAACATTCCGCGTTGAGCAGCAATAATTTGACGTGGTGTTAGTCCGATATCAATAATTACAATATTGCTATCTTGAAACCATTTAGGGCTAGTACGTAGATGGTGAACTAAACCAATTCCTTGGGGACTGCAATCATGGAGTGCATAGACCTTCAAATCAGGATTGCGCCGTAGCATTTGCATCATAGTTTCAAAAATTCCTTGAGGATAACCAGTGATGCTCAGAATTGCACAGTTATTTTCAAAATGGAAATTATTAGCGATTAATAGTTGAGCAATTGTAGCGCGATCGCAAACAACTAATCTATCAAAACTGTAAGCAGTAACTTCAGGATTAAATGTCGTAAGTGTCTTATCTTCCCGTGGAGAAGGAAGAATTTTACTTTCTTTACCATTAATTTGTTGCCAGCGATTTACCCAATTTTCAAACTCGTTTTGAGAAAATAAAAATTCCTGTGTTGATAGTCTGGTATTTTGTAGCTGTTGAGTTCCCAAGTATATCGATACCATTCCCATAAGAACGCTCAAGGTAAAGGCATAAAAAGAATTGATCGCTAATATGCTGGCAGAAATTCCTCCACTGAGAATGAGAATTCCGATAATTTGTAAAACTCTGGCATTTACTCTGCGACTTTTGGGAGTAAGTTTCCTAGAATCAATATTCTGAAAAATATTAAAAATATAAAAAGAATTAAAAAGAAATAGTATTAAAGCAATGATTTCTTTATTTCCACTAGTTAAACTACCTGTTCCCAAACCTATCATTAAACTCCAGAATAAATATACAAACAATGAGCTAAATGTCGAAGAAAATGACTTTATCCCCAGACGCATGTTTAAAAAATATAATAATTGTTTAGGCGTAAAAAATAAGGTTTTGTTAGCAGAAATATCAGATAAAACCTTGGCAAACATTGGGTCAGTAATCTTAACTTTACCCATACTCGTGGGTTCAAAAGTAAACGAATGATTGCATTTTATACACCGACCTTGATTAGCTGTCCGATCTTTTAATTTATTATCAGTTCCGCATTTAATACACTTCATAACTTTTCTTGAAAATTAGTGGTGAATTGTTAATTGCCCAACACCTGATTCGCCAGCAGAACATTATAATCTTCCCGTTGGCGAATTAGGCTATGTCTGCCATTTTCTAACAAGATTTCCGCAGGTTTAGGGCGGTGTAAAAAGTGAGATGACATAGCATAACCATAAGCACCCACATCTAAAATGGCAATCACATCACCAATTTCTAATGCTGGGAGTTGGCAATTTTTCCCTAAATAATCTCTGGAGTAAGTTGTGTTACCACAAACATCAGTTGTAAATAGGGAGTGGGGAGGTGGGGAGATGGGGAGTTGTTTTTTCCAACTAACAATTTCTCGGTAGCCGCCGTGTACTGAAGGTACTGAAAGATTAGCAACAGTAGTATCAACTCCGAGAATTTGTTTGTCTTTTTGCCATTTTACAGAAACAACTTGAGCAAGCAAAGTTGCACATCCAGCGATCGCAGCTCGTCCCGGTTCAATTACTAAATCAATTTTCTTTCCTAAACCCGTAATTTTCTCACTCAACTCAGCCCCAAATATTTCCCAATCAAAGCCTACTTTGTTGTGATGATACGAATAACCAAAGCCACCACCAAAATCGAGATATTCCCAATCTGGTAACAGTTGTGCTGTAGCAATCACCCGATCGATCGCTCCAGTGAAAGCTGCTGTCGCATTAGTTCCCGTCCCTCGATAGAAGTGTAAACCACTCAACTTCAGTCCAAACTTACCAGTCAAAGCGATCGCCTCATCAAATTCCTCAGGACGCACACCAATGCGGCTATCTCCGGTAATTTCTGGCAAATTCAGACGTAAACCCAGACGGGGTGGGGAGATGGGGGGATGAGGGAGATGAGGGGGATGAGGGAGATGAGGGGGATTATTTTTGCTAACTTCGTTAGTGAAGGCTTCGCAGCACAACCGCAACTGATCCAAACTATCTAAATTGAGAGTTGTGACTCCCCAATTCAAAACCTGTATCATCTCCGCCCGATTTAAATTGCTACCGCTGTAAACAATCTCATTGGGGTTAAAACCAGCTTGCAAACCCAGATAAATATCTCCTGGTGTATTGGCGTGGAGTCCCCAGCCAGCCGAGCGAAAAATTTTTAACAGCGCAATGTTACCATTAGTGACGCTGGCAAAGCGAAATTGTGTACGCGGATAGCTGACAGCGTGACTAATACGTTCAATGGTTTGGCGTAAGCGATCGCCATCATAAACATAAAGCGGAGAACCGTAGTTATTCAGTAACTCTTGAGCAAATTCTTCAGTAAATGGGGGAGATGGGGAGGTGGGGAGATGGGGGGATGGGGAGATGGGGAGATGGGGAGAATAACTTTTAACTCCTAACTCCTCACTCTTAACTCCTAACTCCTCACTCCTAACTCCTAACTCCTCACTCTTAACTCCTAACTCCTCACTTTTATCTAAGCTTGCCATCGCTGATAATTCCTCCATAGCCAACGGGGTAACCAAAAGGGATGATTCCAAGATTGTTTGCTGAGGTTTTCATTTAAGAAGTGCGATCGCCAAAGTTGCCACATAATTAATAACCAGAGAATCTCACCAACCCGACGACCTTGAATAGATCCTCCTAATTTACCTCCGACGATTTGGGCGGCGATGTGTGGATTAAAATGATTGTTGGCAGCGAGTATTTCTGGATTTAGCCAGACACCAATTTGATGCCAAAAATCATTTAAACACCAAGAAGTTAAAGGAACTCCCATACCCCGCTTTTGTCGCCAGACAATTTCCGGTGGTAACCAATTTTCTACAGCACGTTTGAGGATATATTTTTCACAGGCTCCCTGTAAGCAAAGTTCTCCAGACAAGCGGAATGTCCATTGTGCTAAATCTAGGTTACAAAAAGGCGATCGCACCCACAATCCATGAGCCAACCCCAAAGCAGTAGCACGAGGATGGATATTTTGCGCTCCTTTAAGCATCAAACTCGCACGGCGGAGGCGATGCAGCAAAGATGGACACTCGGTAGCATCAAGAGTTGCCAACAACCAATCTTCAGGCTGCAAATTCTCTATCTGAGCAGATATTTCTGGCTGATAAACTTGAGATTCGTATCCCCAAAGACGGTGAAAAGTGCGGAGATATTGCTGGATAAAAGTTTCCTCACCAGCGGGATTTTCTGACTGATAAACGCCTGCGGCAATTAAAGGTTTATTCGTCCAACCAGCAAATAATTGATCCCCACCTTCCCCATTAAAAATTACTTGAGTTTCTTGACTAGCCCTTTGAGATAAAAGATACAACGGAACACACACCCCATCTCCAAAAGGTAAATCCAATGCCTGCACCGTAGGAATTAAGGCATTTTTGATGTAATTTGGCTCTGCTGGCACTTTTACTAAAGGAATTTTCAGAAATTGCGCCACTTGTTCGGCGTAGGGATATTCTGGAATACCTGCATTCCCAAAATCCAAAGTGTAGGCGCGAACTTTCACCCCTGCTTGCACTAGCAGCGCCGCCACCACAGAAGAATCAAGTCCGCCAGAGAGAAACACCCCCACAGGTTCATCCTTTAAATCGGCAATTTGTTGCTCAATGGAATTTTTTAGGAGGATTTGCAATTCCCGAATTGCCGTAGCTTCATCTGTTAGCTGTTCTGGGACTTCTCGCCAGGAATTGATATTTTGAGATTTAGGTGTTTGAAGGATACCTAATTCACAATTACTCTGGCAAATCAATTCAGTTCCCGCTGCAACTGCAAACACTCCAGTCACAGGAGTCAAAGGTGTCGGAACGTAAGAAAAACAGCTATAGCCGTATAAACCAGGGATGCTAACTTCTGGTTGTTGCAAAATCGGCAAGAGTAATTGCAGTTGGGTTGCAAACCAGATAACTTCTCCTTGCACAGTCCAATACAAAGGCATTTTTCCGAACGGTTCTCTGCCCAAAATGAGGCAATTATTTTCCTCCAGATTTACCCAAGCATCAGGCGAACTGAATATTCCTGACGCCGAAACACCAGCAATTTGATTTTGTAACAGTGGAGAATTTCTATCCAGTCCTAGATAAACAACATTCCAGATGGGAAGAAAATGATTTTCTTTTTGAGATAAATGACTTTTCACCTCATATCCTCTAGTAGGAGAGAGGTTTTCCACAACACAAGTTAACAGCGCTTCCAACTGATGTTGAGCGCCATAACCCCAATA
Source organism: Nostoc sp. CreGUA01 (assembly GCA_034531095.2). GTDB lineage: Bacteria > Cyanobacteriota > Cyanobacteriia > Cyanobacteriales > Nostocaceae > Nostoc. The sequence goes on along the minus strand of JAVRBV020000014.1, from coordinate 19,602 downwards.
CCCAAAAAAATGATGTGGAATATTGTCCATATTGGACTAGTTCACTTGAAAAGTTTCATCACTAATTTGACGGCCTTCCAAAAACATTTGCACCTGCCATTTGCCAACAGTTGCACCTGAATTAATCGTGTGGCGACATTGAGTATTCCAAACAGAAGTATTAATTTCGCGGGTTTGATAGCTGTTTTGCTTGACAATTTGGCCGTTTGGGTCAATCCAATTACAAGAGAGAGTCAGTTTTTTACCCAAGGGTGCATCCTTCAAGGTGACACGATAAAAAACTTCTGGATTTATTTGGCGCGAAATTGTCTTTAAATTGCCACTATTATTTTTCGCCAAAGTGATGCCGTCTTGTTGAGCAGAAACACGAGAAAGTGCAGAATTATGTTGGTGTATCACAAATATTGTAGATGCGCTCACCAGCGCTAAGAGTGCTACCACTCCAGAAGTAATCCATCGATTCCGGCGTTGTTGCACTGAGAGTGCTTGACGACGATTCAATTGAACTACTGCTTCATCTAGCAACTCTGGCGGTAAGTTCATCTCCTGTAAAATTTCTTTAACCTGCTGTTGGTCTAATTCCGCTTCTCGACGCGTTTGCAGACTTTCGACTTCAGTGACTATTTGTGCTAATTCCTCTTGAGTCAGTCGCGGCGTCATAGCATAACTCCTGTTTAAAAAAGTTGATGGCGCTTGTTGATGATGTGCAATACGAAGAGTGTTTGGCAGAAGATACCCTACTGAATTGCAAAACGTTACTATACATTCCGATGGTTTGCATCATCAACTACAAGTTTAGTTTGTTGCTTTTCGGATTATTTCCCAAAATTTTGAGAAATTGACAACGCAAAACCACACTCAAGATGCCTATTATCATTAAACCCAGTCCTGAATTCGCTTCCAGAAACTGATTAACTCCATCTGCAAACCCCTAACAGCAATATTAATTATTTACTTTTTTAACATTATTGAAAAATTTCGATAACTTTGTTTGTGAAATGTATCAACAAATATCGTATAGCTTCTTAAAACTTAAACTTCTTTATTCATACCAATAGCTAGTTCCTCCTTGCTACGTTTGAGTTTTTTCCAAAGCACCCTAATTTGTTCGTAAGCTTCATCGGGAGAAAGTTTTCCGCCTGTTTGTAGACAAGTGATGTAACTAATTTTTTGGGAAAATTCTTGCAAATTAGCGTTAAACACCAAATTCTCAGGCTGAAATTTCCCATAATATCGACTGCGAGGGTAAAGAAAGTTGTTTTTTTCTTGTGGGTTGGGGTGTGTCATTAGCTTATTCTCTATAATTTTTAGTACATTATATAGACTTGATTTTTCTAAGTCTAAATACACACCAAAAATTCAAATTCCAGAATCACTAGTTAGGAGTTAGGAGTGAGGAGTGAGGAGTGAGGAGTGAGGAGTGAGGAGTTAGGAGTGAGGAGTGAGGAGTGAGGAGTTAGGAGTGAGGAGTGAGGATTTAAGAATTATTCCCCATGCCCAATGCCCCATGCCCAATGCCCCATGCCCCATGCCCAATTCCCAATGCCCAATACTAACTATTTTGCAATCTCTTCAAAGTCTGTTATTGCATAAGCAAACTCTCTAAAAGCCGTCTTAATTAGAACCTCTTTGGTTCCTCTCTCCAGGGAAGAATTACGTATGAGGTCTGTTAATTCTATGAAAAGTAGAGAAAACATAAAACGATCTTGACGGTCAACTTGTTTCAAACAAGAGAATATAAACTCATAAAGCTCTGTTTTTCTTGGCTTAGTTTGTTCATCCCATATCTGCAACCCAAGCCGAAAAGTTCTCAAACGAATTTCATTAGTATTGTAGGACGCGTCTTTGTAGCGCACTGATACGCGTTGAGGTAAGTCCATGAGTTTTAGCTATGCATCTTTAATGTAAAGTAATTATTCACTTATATTTTGCCTCATCCGGAAAAATTTGATATGGGGCATGGGGCATTGGTCTGGCTTTTTCTAGCTTTCTAAATTTAGGATTCCCAAACGCAAGTAAAAAATGTAATATGCCTATGCACGCTGAATTAGTAGTGATTTTTCAAGTAACAGGTTACGCCAACGTGGGTATATCCTATGTGTAGCAGATTATCTGGCAGTTGTGGCGATCGCAGTAATTCATGAGTTAAACTGCGTTTGATTAGGGAATCTTGCATCACATTATACTCAGGGAGTACTTGAAATTTTATGCCAGTAGCTATTCGCGCCGCACAAAAAGAACTATCCAGCGTTTTTAGCAACGACTTCGCATTTTCCATACCAGCCTATCAGCGTCCTTATGCTTGGACTATGGCGTTTGTAAGTGCGATCGCTGTTCTTATTTAATGATTGCAACACGTTCTTGGGTGAAGACGCGACGCCAGTCGCTACAACGCGGGTAACCCCCGCAACTCGCTGGCTCATGAATCGCGTCTCTACAAATGGTTTATTTGTCGCGTTCTTTTTTATTAAACCAAAAATCTTGTTCAGAAGGCAGAAGGCAGAAGGCAGAAGGCAGAAGGTAACCCACCCTTAAAAGAGTGGGATTGAAATAAGGACGTTTTATACCTCGCTGCAAGCAGTCTCAGTATAATTATGATTTCAAACTGGGCTTTATACCCAGAACTAAAGTTTTCATTAATACTTCTTTCCTTCTGCCCTCTGCCCTCTGCCTTCTGCCTTTCTTTGTAACACGTAAACAGGCTGTAGGGGCGTACAGCTGTACGCCCCTACTGGTGTCGATACCTGGGAATTAGAAGATTAGGCTGGCTGTATTTCTGGACGACCGTCTTCAACCACAAATGAAGCCCGTTTACTAATGGTGCCAGATGGGGTAATGACGTTTGACATCACTAGATAATCTGCCTTCCAAGTTGTGGGAGTCAGGGCGCAGCGAACATATCCGCGTTGACCGTTGAAGAATTTGATGTGTGGGTTATCTGGTAAGTAAGCTTCAACGTTGGGGTTGGTGTCTGCGCCATCTCCACCTGAGCTAATGGAAGAACAAACGAATTCACTACCAAGTGTGGCGGATTCTGGATTATCAAAGTTAGCTTTCAAATTCATCGCCCAGTGGGAATGGACATCGCCTGCTAGGGAGACTGGATTCGAGGGACGGCGTTGTTGGAGGAAAGCCATCAAGCGATCGCGGGAAGCCACGTAACCATCCCATTTATCCATGCTGTAGGTTCCGCCTGGCCCTGGTGTCATGTCCCGTTGAGCAATGGGTACTTGCTGCGCTAAAACGTTCCATTTGCTTTGTGAGGTATTTAGACCATCGAATAACCAATCCTCTTGTGCTTTACCGGTGATGGTTGCATTGGGATCTAAATTCTCTGCACAACGTTCTTTGGCGCCATCACCACAAGGCTGATCGGTGCGATATTGTCGGGTATCTAAGACATGGAAGGTTGCTAAGTTACCAAAGGACAGGCGACGATAAAGTTGCATATCGGGGCCGACAGGACGGGAGAAGGGTCGGAGTGGCATGTGTTCGTAGTAAGCCTGATAGGCAATAGCCCGCCGTTGCAGGAAGATTGCTCGATCCTGATCTGGTTCTGTATCAATTTCTGAAATGTCGTTGGCGTAATTGTTTTCTACCTCGTGGTCATCCCAAGTCACAATCCAGGGAAAGGCTGCGTGGGCTGCTTGCAGATTAGTATCGGTTTTGTAGAGGGCGTGACGGTTGCGATAATCGTCTAAAGTAAAAATTTCTGAACTATTGTGTTGTCTGGGAGTAGTGTTTGAGATTCCGCCTTCATAGATGTAATCGCCAACATGCACTACGAGACTGAGGTCGTCCTGTGCTAAATATTTGTAGGCAGTGTAGAATCCCTGTTGATAGTTTTGGCAGGAAACAAGGGCAAAGTTAAATTTACTTAGGTAGCTATTTGCTAAAGGCGCTGTACGAGTGCGACCAATGGGGCTAGAGTCTTGACCCACAAGAAAGCGATACCAGTACCAAGTATCAGATTGCAGTCCTTCTACCACAACTCGCACCGAGTGAGCGAGTTCTGGGGTTGCCAGTACTGTACCTCTGGAGACAATGCGCCTCATATTGGCATCAGTAGCCACTTCCCAGCGAATAGGTACATTCACTGGTGGCATTCCACCTCCGTTTAAAGGTTCGGGAGCCAAACGTGTCCAAATTACTATGCTGGTGGGATAGGGTTCACCAGATGCTACACCCAAAGTGAAAGGATAACTGGAAAATCTAGTTCTGGCGTAGACGCTTGGCGGCTTGTCGTTAGACATCGCTGTTTGATGAGAAAATTGGTTAGCGATCGCAAAACCACTCAATGCTCCTGCCCCAATAATTAAGTTGCGTCGCTTAATTCGACTCTGCAAGAAGCGTTCAATATTATGATAATCTACCATTTTTTACTCCTAATTAGCTCGTAATTTGTCCAAAGTCCATGAATTTAGATAAATGACCAATGACTAATGACTAATGACCTTTTTCATGGAAATTAGCTTTTTCTTCATCATCAAACCAAGGCTACAAGCTAAAAAAACGCCAGTTAAAGTTGTAGGTTCAGGTACTTTTGTATAAGAAACTGTACCGGAAATTACTTCGACATCAGAATCAGTTGGGGAGAAAATTGTAAAATCCTCACCAATAATTTCGTAGCGGAGAGAATTGGTAGGATTAGCTTTATTGTCGAATGTATAGTCTAAAGCTAAAGATGTTTCTCCTGTTGAAAACAACGTTGAATATACCAGCGGAAAGTTTGGATAATCGATATCATCTTCTTGAGTGTAAATTGTAGAATCGCCGTCGAATTGGAAAGAAAGTGAGTTGGCGATCGCTACAGGATTTTCTTCACTAAAAGTTGAATCATCAAAGCTAAAAAAGCCATTTCCCTTAGTGGTGGGACTATCAACACTGAAACTATAATTAATAATTGCAGCAGATACAGACTTGGCATCTAGAGTTGCCAAACCTATAGTCAAACTAGCAGCAGCAAGCACTAATTGTGGAACCGATTTCATCTTTTATTTTCCTCACAATAAATTTCTGCAAGCAATAAAGGCTCAGAATTACAGCAGAATTAAAAATTCAGATTTGGCAACGAAAACAGGCTTAATACCTGGCTACTAGACCTATTATGTGTACTTCAGACTTCTTGAAATCCTTTCTATTAATTAGTGTGTTACTAATTAATACATCTCTTTTTTAATTTCCCAAGCAATATTTTGTCACCTCTGATTACAGTGATGACACTAAAAATTCGATGATCAATTTGAAAAACAAAGAGACCAGTTTTTCAATGACTCAAACAACCACATATTAGAATCATAAGTTTAAGCCAAGTTTAATCATGGGTAAAAATCGCAGCAAATTTGTTTTGCTAATTCCAGAATTACTAAAAGTCAAAACATTTATGTGAAAAAAATTTTGCTGACTTTTACTGATATAATTTATGTCTAAAGATCCGCCTCAACAATTTACATAAAACTACATACTGTAGCCTCCAACCATTAGAACCCCAACTTCCTAGAGAAGTCGGGGATATAAGTCGTAAAGCTTCTTTAGAAGAACATATTTATGCCAAAGTAATTAAACAAATTGATGTTGATAAGCATCTTTTTGTGATTCGGTTTACAGCCATTCCTTCAAAAGCGATGTCTGACGACAAGCCGTTAGGCGTCTACGCATTTTTCGAGACACTGCGTCAGCCGGGGTTAGATTAGGGCATCAATACTGAAATGGTAACCAACGGAGGTGTATGTGAATACAGTCAACCGAGAAAGTAGGTAGTTCAGCTTTTTTTGAAACAGTAGCGATTGTTGCTGATAGAATCTGGCGATCGCGGTAAGATTTTGGACTTAAGCCTGTTCCAACTTCAATAACTCCTAGCTCTGACCGAATAATTAATAATTTGTAATATATGGTACAGAGTAACGAACTTGAGTTATGAATATCAAAATATGATTTCTTCTCCAACTGAGATTAAATTACATCCCAAAGACAAATGACGAACGTAAACAAATTTCAAAGACTAGTAGAACTTGCAAATGATTATGGAATTATTTGCCAGCCAACACCAGAAGAATGCTTGATTGCATCCTTGCCTGGAGACGATGATTTTTTATTAGCTTTTACTTGGTCTGGTGCAATTGAAGGAGAGCCGCCAGAACATGAATTAATAGCAATTAGTGTACAGGATATAGTCAAAGAAGTTACCGTTGCAGCTTGGCAGATTCCTATTTATTTATTCGGAAACGTTTTGAGACAAGCTCAGATGCTTGTCGCTGCCCACAAAGATTTTTGGCATTGCTGAATTCATAGATGATATCATGTCTGGCTAATCATAATTAATTAGCCGGATTTGGTATAACTTGATTAATAGGCGTTACTGATTGAAAGTATGAATTTGTCTCACGCAAAGGCGCAAAGACGCAAAGTATCGTTGTTTAATCATATCGAAAAATGCCAATTCATGCTCTGATTCAGCAACGCCGATTAATAATTAAAAATTCGTGATATCTACGATGGGCTGCACTCTTCAGGTTTTCGTCACAAATTTTCGTATACCTCATCATCGTTTCGTTTGCCAACACGAAACACGTCAACAAGTTGGTTTTCATCGTCAATGGTGTAGAGAATTCTGTACTCTCCAAAATCAACACGACAACCACCTTCATAGCCTTTAAGAGCTTTACAATCTTGGGGTCTGGGAGTGCCTTGAAGAGAAAAGATTTTAGAGACAATTTGCTTAAATTGTTTGGCTTGCAAATCCCGCAAGTTTTTTTCAGTTGTTTTAGCAATCCTGAGAGTGTATCGCTCACTCATTTTCACGCTCTTGGAGAATTGCTTCTAAGGTAGTGAAGCCATCATTCTCAGCAACAGCTCGGCGCAATAGTTCAGAATCAATGGCATCTTCTAGGGCTTCCAACCGTTTCAAGTCTTTCAGCCCAACCATTGCAACGACCGCTTTGCCATGTCGCTCAATGACAATACGCTCACCTCTATACTCAACACGATTGATTAGCTCTTGAAAATTAGCGCGAGCTTCTGTAGCGCTGATTGCATCTGACATTTTGACAGTTTGTATATTTTTGATATTTTGTACATTTATTCTAACCCTGTCATCCGGGAATAATCAGCGCTGAGTGTCGAGATTTTTTAAAAATCATGCTACTTAGGAGACTTCCAACTAAAAAAATATCCAATCAACTCTTGTGGGGTGGGCGTCTCGCCCGCCCTATGGACTGGGCGGGCAAGATGCCCACCCCACAAGATTGGATAATTTATTTCTTGGAGTTTCCTTAAATGCTACTTACAGCAGTTTTCATCCATTTGAACACATCTGTCATACCTTGCGCCCCTACCGCGTGGTCTATTTACCTGAAAATTGCTGTAAAACGATACCCTAGAAGAATCCACATCACATTCATCCGAGCGTGTCATGTTGCCCAAACCCCAGAAATTTTGGACGCCCCAGCACTGGGCAAGTTGGAAGCCCTTCGGTATCGGCGAACAGTACCCGAATAATTACTGGGAGGTATTTCGCGCCATTTGGCTTTCTCGTGACCAACTGCCCTATGGATGGAATATCCTAAATAAAGGTGTTTGCGATGGTTGCGCTCTCGGAACAACCGGGATGAAAGATTGGACTTTAGATGGGATTCATCTGTGCAATGTCCGCTTGCGGTTGTTGCGGATGAATACCATACCAGCTTTTGACCCCATGCTACTAGAAGATGTCTCACAGTTGCAAAAGCAAAAAAGTGCCCAATTGCGAGACTTGGGCAGACTTCCTTACCCGATGATGCGTCAACGTGGCGATAAAGGCTTTCGCCGTGTGAACTGGGATGAAGCTTTAGAGGTAATTGCTAGTCGCATCCGCGCCACTACACCAGACCGCCTCAGTTTCTATGTTACCAGTCGCGGCACTGTTAACGAAACTTACTACGCCACCCAAAAAGCTGTACGAGCAATGGGAAGCAATAATATAGATAACGCTGCCCGGATTTGTCATTCTCCTAGCACCGCAGGTTTAAAAACTGCTATCGGTGCAGCAGCTACTACTTGTTCTTATAAAGACTGGATAGGTACTGATCTGTTGGTGTTCATTGGCTCCAATGTTGCCAATAATCAGCCTGTTACCGTTAAATATCTGCATTATGCTAAAAAAGCTGGCACTAAAATTGTAGTAATTAATACTTACCGTGAACCAGGAATGGAGCGCTACTGGGTGCCTTCAATTGTAGAAAGTGCCCTTTTCGGTACCAAGTTTGCGGAAGATTTCTTTTTAATTAACATGGGCGGGGACATAGCATTTTTAAATGGCACAATTAAACATATAATTGCCAACAACTGGGTAGACGAGTCATTTATTAATTTACATACAGTCGGCTTTGCAGAACTGAAGGCATCTTTAGAAAGTCAATCTTGGGAAGAATTAGAACGGCTTTGTGGTGCATCTCGTGAAGAAATGTACGCTTTTGCCAAAATGGTCGCGGAAGCCAACAAAGCTGTATTTGTTTGGAGTATGGGCATTACTCAGCATGAGTGCGGTGAAGATAATGTGCGGAGTATTATCAACTTAGCCCTCACCAAAGGTTTCGTTGGCCGGGAAGGTTGCGGTTTGATGCCAATTCGCGGTCACTCTGGGGTACAGGGTGGTGCAGAGATGGGATGTTACGCGACGGTATTTCCTGGGGGTAAAGCCATCACCCCAGAAAATGCTACCCAATTAAGTCAGCGTTGGGGTTTTGAGGTGCCAGCAACTAAAGGTTTAATTGCTCCAGAAATGATTAATGCCGCACATCAAGGTGAATTAGATGTGTTATTTTCGGTGGGGGGAAATTTTCTCGAAGTACTGCCAGAACCAGATTACGTGGAAAGCGCCCTCAAGCAAATACCGTTGCGGGTACACATGGATATTGTTCTCTCCAGCCAGATGTTAGTGGAACCGGCTGATACTGTGGTGCTTTTACCTGCCACAACTCGCTACGAAATACCGGGGGGAGTTACAGAAACTAACACCGAACGTCGGGTAATTTTCAGTCCAGAAATTCCAGGGCCGCGCATTGGCGAAGCGCGTCCAGAGTGGGAAGTGTTCTTGGAATTGGCAAGGCGCGTCAAGCCAGATTTAGCAGACAAGTTAGTTTTTGCAGATACATCTGCAATGCGTCAAGAAATTGCCCAAGTCGTACCACAATATGCTGGTATTCAACACTTACAGCAAGCTGGCGACCAGTTTCAATATGGCGGTTCGCATTTGTGCTTTGGCTGGAACTTCCCGACACCTGATGGAAAGGCACACTTTGGAGTATTATTGCCACGCCAGCGAGAATTACCAGAGGGCTGTTTTTTCGTAGCAACCCGCCGAGGGAAACAGTTTAATAGTATGGTGCAGGAACGCAGAGATGCAATTACCGGCGCAGTGCGAGAAGCGGTGTTAATGAATGCTGGTGATGCGGCAAAGTTGGGTTTAAAAGATGGGGATCGAGTAATTCTGAAAAATGAGTTAGGTGAATTGCCAGGACAAGTTTATATTGCACCAATTCAATCAGGTAACTTGCAAGTACATTGGCCGGAAGGCAATGTGTTATTAGATAAAACTAAGCGATCGCTCGAAGGTGTTCCTGATTATAATGCGATCGCCTACTTGCAAAAAATTTAAATTTCCCAAGCATTGCTAACTTTAACTGCTACCCTAAACTTATATCATCCCAAAACTCACAGCTATGTCTGTCGCTAAAGATTTTGAACCCCCAAAAGATGTAATATTTCCTTCAGGAGATATAGAAAGTAACGAACCGCAATTGGAAACATATCTACATTTGCAACAAATGTTGCTATTAATTAAATGCCTTGATTGGTGGTGGCGTGACCTAAATAATTTCTTTTGTGCAGGGAATATTAGCATTTATTACAGTCCACGCCAACGAAAATCAGAAGACTTCCGAGGGCCAGATTTCTTCGTGGTCTTGGATACTGAACGCAAGCCCCGTGATAGTTGGGTGGTTTGGCAAGAAGATGGTAAATATCCCAACTTGATTATAGAAATACTTTCGGATTCTACAGCAGCGGTTGATAAAGGGCTAAAAAAACAAATTTATCAAGACATCTTCCGCACTCCCGAATACTTTTGGTTTGATCCGAAAAATTTAGAATTTGCTGGATTTATTTTAGTTGGTGGTACTTATCAGCCCATAGAACCTAACCCTCAAGGATTATTGTGGAGTCAACAGCTAAGTTTGTATTTGGGCGTTCATGAAAATCAATTACGCTATTTCAATGCGGAAGGACAGTTAATGCCTACGCCTGAAGAAATTGCACAGTGGGAAGCAGAACACGCAGAACAAGAAAGACAACGCGCCGAACAAGAAAGACAACGCGCCGAACAAGAAAGACAACGCGCCGAACAAGAAATGCAACGCACCGAACAAGAAAGACAACGCGCCGAACAAGAAATGCAACGCGCTGAACAAGAAATGCAACGTGCCGAACAAGAGAAACAACGTGCCGATCGCTTAGCAGCAAAACTGCGAGAATTAAATATAGATCCCGAAAATTTCTAAAAATTGATGGTATCTAAAAATAGACAAGCTGGTAGCAAAACCAAAGGGCAAGTTTGGGTTGTGGAAAATGGTAAAATGCGATCGCGTTTAGACCATCTCACCACCGAAGAACCCTTAGAAATTCGCCTCGCTCCCTACCAAAAAACTGTAGCTGTTACCATGCGAACACCAGGCGCAGATTTTGAACTAGCTGCTGGTTTTCTCTATGCTGAAGGTGTCGTTAACCGTAGGGAAGATATCCAACGTATTAGTTACTGTGTAGATGAGTCAGTAGATGGCGAGCAGCGATATAACATTGTAAATGTAGAACTACGGCATGGGTTAATTCCAGACTTACAGCCTTTGGAGCGTCATTTCTACACTAGTAGCGCTTGTGGGGTATGTGGGAAAGCAAGTCTTGAGGCTTTGCGTTTGCGGGGATGTTCAGCGATCGCTACTGGTCTGACAGTAACACCTGAAATTATCTACAGCTTACCAGATCGGCTGCGAGCTGCTCAAGGTATCTTCACCGCTACAGGGGGTCTACACGCTGCGGCCACCTTCAACCCTCAAGGACAATTGTTAAATCTGCACGAAGATATTGGGCGTCACAATGCTTTAGATAAATTGATTGGTTCGGCATTCCTCAGTGACGAGTTACCTTTAAATAATCATATTGTTTTAGTTAGCGGACGCTCTAGTTTTGAGATTTTGCAAAAATCTGCAATTGCTGGAGTTCCCATTGTCTGTTCTGTTTCTGCTCCCAGTAGTTTGGCGGTGTCTGTGGCTAAAGAATTCGGAATTACCCTAATTGGCTTTTTGCGCGGAGAAAGGTTTAATGTTTACACTGGTTTGGAAAGAATAAAAGCTATGACTGTTAACGGTTAACAATCATCAGTCAACCTACCTTGTTCGTTGAGTGTTTATATAACCGAAATCTAAATACTTTATCCTGGTCTCTAGTTTCTAATTTTTCTCCTTGGGGAAATCGATCCTTTACAGTAGTTACTAATTGATAATCACCTATCAAACTTTGTAAGCCTGTATGTAACTCTTTTGGACTTAATTGATTGAAAGCACCATAAAAATTTGGCGAACCATCATAAATATCTGGAATATAAAAACCACCTTTCCCTGTATCTACAATCCATTTTGGTGGATTTGCTTTTAAAACAGCAACTGCCTCGCGTGCAACCTTTAAAGTGAGAGCATCTGAATTTGTGATATCAACACGTGTTGGATTTTGACAATCTAGCAGAGTATATAAAACTGATGCAGAGCCGTATATAAAACAAGAATCTCCAGGTTTAATATTTTCTTGCAACATCGAAAAAGCTTGTGCTTTTTCTTTTGTTACTTTCACAAATTTTGTCATTGGGTGTTCTAGAGAATAACGAGTATTCTGATAAAAACCAGGGATGTAATACTTTGCTTCTACGCCAATGGAGTCACGAATCACATGTCCAGAAAATACGCTGGCTGTCACAAACAAAAATGCCAATGCTAAACCTTTTTTCCAGTTGGTGGAAATTTTAGTTGACATAATTATAGTCAGCGTTGCTAAGAAAACTAAAACATCGTCATCTGTATACGGTCTACCAGGCCAAGACATCTGCATAGCCCAAGTTGTCCCTAGCGTCAGAGCTATCAGTAATGGGAAAATTGGATATGGCAATCCAAAAAACTGTTTACTCTTCTCAGGAAAAACACAACTAGCAATCAAAGCTAAAGTAAAGAATGTTCTTGGTATGTCATAAACAAGTATATTATTACCACCTAAGATTTTTTTTCCCAAGAATGCACCAACAATTAGCAAAATAATAACTACTATTGTCGGACTGACGCGATATTTATTTAACAAGTCAGCGGAATTAAAGTTTTGATTTGCTAAGTTTTTTGATTTTCCAATAATCAAAAAAGCGATCGCACACAAAAATAATGGAAGAAGCAGGTATGCGATAATTTCTCGCACAGAAGAATTATGGTAAATTGCTCCACCAGATAAAGCATCGATTAAACTGGAAAAAGTGCTGATATCTTTTTTTTCGGAAGCGCCAATAAAAAGATGATAAAATGCTGCTGATAAGCTATTATTCCAAAATAAAATTCCTAAGATTAATCCTAATCCTAAAGAAATACCTAGCAAAAATGGAGCTAAAACCGATAACAAATATCTTTCTAAATCTCTCCAAGTATAGACAAAAAGAACTGCTAAGGTAACTACTATACAGATGGTGCCATTACTCTGGCGTGCTGCCATCACTAAAGCTAGAAAAAATCCGGCTGTAATTAAATAGAAAAATGAAGCTTTTTCACCTAACTTGTTCAAGCCAATAATAATCAACAAAGTAGTAATCGATAAAAACAAAGTTACATAATTATCATTCCCCCCACGATAAAGTACGGGATGCATGAATAACCATCCAATACAGACAGAGAACGATATCAGTCTTGAAGTAAATTGCCTGCAAGATAAATAAAAGAATACTAGCGTGGTAATTTTCACCAATAACCTAGCAACTAAACTACTTGCGTAAGTTTCTCCTAATATTTTCTGAAAAAATGCATCTATAGCGATACCGATAAATCCAGTTTGGTAATCAAAATCTCTGTAGGGAAAATTGCCATGCAAAATTCTATTACCAAAATGAAAGATTTGACTTGTATCTGACCAGTTCATTCCAGAAACTGATAGAGGGAATGAAGTAAATATAATAGCGATTAACAGCAGGAATAAAGTAGAGTTTTCTCTAACTCGATTGGATTTCGCAATTTGAATATTCATAGAGGATTTTTCACCCTGAAAAAATGATACTTATCGAATATCCTCTGAATTCAATTATGAACGATAAGAAAGAGATTTGTGATTGATAGATTCAGGCTTGAAACCATAGCAATCTCGAACCAAATAAAGTGGGCGTCCTTTTACTTCGTCATAGACGCGTCCGAGATATTCACCTATCATTCCCAGACTGAGAAGTTGCACTCCTCCTAAAAAAAGTACTGCTACCATTAAAGAAGCATAACCAGGAATATCAGTGCCGAATAGCAAAGTCCGAATTACTAAAAAACTGGCATATGAAAATGAAATTAACGATATGACCAGACCAAGGTAGCTCCAAACTTTTAACGGTATTAAGCTAAATGCAGCAATTCCATCAATAGCAAAGTTCCAAAGTTTCCAATAATTCCACTTAGTATATCCTTGATAACGTTGAGAGCGATCGTATAATATTGAAGTCTGTTGAAAACCAACCCAAGCAAACAAACCCTTCATAAAACGATTGCGTTCTGGCATTTGTTTGAGAGCATTGACTACACGTCGATCTAATAAACGAAAATCCCCCGTGTTTGGGGGAATTGGAGTATGACTCAACTTGCCTATAGTTTGATAGAAAGCACTAGCAGTGAAACGCTTAGTCCAGCTTTCTCCTTGACGTGAACGACGAGTTGCATAAACCACATCATAACCTTCACGCCATTTAACAATTAGCTGCTCAATTAATTCGGGTGGATCTTGAAGATCGGCATCAATTGGGACTACTGCTGCACCTGTTGTATAATCAATGCCAGCTGTCAGAGCAATTTCTTTGCCAAAGTTACGGGACAAGTTAACGACTTTAATTGTAGGGTTATGGTAATGATGTTCAATCAAACATTTGAGGGTATTATCTTTACTGCCGTCATTCACACAAACAATTTCATATTTCATGTTTAAACGAGATAATACTGTTACTAATCGTTCAAACAAGTAGTCTATATTGGGTTCCTCATTATACATAGGAACTACTACAGAAAGTTCTATATTATCATTGTTTAAAAGCATGTACAAAACCTCATAATTCGCTTGATGCTTAAAGAAACAGACATAAAATTCATTTTCATCTTCCGAGAAGAATATGTTCAGTTATCTTGAGGATCTGTGTCATTTTTTGATGATTTTAGAATCTCTACGCCCTTTGATGGAAAAGTGCGACGACGGCGATACCATGTTGCTGCTGCCACTAAGACTCCAGTTAGTGACAAAGCTAAGATCATGGGCAAAAAATCTCCTGTGCTAAAAGCCTTTAAACCGTAACTACCTAACAATACAAAAGGTAGAACTCCAGGAACTGTACCCAGGCTGGTGCCGAGAACGTAATCTTTAAAGCTGACTGAAGTTAATCCCGCAGTGAAGTTAACTAAACCATAGGGCATTACTGCTACTAACCGAATAGCAAACATATAAAATAATCCTGCCCGACGCACTTCCGCGTCCATTGCTTGCCATTTTCCGGCTAGTCTTTTTGCTACTGCTTCACGTCCAATAGTCCGGGTAAAAGTAAAAGAAACGATCGCAGCAATAATCGCTGCTAAACTAGTCCAAATAGTTCCTAATACTGGGCCAAAAATTGCACCACCAGTCAAATTCAGTGCTGTTGAGGGCAAAATCAGTACAGTTGCTACAACATACACAAGAATATAGATAATTGGCGCCCAAATGCCAGCAGACTTTAGCCAAGCTTGAATTTGCGCTGGGTTAATGCCGCCTAGTAAGTATATAACTAAGCCTGTGGCAATGATGCAGACAACTGCGATGAGGAAAATACTGGTTTTAAGATTTAGCATGTCCAAACTTTAGAACTAAAACAATTCATTGAGTAGACTAGCTTTGATACATCATAAACAATTAATGCGTGTAATACGTGTACTGTACCATCATTTCCACGTAGTATTACAATAAAGTTACTGTAAAGTGTACATCTTGACTGCCGATGCTATGTACACAAAAAGTTCAAAGAGCAATCGTTAGAAGCCAGTTATATTGAAAAAAGAAGCCAAAAGGTATTTAGAAAAGTGATTTGACTAATTATAATTTGGCATTTAAATTATATCCACTTACGTATTAGAACGATATGGTTTTTGTATGTATTGATGCATTTGTCACCATAGCATCAGTTAATTTTGAGAATTTAGTCAATTTCTATACAAAATTGCTCCAGCAAAAGCCAGCTACTTCGATGGCGAATGTCTATGCTGAGTTTCATTTGCCTAGTATGCGATTAGGTATTTTTCAACCAAAAAACACCAATGAATCGGAATTTGAAGTCATGTCTTTTGATTCACCGCTTTGTGTATCTGGCAAAAGTAAGATAAGTTTATGTTTAGAGGTGAGTAACTTGGAAGATACGATCGCCCACTTAACAACTTTGGGCTATCCCCCACCAGGCAAGATTTCCGTTGCTTCTCACGGCAGAGAAATTTATGCTTACGATCCTGATGGAAATCGTTTGATTTTGCATCAAGGGAAAGGGAGTAGGGAGTGGGGAGATGGGGAATTGACAGTTATTAGTTAATTTTTCCCTGTACAATTCCCAGTCCCTTTGATTGGCAAGAATTTATTAATTGGTACTTAATAAAAAACTATGGCTATAACTCAAAACTATAAATTAAACCTGATTCAATGGTATCCAGGTCACATTGCTAAGGCTGAGAAGAATCTCAAAGAACAGCTAAAACGTGTAGATGTGGTGTTTGAGGTACGAGATGCCCGGATTCCTTTAGCGACTCACCATCCTCAAATAGCTGAGTGGGTGGAGGGTAAGACGCGGGTGTTGATACTCAACCGAGTAGATATGATTACGCCGCAAATGCGATCGCTATGGGTAGATTGGTTTAAACGTCAAGGAGAAACCCCCTATTTTACCAATGCTCAACATGGTAAAGGTATAGCAGAAGTGGCACGGGCCGCGCAAGCCGCCGGTGTAGAATTGAATCAAAGAAGAAGCGATCGCGGTATGTTGCCCCGTCCAGTACGGGCTGTGGTGATTGGTTTTCCCAATGTCGGTAAATCGGCTTTGATTAACCGTCTGTTAGGACGACGTGTAGTAGAAAGTGCAGCCCGTCCTGGGGTAACTCGTCAACTGCGCTGGGTGCGAATTTCCGAACACTTGGAATTACTCGATGCTCCTGGTGTCATCCCTGCTAGATTAGAAGACCAAGACGCAGCATTGAAATTAGCAATTTGTGATGATATCGGCGAAGCATCTTACGATAATCAACTAGTAGCAGCAGCCTTAGTAGATTTACTGAACTATTTGGAAGCTGTAGCCACAGATTTGTTACCAAAAAAACCGCTAGAGTCCCGCTACCAACTCGATTCCATATCTGATGCTGGAGATGTCTATTTGCACGCCTTGGCAGAGCATCGTTACAAAGGTGATGTGGAACGAACAGCAAGGCAACTTTTAACAGATTTTCGCAAGGGATTACTCGGTGAAATCGCTTTAGAAATACCACCTAATTAGACCTCTTGCACGAATATTAAATAGACCCCCCTTAGTCCCCCCTTATCAAGGGGAGAAAGCGAGTAAATTTACTCCCTCCCCTTAGTAAGGCTACGGTGTACACACAAGTCTTATCAAGTTGCCTAACAGCGTTTCGATCCCCCCTAACCCCCCTTGAAAAGCAGGGCTGTTTCATTCCCCAAAGAGCTTTAAAAATCAAGGGTTCTTGCAATTAAAAATTGGTTATTTTGTTACTGGCGTGTCGATGAAACCATCTATTTTACTGATATTTCAGTGCTTAAATGTTCGTCTCTTAGCCACGCTTACTTACAATTTTCTTGCTAACCATCTTGACAAATCCTGTTTTAAATGGAATGAATCAGCCCTGCCTTTTTAAGGGGGGTTAGGGGGGATCGAATTCTATGCAGCTTTATAAAAAATTGGTATTAGGAGTTATTATTCTCTCTGTACCCAATGCCCAATGCCCCATGCCCAATGCCCAATGACCAATGACTAACAACAAATGACAAAAAACGCATTTAGAGTAGGTGTTGCAGGCCCGGTTGGTTCCGGGAAGACGGCTTTGGTAGATGCTTTGTGCAAGACGTTGCGCGAACAGTATCAAATTGCAGTAGTCACAAATGATATTTATACTCAAGAAGATGCTCAATTTTTAGTGCGTTCTCAGGCTTTAGCAAGCGATCGCATTTTGGGTGTAGAAACTGGAGGTTGTCCTCATACTGCCATCCGTGAAGATGCTTCCATGAATTTAGCAGCAATTGAACAATTAGAGGAACGTTTTACTGATTTGGATTTAGTATTTTTAGAAAGTGGCGGTGATAATTTAGCTGCTACCTTTAGTCCAGAATTAGTGGACTTAACGATTTACGTCATCGACGTTGCCGCTGGTGATAAAATTCCCCGCAAGGGTGGCCCCGGCATTACTAAATCTGATTTATTGGTGATTAACAAAACTGACCTTGCACCTTATGTCGGTGCAGATTTAACTATCATGGAACGAGATGCTAAAAAAATGCGCGGCGATAAACCTTTTATTTTTACTAATTTGAAAAATCAGTCAGGGCTTGCAGATGTTATTAACTTTGTCTGCACAAATATTTGTTAGAGAATGCGGGGCATGGGGCATGGGGCATTGGGCATTAAAAAATTCTTTAATTTTGAATTTTGAATTTTGAATTTTGAATTGATTTGTCTCCCTCATCTCCCCACGCCCCACCTCAGAGCGTCAGTCAAAATGGTAAGTCTTTAAATTATTCAACTCTGGCGCGGAGTGCCGGAGATGGAAAGAGAGTTTCAAATGCTGCTTGACGTTCGTTTAAGGGTTCTGGAGCATAGTTCCAAAGACTTTCATAATAAAAGAAGGTTACACCTAAACCGCGTTCTTGGGCAGCTCGCACCTGAGATCTAATTTGTTGCATCGAAACAGGGTTATTTCGTAAGCCTGTCATAATCCCAACTCCAGTAGGAATGGTTTGTTGCGCTTCTTGAATTTCGGGGCGGGAAATATTTGCGATGAAACTTTCCAGACTCGGACGATAAATTTGCACAATTAACTCGTCTACAATATCTTGCCGCATCCAATTGAGCCAGTCTTGCAGGTGAAACTTGTAAGCAAAGTCATAGTAATTAGGAGCAACCGAGAAAATCGCCTGGGGTTTTCTCTGCTTGACAGCTTGGTTAAGTTTGACCATGAAGGCGGTAATTTTATCTGCCCGCCACTTTACCCATGCTGGATCTTCGGCATTAGCTGGGGGATTGTTCTTGGTTTCTTGGGTGTATAAAGCAACTGTATAGCGATCGTAGCCAAATTCCCGGGGCAAACTCATGTGATCGTCAAATTGAATGCCATCGGCATCATATTGAGTGACAATTTCCAGCACGAGATTAGTAATCAACTGTTGCACTTGTGGATGGAAAGGATTAAGCCACATCACCTCACCAGCCGCGCTGATAGAAGTTTGGTTACCATCACGCTTTTGTGTGAACCAATCTGGATGATTCAATGCTAGTTCCGACGTTGGGGGAGCCATAAATCCAAATTCAAACCAGGGAATTGCTAGCAGTCCCTGACGATGGGCTTGATGAATCAGATCGGCGAGAATATCATGTCCATCCGAACCTTTATAGACAAAAGGTTGAATGCCTGCCCGTTGTGCGGTGGCGCTGGGATACATCACATAGCCAGAATTCCAAACCACAGGATAGATGGTGTTGAAATTGAGCCGCCGCAGATGAGTCATCGCCTCTTGTACTTTGGCGCGATTCTTCAAGGTATCAAAATCATTGTTTGTCATCCAAACCCCGCGAATTTCTTGACGGGGTAGCTGGGCGATCGCACTGAAGCGCCCACCTTCGGTGAACACAGGACTGAAACTGTCAAGCAACAACACCGTAACAAACGATATTAAAGTTAGCAGCGGGAAAATATACTTGAATTGTCGTCGCCAAGCTTGAACAAAAAAAGTTGATTTCATAGGTTTGAATGATGCATTAGCTACCCACACACGCCATTGCTTGCTTTTGTGATTGAATCTCTTAGCCATATAGTGTACAAGCATTTATACTTACTAAAAAATTGACCGATTGGTAGTTGTTTGTTCGCTGTATATGGAACTTCTGCACCAGAAAAACTAAATCAAACTTACGCACATTAAGAAACTTGACGCAGCTAGTAGTTATTAGTGCCCAATGTATCTAGGGTGCGGAATGGGGCATTGGGCAAACAGGAAGTGTGTTCGGTGTGGGAGGCGTTTCCGGTGTGGGAGGATGGGGAGGTAGGGAGGTGGGGAGGTAGGGAGGTG